>NZ_BAAASD010000007.1:0-297672 GCF_039532705.1 Streptomyces sparsogenes subsp. cuspidosporus | reverse complement strand
CGAGCGGCAGCGCCCCGGCGCGCAGGTCGGCCGCGCGGCGCAGGGCGTCCACCGCCGGGTCGCCGGTGGACGGGGCCGGCCGGTCGGCGTCCGCGGCCTCGCCGAGCGCGGCGGCGAGCACCGCCTCGACGGTCGTGAGCCCGCCCAGCTCGCCCCGCACGCCCCGGCCCAGCGACTCCACGCCGCCCGCCGCCCGGCACCGGGCCCGGCAGTGGACGGCCAGCTCGCACGCGGACAGGCACTCCGGCGCGTAGGCGGCGTCCACCGCGTCCACGGCGGCCCTCAGCTCCTCCACCGGCCGGGTCACCGTACGGCCGTCGTCCGCGAGGCGCAGGTCGAAGGTGAGGCCGTCGGGGAGCGCGGCGGCGATCTCCTCGATCCGGGTGAGCCGGGTCAGCTGCCGTTGCGTGACGGCCAGCTGCTTGCGCACGTCCACGAGCTCGGCGGTGGGGAGGTTGGAGAAGTCCTTCGGGCAGACCAGCAGCACTTCGTGGCGCACCCGGGCGCCCGCCAGGGACGCCACCCGGTCGAGCGCCAGCGCGTACACCGCGGCCTGCCGCGCCGCCGCGCCCACCTTGGCCGGGTCCGCCGAGCCGTCCACCATCGGGAAGGACTTGATCTCGATGACCGTCCAGGAGCCGTCGGGGTGCACCACGACCGCGTCCGGCTCGAGGAAGGCGGGGGAGCCCGCGATGTCCAGGCTCACCATGGGGTGGTCGAGCAGCGCCCAGCCCCCGGCCGCGGTGGCCTCCCGCAGGGCCAGCGCGGTGCGCGCGGTGCGCCCCTGCGGGCCGGCGGCGGTCAGGTCGGGGACGGTGGTGGTGCCCGGCTCGGGCGCGGGGGAGCCGTCGCGCAGCCGCTCGTGCAGCAGCCGCGTCAGCGCCTGGCCGCCGTCCGCCTTGACCCGGGCCTCGAAGGTGTTGCCGCGCTGGTGGGCGAACTGGGACTGACCGAAGGCCGCGGGGGACCCCAGCGCCTGGGCGAGCGCCAGCTTGTCGACGCCCGCCCCGTCCAGCAGCGCGCGGCGGCGGCAGCCGGGGTTGGCGGCCAGCGCGGCCAGCGCGCGGGCGTCCAGGGGGTGCGGGGTGGTCGCCGGGCCGCGCAGCTCAGCGAGCCGCTGCCGCAGCGCCTTCCCCGGCCGTGGCGGTCTCCCCGCCCCTGCCGCTTCGGGCTGCCGCGCCGGCCTCCCTGCCACCGCTGTCGCCGCTCCTGCTTCCGTCCGCGTCCCTGCCCTGCTGTCGAGGGATCCGTTCCCGTTCACGCGCCGCAGTCTCGCACTTGTCACTGACATTCGAGGCGACATTGAGGTTTGAGGTGCCATTCGCGGCGGTAACGGAGGCGGTTCCGGCAGTCGCGGTGCCGGTCCCGGCGGCCGCGGCGGTGGTCCCGGCGGCCGCGGCGGTGGTCCCGGCGGCCTCGTCGGGCCGGCGGGCGGCGCCGAGGCGGGCCCGGATCAGGCCGGCCAGCCGCAGCGCGGGCCGGGCCAGCAGCAGCCCGACCCCCATGACGGCCGCGCCGGCGGCCGCGTCGAGGAAGTAGTGGTTCGCGGTGCCCATCACCACGACGGCGATGCTCAGCGGATAGAGGACCCCGATCGCCTTGGCCCACACCGAGCGCCCGTGCCGCCACAGCACCACCCCGCACCACAGCGCCCACCCCACGTGGAGGCTGGGCATGGCCGCGTACTGGTTGGTGAGCCCGCCGAGCCCGCGCGGCGCGCTCGCCTCGCCGCCCCACCAGCCGTACGAGCTGTACTGCGCCATCGTGTCGACGAAGCCGTGGCTCGCCTCGAGCAGCCGGGGCGGGCAGGTCGGCATCAGCGTGAAGCCGATCAGGCCGATCAGCGTGGAGATCAGCAGCCAGGTGCGCAGCAGCCGGTAGTCGGCGGCCCGGCGGCGCTTCCACAGCCAGGCCAGGATCGCGGGGGTGACCACGTAGTGCAACGAGGCGTACGCGAAGTCGGCGGGTATGCCTATCCACGCGTTCGCGGTGAAGAGGTCGTTCAGCGGGGTCTCGAAGTCGAGGTTCAGCCGCTGTTCGAAGTGGAGGAGGGCCAGGCCGTGGTCGACGGCGGTCGACACGTCCCCCCGGGCCAGCAGTCGGCCGGCCGAGTACGCCGCGTACACCACGGCTATCAAGGGCAGTTCGGACCACCAACGTGGCCGACTGCCCTGCCATGTTCCGGCGCGGGGCGCGGTCTGGGGCATCCGGACGCTCTCCAAAAACTCAGGCGGCCACGAAATGGCGCGCGATCAACCGTACGGCGTAGGCAAAGCGGCTCGCGCACCGCCCCCGACATGCGTCCGGAAAGCGCGGGTCGCCGCTGCTCAATCCCCCGACATCCCCCTCCGACCGACAGGTGCGCGCAGAGGAAGACGCCGGGATCGCCCCCACGGTTGCCTCGGGAACGGGTGAGCGATGATGGGGCCGTACGGCGCCGACCGGTGCCCGACCCGGTGAAAGGCGACCCCCTCATGGCACCACGCATCCTCCTGGCCCGGCACGGACAGACGGAGTGGTCGCTGTCCGGGAAGCACACCGGCCGCACCGACATCCCACTGCTGGAGGAGGGACGGCGCGGCGCCAAGCTGCTCGGCGAGCGCCTCCACCACGCGCCCTGGGCGGGCCTGCCGGACGTCGAGGTCCGCACCAGCCCGCTGGCGCGGGCGAGGGAGACCTGCGAGCTGGCGGGGTTCGGCAACCGGGCGCGGGACTGGGACGCGCTGCTGGAGTGGGACTACGGCGCGTACGAGGGCATGACCCCCGCCGAGATCCAGGCGATCCGGCCGGGCTGGCTCATCTGGCGCGACGGCGTCCCGGACGGGGAGACGCCGGACGGGATCGCGGCGCGGGCGGACGCGGTGGTGGAGTGGGCGCGCTCGGCCGACCGGGACGTGCTGGTCTTCGCCCACGGCCACATCCTGCGCACCCTGGGCGCGCGCTGGCTGGGCCTCGACGTGTCCTTCGGGGCGCGGATCCGCCTGGAGCCGACGTCCCTCTCCGTGCTGGGCTGGGCGTACGGCGAACCGGCCATCGAACGCTGGAACGACACGGGTCACCTGGGCTGAACGCGCACCCGGGCCGCCCCGCGCGGGACCGTCTCGTACCGGGCGAGGAAGTCCGCGACCGTCGCGTTGCGGCCGTGGGGGCGCAGCACGCGGGCGGTTTCGTCGAGCATCGCTCGGATGCGGGAGGAACTGACCTGGTCCATCAGCTCCAGGGCGCGGCCCGCCGCGACGGCCGCCGCGTCCGGCGCGCCGTCCGCGAGCAGATCGCTGGCCAGCTCCGTGGTGAAGAGCGCGATGTTGCGGGTGAAGTGCGGGCTCTGCAGGGCGACCGCGCGGCGGGCGTGCTCGACGGCCCGCCCCCACTCGCCGAGCGCCGACCAGCACTGCGCCTCCAGACCCTCCAACTCGGCTTCTCCGTAGAAGCTCATCCACTCCGGGTCGGCGTCGGACGGGCCGCGGCAGAAGAGCGCCTGGGCCCGCAGCAGGGCCCGCTCGCAGTTCGTCCGGTCGGTCAGCCAGGCCCAGCCGCCCGCCTCGCGCAGCGCGATCAGCGACAGCAGCCGCGGCGAGGCCAGTCGGTCCGCCGCCCGCCGCGCCGCCTGCGCGGCCCGGACGGCCTCGCGGGGGCGGCCGGCGTCGCGGGCGAGGAAGGCGGCGTTGCAGAAGGCGTGCGCCTCCAGGGCCGGGTCGCCGGTGACCCGCGCGGTGGCCAGGGCCTCCGCGTAGTGCGCGCGGGCGTCGGCCAGGCGGCCGGAGTCATGGGCCAGCCAGCCCACCGAGATGGCCAGTTCCCCGGCGCCCGCGTACAGCCGGTCGGCGATCGAGCGGCGGTGGGCCCCGGCGTCCAGCAGGGCGTACGCGGCGTTCAGCGGGCGGGCGGTGTGCGGGTAGATGCTGTCCGCCCCGTGCCGGTCGTCCAGCAGCCGGATCCGGAGGACGGCTTCCTCGACGGCCGCCGCCTCCGCCTCCCCGGCCCGGCCGCCGGGGACGCCGAACGGCTCCCGGAACACCAAGTCGGGGTGCGGCGGATCGCCGCCTGGGAAGCGGCCCGGGGGAGGGCCCGGCGCGGCGGCGCGCTCCCCGGCGGGGGCCGGCCGGGGTCCGGGGGCGGGCCCCGCCCGGCGTCCGCGTACCGCCTCGCGCGGTGAGAAGCCGAGGTCGGTCAGCGTGCGCCCGGGGAACATGTGCCGGAAGACGCGCTCGTACGCGTAGTTGGGGCAGCGGATCGCCCCGGACTCGACGCGGCCGATGTAGCGGGCGTCGCAGGAGACCTGTTCGCCGATCTCCCGCGCGGCCCTCCGTACGGCGGCGGCGAACTCGGACGGGGAAAGCTGGCCGCGCAGCCGCCGGAAGGCGGCGTTCGGCCGCGGCGCCGACGTTTGCGAGGGCTGCGACGGCGAAGACGCGGAAGACGCCGAAGACGGCGAAGACTGTGACGGCGAAGACGCGGGAAGCGGCGTCATGGCGGCCCCTCCCTAACGGTCCTGACGGGGCTCCCGGGTGGGCGGAGGAGAACCGTACCGGCCAGGGCCCACCCGACACTCGGGCGTTCCGGAAAAACGCGGCATCTCGCCCGTGATTTGCCATGAACTGCCATCCTTTACGGCGGCATTCGGCCGTAGCCGTTGACACTGTCGTGCGTTGGGCTCTTTGCAACCCGTCGGAGAGGGAGGCCCGAGTGGACAACAGTGGCTCGCGGACGACTGCCCAGCATCTCCCGTGCCAGGACTGCGACCTCGTCACCGTGCCGGCCCGTCAGGGGCTGGAGGCGGTGGACATCCTGCGCCGCGCACGCGACGGCGTGGGCCCCGTGCTGCACGACCACGCCTGCGACACGCTCGGCTTCGTGGTGCCCGCCGGCACCGCGGCGCGCTGGGACCTGCCGGGCAGCGAGTGTGCGGAGACACCGGGGTGCGGGGTCCGCCTGAGCACGGGCGCCGCCGCCGCCGAGGACGCGGCCGGGGGCGCCGGGGTGCCGCCCCCGCTGACCGGCACCGGCTGGCTGGTGCCCCCGGGCGACGCGTACACCGGCGCGACGGACCCCGCCGAGCTGCGGGCCGCGCTCGGGGAGGCGGCCCGCATGATCGAGGCCGTGGACCGCTGCCGCTGACCCACCGGCCCCGGCGCCCCGGCCCGCCCCGCCCCCGCATGCCACCCCACCCGCATACTGGGGCACGTGGCGAAGGGCGTACGGAAGAAGGCGACGGCGGCGCGGGGGCGCGGCGCGGGGCGGGCGCGCGCCCTGGAGCCGGTTGCCGCGCCGGTGGACGGCGGGCTCGCCGAACTCGTCCCCGACCGGGACCGCCCGCGCGCGTGGACCCTGCTGGTGGACGGCAAGCCGCAGTCGCACGTCGACCTCGACGACCCCTCGTACCTGGACTTCGAGTACCAGCGCAGGTTCGGCCACATCGCCGACCTCACCGCCCCGCCCGGCCGCCCCGTCCACGCCGTCCACCTCGGCGGCGGCGCCTTCACCCTCGCCCGCTACATCGCGGCCACCCGGCCCCGCTCCACCCAGCAGGTGGTCGAGTGGGACGCCGCGCTCGTCCAGTTCGTACGGCGCGAGGCCCCGCTGAACCCCGCCGACCGGATCCGGGTGCGCGGCGCCGACGCGCGGGTCGGCCTGGGCAAGGTGCCCGACGGCTGGGCCGACCTGATCGTCGCCGACGTCTTCAGCGGCGCCCGCACCCCCGCCCACCTCACCAGCGTCGAATTCCTCGCCGAGGTACGACGGGCGCTGCGCCCGGACGGCCTCTACGCCGCCAATATCGCGGACGGCCCCCCACTCGCCCACCTCCGCGCCCAGGTCGCCACCGCGCGCGCCGCCTTCGCCCACGTATGCCTGACCGCGGACCCGGCCGTCCTCCGCGGCCGCCGCTTCGGCAACGCCGTCCTGCTGGCCGCCGACCGGGAACTCCCCATCGCCGAACTGACCCGCCGCGCCGCCACCGACCCCCACCCGGCACGAGTCGAGCACGGCCGCCCCCTCGCGGACTTCACCGCCGGCGCACCCCCGGTCACCGACGCCACCGCCACCCCCTCCCCGACGCCACCGCCGAAGGTCTTCGACTGATCCACGGCAGCGCGCATCGGCAGCAGCGCCCCTCAGCAGTAGGGATGCTGACCGGTCACCGATGACGCCACGCGCATGAACACCCCGAAGAGCCGGAACAGCTGAGGAGCAGGTCCGGTGACCTCGACCGTGCGCGCGTCGCGCAAGGTGACGCCGGGGATGCCCACCAGCTGGGACGCGACGGAGGAGGACTGCCAGCGCACGGCCAGGGTCATGCCACCCGCACCCGCACCTGCGCCTGCGTCCGCACCCGCACCTGCGCCTGCGTCCGCACCCGCACCTGCGCCTGCGCCTGCGTCCGTATCGGCACCACCAACCGCCGGACGCGCGAGCGCCGCGGCACGGCTCACCCCCTCGGCGGCGGCCTCCTCGATCGCCTTCCGCGCCTCGGCCACCGGCCGCAGGCGGGCCGCGAACCGGTCGAGGGCGTACTTGACCGGCGCGGTCACGACCGTGTCGTCCCAGGCGGCCATCTCGGCGCAGGCCGCGTCGTCCCCGGAGAGCATCACCACCGGAACACCGAGGGCCGCGGCGGTGGCGTGGGCGAAGCCGATCTCGCCCACGGGCCGGTCGTCGAGCCACATGTCCTCGATCTCATGGCCCATGTAGCTGTGGCTCAGCACCCCGAGGGTCCCGGCGCGGGAGTGGAAGCCGACGCACAGCACCGCGTCGAAGCCGGCGTCCAGATCCTGCAGCATGCCCATCGGCTTGGGCATGCCGCGCACCAGAACCGCCTCGGGATGGACGCGGTCGGCGAGCAGATTGCGCATGGAGCTGTGTGCGTCGTTGACCAGGACGTGCGTGGCACCGGCGGCGAGCGCGCCGCGGACGGCCGCGTTGACGTCCTCGGTCATCATCTCCCGGCCGCGCTCGTAGTCCCTGCCGCGCAGTTGCACGTCCTCGGCGTCGACCAGACCGGTCACGCCCTCCATGTCGGCGCTGATGTACACCCGCACGCCGCCGCCTCCCCGCTTCATTTTTTGACAAGCTCTATGTGAATTGCAAAAGCGCCCAGTGCTTCCTTCTCGGCCGGATAGATTTCACGGATGGCAGCCAAGAGTTCGTCCCGGGTCATGGAATGACCCCCAATCGCTGCACTTTCTTCGGCATCGAGCATTTCTTCGAACGACCGGTACTCGGTGATCGCGGTGACACGGGTCTGTACGGTGGCGTCGCCGGAGATGAAGCACAGGAGATCTCCGGGCTTGAACTTCCGGATCTTGGGGTAGCCGACGCGAATCTCAATCGTCTTGGTGCCCTGCGAAATGAGGTCGAAGTAGGGTTTGCGGATGTTGAGGGTGTGTTCGCTGGGAACCGATGTGGTCATTGCTCTGGTTAATCCTCCGGGTCAGACGTCGTCCGTGGTCAGCAGAGGCCGCTTGCCCGCTGCGTTGTATGTATCAAACGCTCACGCAGGCACTCCACTGCTGCATGCCCCCGGTAGCGGCGAGTGAGGTAAGTGGTGAGGTCGCTGGCCCGGTTGCGTACGGAGTCGACGACACGGGCGGAGTCGAGGGCCTGATGTCCCAGAGCGACCGCGTCGTCGGGGTCGCCGAGCTGGGCGTGGGCGAGCGCCAGATCGATGCGGGCGATGGCCTCGCGGCTGGGCGAACGGGATGCTTGCGGGGCTGCCTGGTAGGAAGCGAGAGCTCGCTCGGCGTACTGGTGGGCCCGGTCGGCCTGGCCGAGCCAAATGCAAGAGGTCGCTGGGTAGGAGGTGAGCGCATATTCCGCCAGAGGCAGGACGTCCACACCGAACCGGCGTGGCGAGCGAGGCGGAAGCAGCTGGTAGGTGTCTTCGGCGGCGCGAAACGCGGCGGTGAAGCCTTCGGTGTCTCCGTCAGCCGCGCAGGCGCGTGCGGCTTGGGCATGCAGTCGTACGGTCAGCGGGTGGTCGGCGGGGGCCTCGGCCAGTCCTCGGCGGGCGGCATTCAGGGCTTGAGCGGGGCGCTGCTCGTACAGGTTGATGGAGGCAGCGGCGTCCATTGCCCACGCGCAGAGCCGGCCGTGCCCGGCTTGCTGACCGTGTACGAAGGCGTCGGTGGCGAAGGCGAGGCCTGTGCGGGCGTCGCCGAGGTCGTGGGCCAGCCACGCCAACAGCTCGGACAACCATCCGGCGAAAGCGAGTAGTTCCCGGCCCTGCCGGTGGGTGTGCTCGCCCTTGAGGAGGGCGCCGACCTTGCGACGGTAGTCCAGAACGGCCTCGAAGAGCTGTTGCGGCGGCTTGAGCGAATAGGCGCCGTTGAATTCGGTGACGGCCAGGTCGAGGTGATCCAAAGTGTCGGAAGCGAGCGCGCTGGCCTCAGCCTGACGGGTGAACTCGATGGCCTCGGCAGCAGCCTGCTCCAGGATCTTCGCGGTGACGGCAGGGGCAGCAATGGCGAGTCCGGCCAGTTTCACTGCGTCGCGACGCCTCGTCTTCTCCACCTCCCCACGGCGCACGTACATGGCATGACCCGCGGCACCGGTAATTGATGATGAGGGCTGCGCGTCTGCCGTCTCCTGATCTTCTTCGAAGCAAGTAGAGCTGGGCGCCTGGTCGCCTCCCTCCGGTCGGGTCTCCCAAGGTCGTTTCGGTAAACCGAGCATGTCTCCAGGAATTCCGAAGCCGTCAGCCACGCGTTCCATGACTTCACGTCCTCGGATGCCTCGGACGCCCCGGATGACGTCGCTCACCCGCGAACTCGTCATGTTGCCGATGGCGGCCGCCATCACCGCCTGACTTGTGCCCGTACGCCGGTTGACGAGGCGGAAGATCTCCTGGAAGTTCCGGGCAGCACAGGCTCGCCGCATGGCGTCGCTCTGTAGTACCGCGTCGGGGATTGTCAGCGGATAGTCGCTGCGCCGGGTCTTGCGGTCGTCCATGGGCCACCTTGCAGGGACGGCAGTGAACTGATCCCACAGTAGCCCTGGCGCGAGAACGGGGTTCCCCGAATCAGTCGAGGGGATCCCCATCCCCTGTTCCCTCGTCTGTTCCGCCCGCTCGATGCTCTTCCAGACGGCACGCCCCCGTGCTGGACAGCGCAGGCCCCGGCGCCGCTCGGGACGGCCCGGGGCATGGACGATCTGAAGGAGCAGACCGACATGAAATGTCTACCACGAACACTCGAACGAGTGACACCGGCGAACGCTCTGAGCCATCCCGAACGCGGGCGACCGGCCTCGGCCGTCAGTGGGAGTTTCACTCCTCTGCGGGACACGCTTCCGCCGGAATACGCAGCGCTGGAGCGACACGTCATGGTGGAACACCCCTGGTGTCCGGCCGGAACACGCTGCCCGGAGAGTCAGCGGCTGATCGAAACGCTGGACAAAAAGTGGGGGCGGCTATGACGGAGATGACCATCGCGGTGTATCGGGTCAGCCTTGATGGCACGAGGACATGCGTTCGGCCCAAGCAGGTCGTGCGGCGCCCCAAGCACCTGACCCTCGCCCACCTGTCCATGGCGTGGCCAGCCTGTGCATGTGGCGGTCCCATCTGCCCTGATCGGTCGCAGATGGAAGACATGATTGAGGAAACGTCGCCCGCGGACGCTTAGTACTCCGGACTAGATCGTGATCTTGCTACCGTCGCTCTGCGGAGTGTCCAGGTGGTGGGTTCGTGTCGGCAGAGCGCACCGAGCTGCGGCGCGCTCTGCCGAGGTCGGCTACTGTGCGGATTGCGGCTGCGCGAATCTCAGGACATTGCCGTACGGGTCGATGACCCGCAGCCTCGGGCCCTCCAGGCGCGTCCGGGTCGACTCCGGGACGTACGGCGCGTTTGGTCGGGCGAGCAGAGGTGCAGCACCGCTGTCGAGCGCGAAATCTGCACGTACAGTGGCAGCGTGGGCTCGAACCGGTGCTCCCAGTCCAGGGCGAAGCCAAGGAAGTCACGGTAGAACGGCAGTGCCTGTGCGACAGACATGACGCGCAGGACCGGCACGCCCGAGCTGATGCCCGGCGCGGCAGGGCTGCCCGCGCGGCTCGCCAAGGCGGCGAGCACATTCCAGCCCGGCCGTCCTCCGCGGCCGCCGCTTCGGCAACGCCGTCCTGCTGGCCGCCGACCGGGAACTCCCCATCGCCGAACTGACCCGCCGCGCCGCCACCGACCCCCACCCGGCACGAGTCGAGCACGGCCGCGCCCTGGCGGACTTCACCGCCGGCGCACCCCCGGTCACCGACGCCACCGCCACCCCCTCCCCGACGCCACCGCCGAAGGTCTTCGACTGATCCGCAGAGCGCGCTCGTCCGGGATCCGGCACGTCAGGGGAGCTGGGCCTCGATGGCGGCGAGCTGGGCGGCGAGGATCTCCTCGAACGCGGCGGGGCGGTCCGCGCCGAGGGGGCGGATGTCGCGGGCGAAGTGGGCCAGGGCGGGGAAGCGTTCGGGGTCGGCGCCGAGCACGGCGACGCGGAACTGCTCCATGCCCTGTTCGTACTCCTCGGGGGTGATGATGCTGATGCCGGCCTCGGAGGAGATCAGCGCGGCGAGGAGGATCACGAGGCGGTGGTAGCGCGCCGGGATCTCCTCGTCGGGCAGGCCGGACGTGCGCAGGGCCTGCAGCAGCTCCTCCATGATCAACCGGGATCCGGTGCCGCCGGACCCGTAGCGTCCCCAGACCGCGGCGAGTTGGGGTTGCTCGCCGAAGGCCTCGCGCAGGCGCAGGCCAAGGGCGGTGATGCGCTGCTTCCAGTCGCCCTCGGGGCGGTAGCCGTCCATGGCGGCCTGAAGGATCCGGTCGGCGACCGCGCGCAGCAGTTCGGTCTTGTTGCGGAAGTGGCGGTAGAGGCTGGAGGAGTCGGTCCCGAGCGCCGCGGCGAGCTTCCGCACGCTGAACGACTCGGCGTCGCTCGTGCGCAGCAGCTTCGCCGCCGTGTCCAGGATCTCCTCGGTCGACCATCGCCTTCGGCCAGTCATCTCGCCCCTCTCGTCACAAGGCTCAGCCTAACCTATGCACTTGCTGATGCACGCGGTGCGTGCATAATGAGGGCGACGCACTGTCCGACCGCGACGACACACCCGGCATCCGGCCGGGAGGGGAGAAGGACACAGACGATGCACCCCACCCCTGGACCCGACGGCCCAGCCGTCTCCCGGCTCGGCCTCGGCTGCATGAGCATGACCGGCAGCTACGGCCCCGCCGACCCGCAGGAGGCCGCGGCCACCCTGTTGGAGGCACTCGGCTCCGGCGTCACCCTGTTCGACACCGGCGACTTCTACGGCGACGGAGCGAACGAGGAACTCCTCGGCCGGACCCTCGCACCGCACCGCGACCGCGCCGTGCTGGCCACCAAGACCGGCGTCCGCCGCACCGCCGAGGGCCTGGTCCCCGCCGGCTCACCCAGCGATCTGCGGCGTGCCTGCGAAGCCTCGCTGCGCCGGCTGCGCACCGATCACATCGACCTCTACTACCTCGCCCGCGTCGACCCCGCCGTCCCCGTCGAGGAGTCCGTCGGCACCCTCGCCGACCTGGTCGCCCAGGGCAAGGTGGGCCGCGTCGGCCTGTCCGAGGTCTCGGCCGCCACCCTCCGCCGCGCCCACGCCATCCACCCGATCAGCGCCGTCCAGACCGAGTACTCGCTGTGGGAACGCCATGTCGAGAACGACATCCTGCCCACGATCCGCGACATCGGCGCCACCCTGATCGCCTACAGCCCTCTCGGCCGCGGCCTGCTCACCGGCGCCGTCCGCACCACCACGCGCTACGAACCCGGCGACTTCCGCGCCACCGCTCCCCGCTACCACGGCGAGGACCTCGAGGCCAACCTGGCCATCGTCGATGCCATCACCCACCTCGCCGCCGCCAAGGACGCCACCCCCGCCCAGGTCGCCCTCGCCTGGCTCCTCACCCGCGGCGGCGACGTCATCCCCATCCCCGGCAGCTCCCGCCGCGCCCATCTGCGGGACAACCTGGCCGCCCTCGACCTGCGCCTGACCGCCGCCGACCTCGACGCCATCGACGCCGCCGTCCCCGACACCGGGGCCCAGGGGGCCCGGTACGGCGACCACGGCATCGCCCTGATCGACCAGTGAAGCGAATCGACCAAGCGAATCGACCAGTGACGAGAACCGACCCGTGACGAGAGAGGCACCCTGATGACGAACCCATCCCACGCACGAGGGCCGCTCGCAGCGATGTACGCGGGCCTGGCGCTCACCGTCCTCGCGGCGATCGCCCCGTACGTCGACCGCGGCACCACCCACCTGCTGGCCGACCACATCCGCGCCGGCTATCCCACCTACCCCCGGGCGCGGGTCGACTCGGCCGTCGCCACCTACCTGGTCGTGTTGTCCGTCATCGGAGGGCTCGGCGTCCTGGCCTGGCTGACGACGGCCTGGGCTGTCAAGGCAGGCAAGCGGTGGGCCCGACCCGCCGCGACCGTGATGTTCGTGATCGGCACCGGCGTCGGACTGACCGGGCTGCTCACCAAGGACACCTCGGGCGAGACCGGCCTGCCGCCGGCGCTCGGCTGGGCCGGGATGACGCCCTGTCTGGCGGGCCTCGTCGCGGTCGCCCTGCTGTGGAGAAGACCGCGACTGACGTGACGTCGGCTCCGCTTCACACTGCTCAGTGGGTCGGCTCGCGCTCCTCATGGGGCTCGTGCTCCGCTTGGTGGCGGCGGTACTCCTCCACCGTGGCCTTGGGGATCTGCCCCCGGTCACCGAAGTAGCTGCGGGACAGCCTGACGCGCAGCTTGTGCGCGCGGGACGCCTTCCGGGGGACGCCGGCCTCGTCGATCTCTGCCGGGGGCTCCAGGGGGTCCTGCTGGTCGTGGGCGGTCAGGGTGTACCGCTCGGCCTGGGTCAGCGGCTCGTGGATCTCGACGTACTCGCCGTGGGAGAGGCGCTTGATGATGCCGGTCTCGCGGCCGTGCAGGACCTTCTCGCGGTCGCGCCGCTGGAGGCCGATGCACCACCGCTTGGTGATGACGAAGACGATCGCCGGCAGCACGAAGAAGGCGATCCGGCAGGTCCAGGTGATGGCGTTCAGCGACAGGTCGAAATGGGTGGCGATGAGGTCGTTGCCGCCGGCGGCCAGCAGGACGGCGTACAGGGCCATCCAGGCGGCGCCGAACGCGGTGCGGGAGGGGGAGTTGCGGGGGCGCTCGTTGAAGTGGTGTTCGCGCCGGTCGCCGGTGATCCAGGCCTCGAGGAACGGGTACAGCCAGATGATCAGCAGCACCACCGGGAAGACCATCAGGGGGATGAAGACCCCGAGGACCAGGGTGTGGCCCCACAGATTGATCTCCCAGCCCGGCATCAGGCGGATCAGCCCCTCGGAGAATCCCATGTACCAGTCGGGCTGGGCGTCGGTGGACACGCGGTCGGGGCGGTAGGGGCCGTACAGCCACACCGGATTGACCTGGGCGATGGCCGACATGACGACGTTGACCCCGAAGACGAGGAAGAAGAAACCGCCGGACTTGGCCACGTAGACGGGCCACAGGGGCGGCCCGACGATGTTCATGTTCTTCCTTCCCGGCCCCATGTGCTGGGTGTGCTTGTGGTACACGAGCAGGATCATGTGGACCGCGAGCAGGCCGAGCATGATCCCGGGGAGCAGCAGGACGTGGAAGGTGAACAGCCGCGGAATGATGATCTCGCCGGGGAACTGTCCGCCGAAGATGAAGAACACCAGGTAGGTGCCGACAATCGGCACCGACAGGATCGCGCCCTCCAGGAAGCGCATCCCCGTGCCCGAGAGCAGGTCGTCGGGCAGGGAATAGCCGAGGAATCCGTCGAACATGCCGAGGATCAGCAGCCCGGCGCCGGAGAGCCAGTTGATCTCGCGCGGCCTGCGGAAGGCTCCGTTGAAGAAGGTCCGCATCATGTGGACGAGCATGCTCGCCACGAAGAGGATCGCCGCCCAGTGGTGGATCTGCCGCATGAGCAGCCCGCCGCGCACATCGAAGCTGATGTTCAGCGCGGATTCGTACGCCTCCGACATGCGGACGCCGTTCAGCGGCCGATAGGTGCCGTGGTAGACGACCTCACGCATGCTGGGCTCGAAGAACATGGTGAGGTAGACGCCGGTCAGAATGATGATGAGGAAGGTGTAGAGGGCGATTTCGCCGATCAGATAGGACCAGTGGTCCGGAAAGACCTTCCTGAGCTGGGCCTTGCCCATCTTGAAGAGGCCGACCCGCCCGTCGAACCAGTTGGCGAGGCCCTCCCCCTTGCCGCCCTTTTCTGCTCTCATGCCTCACCCTTGCCGACGAGTCTGGATATGCCAGATTTACCAGCACATTCCAGTCGCCGCCCGTGTGCGGCGGCCTCGACTGGGCCGTTCGGAGGAAAGGCACGCCCGTATGCCGGTACGGGCTCGACCCGGCCGCCGGCCGCGACCGGGTCGTGACGTCCTACGCCTCGGGCACCTCACCCGTACGGGCCACCTGCCCGTACCAGTGGGCGCTGGCCTTGGGGACGCGGGCCATGGTCGCGTAGTCCACGTAGACCGCGCCGAACCGCTTGCTGTAGCCGTACGCCCACTCGAAGTTGTCCATCATCGACCAGAGGAAGTAGCCGCGCAGATCGGCGCCGTCCGCGATGGCGCGATGGGCGGCGGCCAGGTGGGCGCGCAGGTACTCGATGCGGCCCTGGTCCTGGACCACCCCCTCCGCGTCCGGCTTGTCGTCGAAGGCGGCGCCGTTCTCGGTGATGTACAGCGGCACGCCCGGCGCCTCGCGGCTGTAGCGCATCAGCAGCTCGTGCAGCCCGGTCGGGTCGATCGTCCAGCCCATCTCGGTGCGCTCGCCCGGCGTCTGGTGGAAGGCCACGCGCTCCGAACCGGGCCAGGGGGAGTGCTCGCTGGCGCCGTGGCCGTCGTGGCGGGGGCCGCGCTCGCCGTCGGCGGGGGCGGACACCAGGGCCGGGGTGTAGTAGTTGATCCCCAGCGCGTCGAGGGGGTGCTTGATGATCGACAGGTCGCCGTCGCGCACGAAGGACCAGTCGGTGATGGAGGCGGTGTCCGCGATCAGGTCGCTGGGGTAGGCGCCGCGCAGCAGCGGGCCGGAGAAGACCCGGTTGGCCAGCGCGTCGATGCGCCGCTGGGCGTCCAGGTCCTGGGGCTGCTGGGTGAGCGGCCTGACCACCGACGGGTTGAGGCTGATGGCGACCTGGGCGCGCGCGGGCAGCGCGGCGCGCAGCGCCTGGGCGCCGAGGCCGTGGGCGAGGTTGAGGTGATGGGCGGCGCGCAGCGGGGCGAGCCGCTCGGTGCGGCCGGGGGCGTGCACCCCGGACCCGTAGCCGAGGAACGCGCTGCACCACGGCTCGTTGAGGGTGATCCAGAACTCGACGCGGTCGCCGAGCGCCTCGGCGACGATCCCGGCGTACTCGGCGAACCGCTCGGCGGTCTCGCGCTCCGGCCAGCCGCCGGTGTTCTCCAACTCCTGGGGCAGGTCCCAGTGGTAGAGGGTCAGCGCCGGCTGGATGCCGGCCGCCAGCAGCTCGTCGACCAGCGCGCGGTAGAAGTCGAGCCCGCGCTGCACGGCCGGCCCGCGGCCGGTGGGCTGGACCCGGGACCAGGACACCGAGAAGCGGTACGCGCCCAGGCCCAGCTCCGACATCAGGCGGACGTCGTCGCGGAAGCGGTGGTAGTGGTCGATGGCCACGTCACCGGTGTCGCCGCCGAGCGTCTTGCCGGGCGTATGGCTAAAGGTGTCCCAGATGGACGGGGTGCGCCCGTCCTCCTGTGCGGCGCCTTCGACCTGGTAGGCGGCGGCGGCCGTGCCCCACAGGAAGCCGGGGGGGAAGGTCAGACTCATGGAAGCGCTCCCATTCGAAGTCGTGGTGCGGGGCGGAAGGGAGGGGGGTTCGGAGGGCGGAGGTGAAGGGGTTCGGAGGGCGGGGATGAGGGGGTTTCGGAGGGCGGAGCGGACGGAGGGCGATGGCGCGGGGGCCGAGGGCGCGCCGGTCACGAGGTGACCGGCGCGCCCCGGTCGCCCGGGCCCTGGCCGGTCAGCCCTTGACCGCGCCCTGCATGATGCCCCCGACGATCTGCTTGCCGAAGAGCACGAAGGCGATCAGCAGCGGCAGGGTACCGAGCAGCGCCCCGGCCATGATCACCGACTGGTCGGGGATATAGCCACGGCCGAGACCGGTCAGGGCCACCTGCACGGTCGGACTGCCGTTCTGGGTGAGTGCGATGATGGGCCAGAAGAAGTCGTTCCACGCCTGTACGAAGGTGAGCATACCCAGCACGGCCATGGCCGGACGCGCGGCCGGGAACACCACGTGCCAGATGATCCGCAGGCTGCTGGCGCCGTCCACCCGGGCGGCCTCAATCAGCTCGGTCGGCAGCGCCTGGGTCAGGTACTGCCGCATGAAGAACACCCCGAAGGCGCTGACCAGCGTGGGCAGGATGACGGCCTGGAGCTGGTCGGTCCACTCCAGCTTGGCGATGGTCATGTACAGCGGGACCACGCTGAGCTGGGGCGGCACCATCATCGTCCCGATGGTCAGCATCATCAGCAGGTTCTTGAAGCGGAAGCGCAGCTTGGCGAAGGCGAAGCCCGCGATGGTCGAGAACAGCACGGTGCCCACCGCGATGGTCCCCGCCACCACCGTGGTGTTGAGCAGCGCGGAGCCCATGTTGGCGTCGTTCCACGCCGTGTCGAGGTTCTTGAACAGGTTGCCGCCGAACCAGAAGGGCGGCGGTGTCTCGGCGAGCCGGGTGTTGGTGCGGGAGGCCGCGATGGCCGTCCACACCAGCGGGAAGAGCGAGCCGATGGTGAAGAGGATCAGGACGGCGTAGGTCACCTTGCCGCCGTGCAGGTGCCGGCCGGCGCCCTTGGCCCCCTTGCCCGCCCCGCCGTCCGGGCTCTTCGCGCCCTCGGCGGCCCTACCGGAAGAGATAACAGCGCTCATGGTTCTCCCTCGGGCAACTCACTGGCTCTTGCGCAGCCGACGGGCCACGATCGCGTTCACGGCGGCGATCAGCAGCAGGATCAGGAACATCGTCCAGGCGATCGCCGAGGACCGGCCGAGGTGCAGGTTCACCCAGCCCTGCTCGTACAGGTACAGCCCGAGCGTCTGGTACTGGTGGTCGGGTCCTCCGGTGGCCCCGGCGGCCCCGTTGAACAGCAGCGGCTCACCGAAGAGCTGGGTAGCCCCGATGGTCGAGACGACGACCGTGAACAGGATCGTCGGCCGCAGCGAGGGGATCGTGACGTTGACGAACTGCTGCCAGCGCGAGGCGCCGTCCAGCGCCGCCGACTCGTACAGGTCGTTCGGCACGGCCTGCATGGCGGCCAGGTAGATCAGCGCGTTGTAGCCCGTCCACCGCCAGATGACGATGGTGGACACCGCGAGCTGGGAGGTCCAGGTGCCGTTCTGCCAGTCGATGTTGTCGATCCCGACCAGCCCCAGCGCCCAGTTGATCATCCCGTAGTCGCGCCCGAAGAGCAGCACGAACACCAGGGTCGCGGCGGCCACCGAAGTGGCGTACGGGGTGAGGATCGCCACCCGGAAGAACATCGAGCCGCGCAGCTTGTAGTTCAGCAGATGCGCGAGGCCGAGGGCCATCAGCAGCTGCGGAACGGTCGAGATCACCCCGATGGTGAAGGTGTTCTGCAGCGCGTTCCAGAAGAACTCGTCGTCCCACAGCCGCGAGTAGTTGTGCCACCCCGCCCACTCCATATGGGTGGGGTCGGTGAGCTCCACCCGGTGCAGCGAGGCCCAGCCCGTGTACAGCAGCGGGAAGAGCCCGAAGGCCGCGAAGAAGACGAAGAAGGGGGCGACGAACGCGTATGGGGAGTACTTGATGTCCCAGCGGTAGCGGCGGCTGCGCCGGGCGCGACGCCGCTCCTCGCCGGGGTCGGGGGCCTTGACGGCCACGGCGCGCGGGGCCGCGCCCCCCTGCCCTGTGGGGGGCGCGGCCGTACCAGCAGTGAAACCGGAAGGGGGTGTCATCCCGGGCTCACTGGTCCAGTGCGTTGTCGATCGTCTTGGTGGCGGCCTCCCAGGCGTCCTTGGGGGACTTCCCCTGCTGGTCGACCTGGAGCAGCCCGATGTCGGTGATGTTCTGCCTGATGATCTGGTCCTTCGGACCGAGCACCTGGGTCGGGATGCCCTTCGCCGCCTCGGCGAAGATCTTGCCGATCGGCGCGTCACCGAAGTACGGGTGCTTGGCGTCGCCCACCTGCGGCAGGCTGTAGGCGGCCTGGGCGCTCGGCCAGCTGGCCTGCTTCTCGAAGAGCTTGGCCTGCTGCTCGGGGGCGGTCAGCCAGACGGCGAGCTTCGTCGCCTCTTCCTGGTGCTTGGACGCCTTCGGCACACCGATGAAGGAGCCGCCCCAGTTGCCGGGCCTGGGCGCGGCGGCCACGTCCCACTTGCCCTCGGCCTTGGCCCCGGCCTTCTCCTTGATGTGGCCGAGCATCCACGGCGGGCAGGAGACGGTGGCGAACTTGCCGTTCGAGTACGCCTGGTCCCAGGACTTCTGGAACTGCTGGAGCTTGGCGGTCAGTTTGTCCTTCGACGCGGTGGTCGCGAGGTCCCAGGCCTCCTTCACGGCCGGGCTGTCCTTGTAGATGATCTTGCCGCTCTCGTCGTAGTAGCGCTTGGCGTTGCTGGAGACCACCGCGTTGAAGACACCGCCGGCGGAGTCCACGAAGGTGGTGTCGCCCGGCGCCTTCTTCATGTACTTCTTGCCGGTCTCGATGTACTTGTTCCAGTCGCCCGCCCACAGCTTGGCGACCTCGTCGCGCTCGGTGGGCAGCCCGGCCTGCTCGAAGAGGTCCTTGCGGTAGCAGATGGCCATCGGGCCGATGTCCGTGCCCAGTCCGATGGTCCTGCCGTCCTTGGTGGTGGCCTGGGCCCACTTCCAGGAGAGCCAGTTGTCCTTCTTGACCCCGGGCGCCTTGGCGAGGTCGACGAACTTGTCGGCCTGGGTGGTGGTGACTTCGTTGATATTGTCGACTTCGATGGCCTGGATGTCGGCCAGGCCGCTGCCGGTGCCGAGATGGGTCAGCAGCTGCGGGTAGTAGTTCTCGTTCCGCTCGATCGAGGATTCCTCGATGTTGATATCGGGGTGGAGCTTCATGTATTCGGCGTAGAGCCCGGCCTGCTTGTAGCCGAAGACGCCGAAGGTGCCGATCGTGATGGTCGTCTTGCCCTTGCCGCCACCGCCGCCACCGCCGGACGAGTCCTTCGAGTCGTCGCCGTCGTCGGCGCAGCCCGCGAGCAGTCCGGCGCCGAGGGCCGCCACGGCCGCGAGGGTCACCGCTCGCCGCCGGTACGTACCAGAACTTCTTAACATTCGCGTCCTCCTTGACGCCCTGACGTACCGCTCCCGGCCAAATGGTGGCGCTGCGTGGGGGTTTGTGGTGCCTCGGCGCGGGCGGGGAACGTGCGGGTTGTGTATGTGTCAGGTAGTGTGGGAGCGCTCCCAGGTTGATGTCTTGAAGGGTCGCGGCTCGCCGCTGGGGTGTCAAGGGAGCGTGCGGAAACTTTTCGGTCCCACTCCTGCTGTTGAATGGCCCAACAGCTCCCCACACGGGGTGGTTCTGCTCGGTGTACCGGACGGCTGGAGGCGCGACATGGCAGGAACCCGACGGCGCGGTGTGGGGCGGGGAAGGCCCACCCTCGAAGAGGTCGCGGCCCGCGCGGGGGTGGGCCGCGGCACCGTGTCCCGGGTGATCAACGGCTCGCCGCGGGTCAGCGACCGCACCCGCACCGCGGTCGAGCAGGCGGTCGCCGAACTGGGTTACGTACCCAACCGGGTAGCCCGGGCGCTGGCCGCCAACCGCGCCGACGCGGTCGCCCTCGTCATCCCCGAGCCCGAGACCCGGCTGTTCGCCGAGCCCTACTTCTCGGACGTCATCTGCGGTGTCGGCGCCGAGCTGGCCGACACCGATCTGCAGCTGCTGCTGACCCTCATCCGCACCCCCAAGGAGCGCCAGCGCTTCGCCGAGTACCTCTCGGCGCACCGCGTCGACGGGGTGCTGCTGGTGTCCGTCCACGCGGACGACCCGCTGCCCGACCTGCTGGAGCGGATAGAGATGCCCGCGGTGCTCAGCGGCCGCCGCTCCGCGCACGAGTCCGTCCCGTACGTCGACTCGGACAACGCGGGCGGCGCTCAGTCCGCCGTCGAACACCTCCTCGGCCGCGGCCGCACCACGGTCGCCACCATCACCGGGCCGCTGGACATGTACGTGGCGCAGTGCCGCCTCGACGGCTACCGCGCGGCAATCCGGGCCGCGGGCCAGGAGGTGGACCCGGACCTGATCGCACCTGCCGACTTCACCGAGGAGGGTGGCCGCCGGGCGATGCGCGAACTGCTGCGCCGCCGCCCCCACCTGGACGCCGTCTTCGCCGCCTCCGACGTGATGGCCGCGGGTGCCCGCCAGGTGTTGCGCGAGGAGGGCCGCCGGGTGCCCGACGACGTGGCGCTCGTCGGCTTCGACAACTCGGCGGTCGCCCGCCACATGGACCCGCCGCTCACCAGCGTCCGGCAGAACACGGAGGAGATGGGGCGGGCGATGGTCCGGGTGCTGCTGGAGGAGATCGAGACCCAGGGCATCGAGACCCAGGGCGACCGCACCTCGAAGCGGCCGCAGCTGGTGCTGCCGACCGAGCTGGTGCGGCGGGGGTCGTCGTAGGTGCCGTCGCCGACCATATCTGGGGCGGCGGCGATTCGATGATGGTCCCCCTCGACGACTCCGAGGGGGACCACCCTGCATGTGTGGATGCGCTCCGCTTCGCTGCGCCGCGGCTGCCGTGCGGTGGGCAAGCGGTCAGTCCAGGCTCTCCCATGTGGTCCATGGTCCGGTTCAAGGTGTCTGCCGGTCGAGTGGTCGGCGCCGGACGGCCACCCCTGTGCGCGTCGGGGTTCGCAAACGACCAGGGCGCCGTGCTGGGGCCGCTTTCGGCCCAGCACTCCTATGCCGGGGCCCGCTCGCTCTTCACCCAGCTTGACATCCCCCGCCGCGTCGCCCAGCTCGACCTGTCGCTGGCGGTGGTCGCGGAGATGTCCGGCAACCTGGAAATGGCCGCCCGCCTCTATGAATCCCTGGCTGTCGATGACCGGCTCTCCCGCCGAGACCGGGCCCGTGCCCGGTTGTGGGTGGGGACCGCGTTGAGCAAGGACGGCAACCACAACTATGCCGCTCGCGTCATGCTGGCCGCGACCCGCGAGTTCGAGGACCTGTCCGAGCCCGACGACTGGTCGGTCGCCCACCAGAAACTCGCCCTCGCTCACCGCGGCGTCGGCGATCTGGGCGCCGCCCTGCACTGCATCGACATCGCTCGCAGCACCGGCGTGACCGACTCGCCGATGCAGCGGGTGCGTCTGGACACCGCTCACGGTCACATCCTGCTCTCCGACCCGTCCACCCGGGATGATGGGCTGCGCGTGCTCGACGAAGCCGCGCAGCTGGCCGGCAGGTTCGGCCTGAGCCACCAGCTCCGCAGCATTGAGGGCATCCGGATGACGACCGAGGGGGCATCCGGCCCCCGGCGACGGTGAAAAGGGAGACAGACGAGTGACGGACAACCAGCGGGTCATCACCGAAGACCAGCGTCAGCAGGCCAAGCTGATCTGGGACTTCCACCAGATGCACCACCAGGCACGGCCGTGCGACGTCGCGATCGGGCTGGGCAGCCACGACCTCGGAGTGCCAGCCTTCTGTGCCGAGTTGTATCGCGCCGGGCTCTTCCAGACCCTGGTCTTTACCGGCGGCCCGAACCCCACCGCGCCGGAGCGGTTCCCTCGCGGCGAAGCGGTCCACTTCCGCGAGCACGCCATCGCACTGGGCGTCCCCGTGGAAGCGATCCTGCTGGAGCCCAAGGCCCGCAACACCGGTCAGAACATCACCTTGTCCCGCGAGGTTCTGGCCGCCGCGGGGATCACGCCAGCGACGGTTCTGCTGGTCTCCATGCCGTATATGGAACGACGTTCCTTCGCCACCGCCCGCAAGGTGTGGCCTGAGGCCGAGGTGATCTGTGCTTCGGAGCCACTGGAGTTCGACGACTACCTCAAGAGCATCGGTGACGAGAAGCTCGTCACCGACCAGCTCGTCGGCGACCTCCAACGGGTGATCGAGTATCCGAAGCTCGGGTTCGCCATCGAGCAGGACGTCCCGGAGGACGTGCATGCCGCGTACCGATCTCTCCTCGCAGCCGGTTTCGACAGCCGTCTCCTCAAGCCTTGACCTTCCGCCGCCGGGAGGGCTGTGTGCGATCCACCAGCCCAACCTCTTCCCACGGCTTTCGACGTTGGCCAAGCTGTTCGCGGCGGACTACTACATCGTCCTGGACGATGTCCAGTTCACCCGCCGTGACTACCAGCATCGGGCCTTCCTGGCGGCCCTCGGCGACCACCGGCGCCAGTGGCTCTCCATCCCCACTCACCTGCCCCGAGGCCAACGGACGCTCATCAAGGACGCTCTGATCGTCGATCTCGCCCGGTCCCGTCGGCGCACCGAGTCGATGCTCCGGCAATACTACGCATCCAGCCCTCACTGGCCCGTCTTCGACCGGGTCCTGGCCCTGGTGCTCGAACGGTTCAGCACTGGCAAGACCGCAATGGTGGCCGAGGCGTCGACCCGCATCCTGCTGGACCTGCTCGGCTGGAACGGCCGGATCCTCCTCAGCAGCCAGATGGCTGCCCGGCACGGACGCTCGCAGCGGCTCGCCGACCTGGCCGCCGTCACCCGAGCGCGGTCGTATCTGTGCGGGACCGGGGGTATGACATACCTGGACACGAGCCTGTTCAGTGCGTGCGGCGTCACCGTTACACCGTTCCGCACCCCAACGGCGGGTGTGTGGGACTCCGGCCGCCAGGTCAGCGCCATCCGAGCCTTGATGTGCCTTGGCCCGCAACCCTTGGCCGACGCCCTGCGAACCGCTGCCGCCCAGACCATCGCGCAACCCACCGCACGCGGGCGCACGGCCTGATACGCCGACGGGGCCGGTGGACGCGCGTGCGCGTCCACCGGCCCCTCTTCGATCCGGCTGTGCGGGCGGGTGCCTGCCGCGGTCTATCCGCGGATCACAGCGCGGGGTAGGCGTTCTTCAGGAGCTCCTGGAACTGGGCCGAGAACCAGTGGCCCGACAGCGGAGCGTTCGGCAGCGCCCCCGACTTGTTGTAGCCATTGCGCGGGTTGCCGTTGTACGACGGGTCGCACATCTGGTCGAAGCCCTTGCCCTCGTCGTTCGGGATGGCGGAGCTGGCACCGTCGGACTCACCCGGGGGCTTCATCCACACGTACGCGTCGATCCCGGCCGCGGGTGCCGCCTTGGGCCGCTCGCCGAGACCGGCTCCGGCCTGGTTGCACCAGTTGCCGATGTGGATCCTGCGGTCGTAGCGGCCGCCGTTGACGTAGGTGTCCACGTCGGTCTTGGCGCCGGGGCCGGACGGGCGGGCCGAGCCGCCCCAGCCGTTGCGGGAGGTGTCGATCAGGGCGCCGATGTTGGACGGGAGGCCGACGTTGACCAGCTCCTGCCGGAAGGCCTGGGCGTAGGACAGCTCGTCGACGTAGCGGTTCCAGTCCACCCACTTCGACTGGCGGACGGTGGTGCCGTTGACGTTGTCGTTGATGGTGAAGTTGTTTTCCTTCAGCGCGCTGTAGTTGGCCGTGTTGACGATGATGCCGGCCACCTTGTCGACCGTGCTGCCCTCGGCGGTGGCGGCCTGCTTGATGACCTGGGCGGTGGCGTTGAAGTTGTCGTCCCAGCCGATCCAGCCGTGGTGGCCGGCGTCCACGTAGTTGTAGACGTTGGGGACCGCGCCCAGCTTGTTCAGGGCGTAGCCGACGCCCTTGATGTAGTTGCCGTTGGCCTTCATGGTGTCGCACTGCGGGGTCGCGGTGGGACGGCCGCCGGTGTTGGTGACCAGGTTGGGCAGCGAGTCGATCTCGACCGTGGTGACGATCCGCAGATTGGAGTTGGCGTACTTCGACTCCGAGAGGATCGAGGCGATCGGGTCGATGAACTGGGTCTTGTACTTGTCGATGTCGTTCGGGCCCAGCTCGCCGTTGGACGCCAGCGCGGAGCAGTCGCGCCCCGGCAGGTCGTAGATCACTAACTGGACGACCATGGGGCTGCCGCCCGACTGGGACAGCGCGGTGTCCAGGTGGGCACGCAGGCCACGGGCGCCGGAGGTGCCGTTGATGGCGGCGATGCGGTCCAGCCAGATGCCGGTCGGCTGGTTGGAGACCTTGCTGCCGCCGGGCTCGGCGGCGGCCTTGGCGGACCAGTCGGGGTTGACGTAGACCCTGGCGCCCGCGTACGGGTTGTCCACCTTCGCGGCGGCCGCTCTGCCGTTGTCGGCCTGGGCGGTGGCGGTGCCGCTGAGCGCGGAGACCGTCAGGGCGGTGGCGGCGAGCAGCGCGGAGCCGGCCAGGGCGGTGGCCCGGGTGCGGCGGGGGGGTGATGTTGTGCGGCTCATGACAATCCTCTCAGGTGATCACGGAGGCCCACGCCGAAGCCGGTCGGCGTGCCGTTGACATCGCTGATCAGGGGACGGGCGGGGGGAGCGGTCCCAGGTGTTCCGGGTCCAGCCCGGATACGAGGCGCCCTCGGCGTCGAGTCAGGCCATGACCCGGTCGATACCGCTGTGCGAGCAGGTGTTCTCACCGGAAGGTCGGCGCGGCGGTGGCCGCCAAGGCGTAAAGGCGCGGTGGTGCTCGCATGGAGCGACTCCTCGAGGTCCAGGCGCCTCCCGGGGCGGCCCGGAGGTGGCGCTGACTGCTGGAATCGCTCCCACTGGTTTACCTGACCGTAACGCCTGTGCGGCTCATGTCAACAGAGGCGTTCACAGATTTATCGCGCGAACACCTTCGACAGCCGCATCTTGTTCAAAGCCTTGACACCCCTTCAGACGCGCCCGCATCTTGGGAGCGCTCCCACTGGTTCGCACCGCCCCCCACCCGCCCGGACCGCGAGGAGGACCTCCCCATGCGTCTACAGCGAGGCTCGCCGTTATCAGGGGCACGACCAAGGATCGGCCGGCCGGCCGCGAGACGGCCGAAGGAGCAACGCCCGCGGAGGAGGAGGCCGAGGGCCCTGCGGCTGGCGGCCGTCCTGGCCGCCGCGCTCTCGCTCCCGGTGGCCATGACCGCGGCCGGCGGGGCGGCCCCCGCGCACGCCGCCGCCGTCCAGTGCGGCGTCGACTACAAGACCAACGACTGGGGTTCCGGCTTCACCGCCGACCTCACCATCTCGAACCCCGGCACGGACGCCATCGACGGCTGGACCCTGACGTACGACTACGCGGGCAACCAGAAGCTGACGGGCGGCTGGAACGGCACCTGGTCCCAGTCCGGCAAGACCGTCACCGTCAAGAACGCCGCCCACAACGCGAAGATCGCGGCGGGCGGCAATGTCACGACCGGCGCCCAGTTCACCTACAGCGGCACCAACGCCGCGCCCACCTCCTTCGCCGTCAACGGCGTCACCTGCAAGGGCGCCCACCAGCCGCCCATCGCCGTGCTGAGCAGCCCGGTCCCCGGCGCCGTGTACACCGCCGGCGGCACCGTCCCGATGACCGCCACCGCCGCGGCCGCCGACGGCGCGACCATCACCAAGGTGGAGTTCTACAGCGACACCAAGCTCCTCGGCACCGACACCACCTCCCCGTACAGCTTCGACTACACCAATGTGCCGGCGGGCGACTACTCGCTCTACGCCAAGGCCTACGACAGCCAGGGCGCGTCCGCCGAGTCCACCCCCGTCGGCATCCGGGTCGCGGCCGGGCCCGCGCTCGTCGCCAGCCCCGCCCAGCTCGGCGTGCAGCAGGGCAAGACGGGCACGTTCGGCGTGAAGCTGTCCACCAAGCCGTCCGCGAACGTCACGGTGTCCGTCGCCCGCACCTCCGGGAACACCGGGCTGACCGTCTCCTCGGGCGCCACCCTCACCTTCACGCCCACCAACTGGGACACCGCCCAGCAGGTGACCATCGCCGCCGCGAACAGCGGCACCGGCTCGGCGACCTTCACCGCCACCGCCACCGGCCACACCAAGGCCGAGGTCACCGTCACCCAGCTGGCCGCCACCAAGGTGTACGACGCCCGCTTCCTCGACCTCTACAACAAGATCACCGCCCCGGCGGCGGGCTACTTCTCACCCGAGGGCATCCCGTACCACTCGGTGGAGACCCTGATCGTCGAGGCCCCCGACCACGGCCACGAGACCACCTCCGAGGCGTACAGCTATCTGATCTGGCTGCAGGCGATGTACGGCAAGGTCACCGGCGACTGGTCCAAGTTCAACAGCGCGTGGGACACCATGGAGAAGTACATGATCCCCACCCACGCCGACCAGCCCACCACCAGCTTCTACAACGCCTCCAAGCCGGCCACCTACGCGCCCGAGTGGGACCTGCCCTCCCAGTACCCCTCGCAGCTCAACGGCAATGTCCCGGTCGGCAACGACCCCATCGCCGCCGAGCTGAAGAGCGCGTACGGCACCGATGACATCTACGGCATGCACTGGATCCAGGACGTCGACAACGTCTACGGCTACGGCAACTCGCCCGGCAAGTGCGAGGCGGGGCCGAGCGACACCGGACCGAGCTACGTCAACACCTTCCAGCGCGGCCCCCAGGAGTCGGTCTGGGAGACCGTGACCCAGCCGACCTGCGACGGCTTCAAGTACGGCGGCAAGAACGGCTATCTGGACCTGTTCACCGGCGACGCCTCGTACGCCAAGCAGTGGAAGTTCACCAACGCCCCCGACGCCGACGCCCGCGTCGTCCAGGCCGCCTACTGGGCCGCCGAGTGGGCCAAGGCACAGGGCAAGGGCGGCCAGGTGTCCGCCAACGTGGCCAAGGCCGCCAAGATGGGCGACTACCTGCGCTACGCGATGTACGACAAGTACTTCAAGAAGGTCGGCAACTGCGTCGGTGAGACCACCTGCGCGGCGGGCAGCGGCAAGAACAGCTCCCACTACCTGCTGTCCTGGTACTACGCCTGGGGCGGCGCCACCGACACCTCCGCGGGCTGGTCCTGGCGCATCGGCTCCAGCCACGCCCACGGCGGCTACCAGAACCCCATGGCGGCCTGGGCGCTCGCCAACTACGCCGATCTGAAGCCCAAGTCGGCCACCGGTGCCGCCGACTGGTCCACCAGCCTCAAGCGGCAGCTGGAGTTCTACCGCTGGCTCCAGTCCAGCGAGGGCGCCATCGCGGGCGGCGCCACCAACAGCTGGCAGGGCCGCTACGCCACGCCGCCGTCCGGCACCTCGACGTTCTACGGCATGTACTACGACGAGAAGCCGGTCTACCACGACCCGCCGTCCAACCAGTGGTTCGGCTTCCAGGCGTGGTCCATGGAGCGCGTCGCGGAGTACTACAACCGCACCGGTGACGCCTCCGCGAAGACGGTCCTGGACAAGTGGGTCAAGTGGGCGCTGTCCAAGACCACGGTCAACCCGGACGGCACCTACCAGATCCCGTCCACCCTCCAGTGGTCCGGCCAGCCGGACACCTGGAACGCCTCCAGCCCCGGCGCCAACGCGGGCCTGCACGTCACCGTCGCCGACTACACCAACGACGTCGGTGTGGCGGCCGCGTACGCCAAGACCCTGTCCTACTACGCCGCGAAGTCCGGCGACACCCAGGCCAAGGACACGGCGAAGGCCCTGCTGGACGGCATGTGGAACAACTTCCAGGACGCGCTGGGCATCGCGGTCCCCGAGTCCCGCGCCGACTACAACCGCTTCGACGACCCGGTCTACGTGCCCAGCGGGTGGACCGGCACCATGCCGAACGGTGACAAGATCGACTCCAGCTCGACCTTCGCCTCGATCCGGTCCTTCTACAAGAACGACCCGGCCTGGTCCAAGGTCGAGGCCTATCTGAAGGGCGGCGCGGTCCCGACCTTCACGTACCACCGGTTCTGGGCCCAGGCCGACATCGCGCTCGCGATGGGTTCGTACGCGGACCTCTTCGAGTAGCGGCACACGTACCAACAGCACACGCCCCACCAGCACACGCGCCAACGGCACACGCGCCAACAGCGGCACACGCACCACCAGTGGCACACGAAGCTCCCGGGGACGCGCCACCCGGGACGCGGGGCGGGGCTCCACCAGGAGCCCCGCTCTCGCCGTGCGGTCGTGGGCGTGATGAACGCCCCGTACCGGCCCTCAGACGGGCACGGGCTCGCCGCGCTCGGCCAGTTCCCGCTCCAGCCGCTGGATGTGACGGTGCTGCAGCCGCGCCGTGCGCTGCAACGCCAGGACCACCCGCAGAAACTCGTCCATGTCGGCCGCCCGGGTGAGGATGTCGTCGGGCACCCGGTCATCGGCCAGGCACTCCCCCTCGTCCTGGGCGAGCACGGCCTGCGCCCAGGCCAGGGTGACCGGCTTGAACATCGTGGGGTGGCCCGCCACGATCCTGGCGCGGACCGCCAGGTCGTTCTCGGCCGCCTCCACATGCAGTCCGTCGTCCTTGTTGCGCGCCCCGAACAGCGCGTCGTGGAGGTGGTGGGCCGTGAAACCGTGCTCGGCGGACGCGATCCAGAAGTCCCAGTCCTCCCCGGCACGCATGTCCTCGGCGTAGCCGCCCACGGTCTGCCACACCTCGCGGCGGTAGAGCGAGCAGTAGAACATGATCAGCCGCCGCAGCAGCAGGTCCTTGTCGTAGGCCGGGAGCTTCAGCGCCTGCGCGGGCAGTCCGTCGTCGGTGAAGACGGAGACGTCGGTGGAGACGATGGCGATGTCCGGCCTGTCGTCCAGCACCGCCACCGTCCGCTCCAGCATGGTGGGGGCGATCACGTCGTCGGCGTCCAGCGGCAGCACATAGCGGCCGGTGGTGGCCGCGATGCCCGCGTTACGGGCGGCCGAGACCCCGGCGTTGGCCTGTTCCAGCAGCCGGATGCGCCGGTCGGGGTGGCCGGCGATCAGTGACCGGGCGACCGCCGCGGTGTCGTCGGTGCTGCCGTCGTCGACCACGACGAGCTCCCAGTCCGGGTAGGTCTGGGCCAGCACGCTCTGTACGGCCTGCGGCAGGTAGTGGCCGTAGTCGTGGCAGGGGATGACCACCGAGACCACGGGCTCGGACGAGACCACGGGCTCGGGCGAGGCCACCGCGGCCCCCCGGAGGCCGTCCTCCAGGGGGCCGCGTTCCGGGCCGGGGGGCACCGGGGTCATCGGCGCCCGTGTCCGTAGGCGCCGCGGTGGTCCGCCTTGACCTTCGACGGATTGCCGGAGACGGCGATGTTGGTGCAGTGCGAGCCCACCTCCGAGCCGCCGGGGGGAGCGATGATGGTCACGTTGGCCGAGGTGCCGATGGTGGTGTCACAGTCGTTCCGCTGCACCACACCGTGCGGGTCGCCGAAGACCTGCGCGAAGTTGAGGCACTCGGACGACGACGCCGGCGCCTCGCCGATGCTGAGGCCGCCCTTGGAGTCGCAGTCGTTGCTCTGCCTGATGGAGTTGTCCAGACCCGTCGCTCCGGCGCCCGTCCCGCCGAAGACCACTGCCCCGGCCGCCGCCGTCAGCAGCGCGGCCGTCTTGCCGATGTTCATCCGATGCTCCTTTTTTCTCGCTCGTCCTGACGGGAACACCCGGGGACGCATCTGGCTAACGAGACCCGCCGACGCGGGCTTCGGCAGAGGGAGTGGCTTCACCTGCCTGGCTCAGCGGGCCGCCCCCCGGGCGGGCCGGGTGCACCACCTCGACGCCGGGCAGCGCCCAGCAGGCGACGCCCATGTCCTGGGCCAGCGCGGCCAGCCCTTCCGTCTCGATGAGCCGCCGGTAGGGGACGGCCGGGAACACCAGCCCGTCGCGGTGCAGATCGGCGTGGACCAGCAGGGCCGTACCGCCGACCCCGTCGACGCGGACCCGCTCGTGCCCGCGCAGCTCGTCGAGGTAGTGGCGGCCGAATCCCTTGGGTGGCTGAAGGATCCCGTCCCTGAGCCACCGGTCCCAGTCCAAGGCGCCGGCGTCCGGGCGCAGGACGAAGGTGTTGAGGTCGAAGCTGGGCCCGCCGGGCTCGGTGACGCAGTGCGCGGCGACGATCTCCTCACGCGCGCCGAGCAGCCGCTGGACGAGGTCGGCCGGATGGTCCGTCACATCGACGTCCAGCCACAGCACCCAGCGCTCGTCGGCGAGCGCGCGCGACAGCAGATGGTTACGGGCCATGGCCAGCGCCGCCCGCCGCTGCCGCTGGACGCTCTGCTCCCAGCGCGGCCCGGTGAGCCGCAGGCCGAAGTGGCGCCGTACGAGGGTGACCCGCCGGAAGTCCGCCTCCAGGGCCGGCAGGGCGTCCTGGAGGGCCTGCCAGGTGCCGTCCCGGCTGTCGCCCTCCAGCAGGCCGACGGAGAGCGCGTCACGGGGATGGTCGAGGGCGCGCAGGTTGTCCAGGTAGCGGGGGAGGAAGGCGGTGGCGTCCTTGACGGGGGTGAGGACGAGCAGCGGCGGGTGCTCGTCCGCGTCCGCGCGTACGTCCACGGGGGCGGGCCGCCGGGTGTGGGGGACACGCGCCGACGGGCCGGGGTCCTGCCGCGCGGTGGCTTCCGCGGTCTTCCCCGTGGTGTCCCCCGCCTCAGGGGCATCCGCTTCGGGGACATCCGCCTCAGGGGCATCCGCCTCCGGGACATCCACCGGGTCGAGGGGCAGCCGCGCCGCCATCGCGCGCACCTGGTCCGCGTAGGCGCCGCCCGTGGGCCACAGGTGGGTCGCGGCGTCGAAGAGGCTCGTGAAGTGCGGCTCGTCGAAGGTGTTGGCCCCGTGGAACACGTAGGTGTACAGCTCGGGCGCGTCCAGCGACACCGTCCGCCCGCCGCGCACCACGGCCTCCGCGACCGGGGAGTCCTCGCCGCGCCGCAGCTCGGGGTAGCGGGGGAGCGCGTCCTTCGCACAGAGCATGGAGCCCTCCCACACCCGTACCCCGGAGATCCCCAGCTTGCGGCGCGCCGGCCACCACAGCCGCTCACGGGCCAGGAAGCACGCCGTGGCGTCCAGCGTGAGGACCGCCGCGAGCTGGACCTCGAGCCGCTCCGGGTCGTACAGGTCGTCGTCGTCCCACTGGCACACATACGACCCGGTGGCCAGGTCCACCGCGATGTTGCGCAGCTCGCCCAGCGTCCGCCCCTCCGGCGGCAGCCGGTGGTGGCGGATCCGCTCGTCGCCCAGGGCGCGCACAAGGTCCTCCAGCGCGCCGTCGGTGCCGTCGTCCACCACGACCAGCTCCGCGCGGGTGTAGGTCTGGGCGAGGAAGCACCGGATGGCCCGCTCGGCCAGCGGCAGCCGGTCCTTGGTCACCATCAGACAGGACACGGTGGGCGCGGCCGATCCGGCGGCCCACCGCCGACGCTGCGCGTCGAGGTCGATCACGCCATGGGCGCCGGGCTGAAGGTCCTGGCTCGTCCAGAACCTGACCTCACGGCCCGCCGGGGGCTCCGGGAGGCCGGGGTCCTCCCGCTCCCAGCTTCCCGACCAGTGGTGCACGGCATGCGCCCGGTCGAGGTCCGCCGGCCGTGACCCGAACAGCTCCGCCGCGGCAGGGCTCGGCTCGGGGTACACGGTGTCGGCCGCCAGGAGCGTGGGGGAGCAGCCCTCCGGGGCGCTGTCGACCGCGCGCGTGAGGAAGAACGGGCCCGTCGCGGCCAGCGGGTCGGGCGAGGTGTGGGCGCCCGCCAACCGCCGGTGCACATGCGACCAGAACGGATGGCCGGGCCGGGACGCCATGAAGGCGTTGCCGACGATGCGCCGCATACCGTTCCGGCGGCTCCACGGCAGCCGGGTGTGCTCCTCCGGCTCGAGAGCGAGGACGAGCTCCTTCCCGGCGAGGAGCCCGGTCACCGGGCGCAGGCACTCGAAGTCCAGGTCCACGTACAGCCCGCCGAAGTGGTCGAGCAGGAAGTAGCGGATCGCGTCGGCCCGTTGGATCGGCTCGGGGTAGCCGTCGTAGACGGGCAGGAACCACGCGTAGTGCTCCTCGAGGAAGGCGCGGTTGTCGGCGTCCGTCCACAGCCGGTATTCCCAGTCGGGGTGGTGGCGGCGCCAGGACTCGGACCACTCGCGCCACCCATGCGGAACGTCGGTGTTCTTCCAGGTCTGGTGGATCAGGAGCGGAACGCCATGCTTCTCGGCCATCCGCGCAGTATGTTCGCGTGCCGCGCCCGCCGGGCGGCGACGTGGCGGGGCGATGTCACCCGCCCGGCCCAGCGTGCGCGCCGGACCGGGCGGCAAAGCCCCTGCTTGCGGCGGTCAGCCGAGGGAGGACAAGGGCGCGGAGAACAGCACCCGTTCGGGGACGGCCCGCTCCTGCCATCGGCTGGACGTCGGGACCTGCCGACGCCCCTCTTCGGGGAAGACCGCGGCGCGGCTCACGCGCGCACCCGGGACGCCCCGGGGTACACGGCGGCCACGTTGTCCACGGGCTTCGGCCGGTGCTCGGCGCAGGGGCCCGCCGCGAAGGCGCGCAGCAGATTCCCGGTGGTGCGGCGGACGAACGCGGCGGTCCGCGCGTCCATGCCGTGGTCGCGCCCGTTCTCGCGGGTCCCCGCCATCAGCCCTTCCACCCACCGCATCGTCCCGGTGGCGAACACCCCCGCCCCGCTCGGCACGGTGTAGTACGCGGAGTCGGCGTGGCTGTGCCGGCCGTTGCAGACCAGGGGGGAGTGGGCGATGATCTCCAGCGGCTCCGGGGTGGGCTCGCCCGGGGTCACCCGGTCGTACTCCACCCCCACCAGGTGGGCGAAGGAGTCGCCCCGCCGCACCCCGGTGCCGGCGAAGAGCCAGTGGCCGGGGGTGTGCACGACGTACGGGGCGTCGGTCGGATAGCCCTCGTAGAAGACACCGGTCAGCGAGGACTCCGGGTCGGGGGCGGGCTGCTGCCGGAAGTCGGTGGTGACCAGGTCGCGGTGGTCGGCGAGATACGGGTCGTCGTGGTAGGCGGTCTTGTAGCAGACCACCGTGCGGTCCGCGCCGCCCGGGCCGCGCTCCAGCCTGATCCGGCGGAAGCAGGTGTTGGCGCCGAGGAAGGCCACGTTGGTCCCGGCGTCGCGGGCCCGGGTGACGTACCGGCGCTGCTGCGGCGTCCAGTACTCGTCGTGGCCGAGCGAGATCACCGCGGCCGCGTCGCGCAGCACCCCCGGCTCGCGGTGCACGTCCACCCCCGTGGTGTAGGCCAGCGGGATGCCGAGCCGTTCCGCGAGCACCACCAGCGCCCGCTCGTACACCAGGAACTTCACCGCGCCGTTGCCGTCGTACGGCCGGTCGAAGCCGACGGCCAGCGAGCGCGTCCCGTACGCCCCGTCCTGGCCCTGGTAGAGGCTGAAGCCGCCCCAGGTGTTGTACGCCTGCCAGGTGGCCACCGCGTGCATCAGCAGCGTCCGCCCCGCGGCCTCCTTCGAGCGGACGATCAGGGGGACGTACCGCTGTTGGCCGTGGTCCGCGTCCAGCCGCAGCAGATACGCGCCCTCCGGCCAGCCCTCGGCGCGCACCCGCAGGGTGCGCCGCCAGTCCGCCTGGACCGTCCGGGTCGCGTCGATCATCAGGGGAGGGTTCTGGCGGCGGCCCGGCACCCGGCCGGAGCGCCAGACCAGCCGCGCCTGCGCCCCGCCGTACCAGCCGACGCGGTACGCCGAGACGCGGAAGGCGGGCGCGGTGGTCGACACGTACAGCCCGAACTCCTCTCCGGGCACCACGCTCACCTTGTCGGTGTAGCCCTCCACCGCGTCCTGGGGCCCCACCGAGCGGATCCGCCAGTCCGCGTTGCCCGGCCTGCGCCGCTCCGTGTCCACGGCCCGCCGCGCGGCCCTGGAGGGGTGGGCCGGCGGGTCGTGCTCCCCGTGGCCGGAGGTGTCGCACCCGGCCACCGCCACCCCGGCGGCCCCGGCCCCGGCGGCCCCGACCGCCCCGAGGAAGCGCCGGCGCTCCAGGCCCGGCTGGTGGCCCTGCCGTCCCGCCTCGTCGTCCATCGCACCCGTCCCGGCCGTGCCCTGTCCCCCTGCGGCCATCCTGGGCGGGGGCACGCCGGCGGGCGACCGGGAGACACCCGAACCGGCGACGGCCCGGGCTCCCGCCGCCGCCCGCCGCCTCCCGCCGTCGCCCGACTGCGACGGTTCGAGGTGCGCGGGCGCGGCGCGGGCCGCAGCGTGGACACATGACCGAGAGCGAGAGCCCACGCGTCCACCGGCCACCGATCGTGGTGCTCGGTGTGCAGCCGAACGACCCTCCCTTCCGCATGGTCGAGGTCGCCGGGGAGCTGGTCGGCAAGGCGCACTCGGTCCTGGACGTGATCGAGATCGCCCGTCTGGTCGGCCTGGAGGACGCCGACCTCGACGACCCGGACGTGGTCCGCTGGGTGGGCGGCGACAAGTTCACCTGGACGCCGTGGTGGCCGGGCAGGGGCCCGCGGAAGCACCGGGAGCACGGACTCTGGAGGCACAGGGCCCACGGGCAGGCCGAGGAGGCGGGCGAAGAGGCGACGACGGAGGAGAAGGGCGGCCCGAACCCCGAGCCCGGCCCCGACACCGGCCCTCCCCACCTCTGACGCGGCGGGCTCAGCCCGTCACGTGGGTCACCCCGGGGCATGCGCACAGGCGTCCGAAGCGCCCGACTTATGATCCAAGCTGTGGACATCCCCGACAGACTCATCACTCTTCAGCAGAACGCCGACACCGAGTACGCCAAGCTCGCCGGGCTCCTCGGCGAGGAGCGCGAGGCCCAGTGGAAGCGCTGGTACGAGGCCGCCGTCGAGATCCAGGCCGCGGTGACCGCGCACGCCCAGGAGACCGGCACCCCGCGCAACCAGATCGAGGCCGCGGTGAAGAAGGTCGTACGCCACCCGCGACCCGAGGACGGCTGAGCGGCCGACCGGCCCCGCCCGGGGCGGACCAACCACCCGCGCTTCCCGGTCCGGGTGCATGGTTCGCCCACGGCAGGGCACACGGGGGCGGACCCGAGGGGGGAATCTCCCGAAGGAGCACCGTCGTGATCAAGAAGCTGCACGACATGGGCCTGCGCAGCGAGCACGCCTACACCGCCGCCGTCATCTCCATCGGTCTGTCGGTCGTCACCTGGTCCGCGTCCCTGCGCGTCGAGCCGGGCTCGGGGCTCGACCGCGCCGACCGGTGGGGCATCTTCGTCGGCGAATGGGCGCCCACGCTCTTCGGCCTCGGCGTCGCCCTGTCCCACTACGAGCAGGAAGAGGGAACCCTGATGGGCAAGGCCCACGCGGACGGTGAACGCCGGCGCCAGATGGCCGGCACCGCCTAGCGGCCACCCCGCGGACGGCCCGGATGCCGCAGACCGCGCAGACGCCGCGGCGCCGCAAACCGCGCCGCCGCGGCGAAAACGAATCAGCCGGTGCTGCGTTTCCGCAGATCACCGGCTGATCGTCAGAGGGTGAGTAACGGGACTCGAACCCGCGACATCCTGGACCACAACCAGGTGCTCTACCAGCTGAGCTATACCCACCATGACCGGCGCTTTCCGCACCGGCCGAGAAAAAGTGTACAGGGTCCTCGGGGGTGCTCGCTCCCGGCTTTCCGGGCCGGGAGCGAGGGGTCACGGCTGCCGGGCGGGAAGGACGTGCTTCGCCGCGATCGACTTGGCCGTGTCCGAGTCCGGGCCGGGCTGCGGGACGAAGACCGCCTCCCGGTAGTAGCGCAGCTCCGCGATGCTCTCGTGGATGTCCGCGAGGGCTCGGTGGTTGCCGTTCTTCTTGGGGCTGTTGAAGTAGGCCCGCGGGTACCAGCGGCGGGCCAGCTCCTTGATCGATGAGACGTCGACGATCCGGTAGTGGAGGTAGCTCTCGAGCTCGGGCATGTCCCGCAGGAGGAAGCCCCGGTCGGTGCCGACCGAGTTTCCGCACAGGGGCGCCTTGCCGGCCTCCGGGACGTGCTCGCGGACGTACGCCAGGACCTGCCGCTGGGCGTCCTCCAGCGTGGTCCCGCCGTCCAGCTCCGCGAGCAGTCCGGAGGCCGTGTGCATCTCGCGCACCACCTCGGGCATGGTGGTCAGCGCTTCGGCGGGCGGCCGGACAACGATGTCCACTCCGTCACCCAGGATGTTCAGCTCGGAGTCCGTGACCAGCGCGGCCACCTCGATAAGCGCGTCGTCCGACAGCGAGAGCCCGGTCATCTCGCAGTCGATCCACACCATGCGATCGTTCATACGTCTCACCCTACGGGGCGCTCCCGCTGGCCGGGCAGGGTCGGGCGGCCGGGCGCACGGCCGGTGGCCTGCTCGGGCAGGCGCGGGGCGTAGGCGTCCGACTCGGGCTTGCCCGGGTCCGCTCCGCTGTGCGGGTGCGGCGCGTGGTGCGGGTGGGCCAGGGGCGCGCCGGGCCGCCGCAGCGGCATGGAGTGCTCGCCCGGGCGCTGCTCGCCCAGCTCGGCCCGGTCGAGCCGCTCGCCCCGCTCCAGGCGGTCCAGCCGCTCGGAGCGCTCCGGGCGGTCCGCACGGTCCCCGGGGCCGCCCTGGGGCCTGCGGGCGCGGTACGCGGCCCGGTAGGCGGCCGGGGAGGACCCCAGCTGCCGCCGGAAGTGCCCGCGCAGCGCGACCGGGGAGCGGAAGCCGCAGCGGCCGGCGACCTCGTCGACGGAGTAGTCGGAGGTCTCCAGAAGGCGCTGCGCCTGGAGCACCCGCTGGGTGATCAGCCACTGGAGTGGAGCGCTCCCAGTGAGCGAGCGGAACCGGCGGTCGAAGGTGCGGCGGCTCATATAGGCCCGCGCGGCCAGGGCCTCGACGTCGAACTGCTCGTGCAGGTGCTCGAGCGCCCACGCCACGACCTCGGCGAGCGGATCCGCGCCGATCTCCTCAGGTAATGACCTGTCCAGGTAGCGCTCCTGTCCTCCGCTGCGGCGCGGCGGGACGACCAGGCGGCGGGCCAGGGCGCCCGCGGCGTCCGCGCCGTGGTCGGTGCGGACGATGTGCAGGCACAGGTCTATGCCCGCGGCGGTGCCCGCCGAGGTCAGGATGTCCCCGTCGTCCACGAACAGCTCGCGCGGGTCGACGTGGACGGACGGATAGCGCTTGGCGAGCGTCGGCGCGTACATCCAGTGGGTGGTCGCCGGGCGGCCGTCCAGCAGCCCCGCGGCGGCGAGTACGAAGGCCCCGGTGCACAGGCCCACGATCCGCGCGCCCTCCTCGTGCGCGCGGCGCAGCGCGTCGAGCGCCGCGGTCGGTGGCGGCTGGGTTATCGACCGCCAGGCCGGTACGACGACGGTGCCGGCCCGGGACAGCGCCTCCAGGCCGTATGGTGCGGTCAGTTCCAGTCCGCCGGTCGTTCGCAGTGGCACATCTTCGCCCGCGCACACCAGCAGTCGGTACCGCGGGACTCCGGCGTCCTGACGGTCGATGCCGAAGACGGAGAGCGGGATGGAGCTTTCGAAGATAGGGCCGCCGCTGAAGAGCAGCACCGCGACGATTTCTCGTCGCCGGCGTCCGGAGAGCTTGCGCGAGGTCTCCGGTACGGTCGTGGAGTCCTGGCTCATCGAACTAAGCCCCCCTCGGTGGTCGCGTCCTCTCGGTCCTGCACGTTTCCCCTCGGTCCTGAACGGTTCCCCCGCCGGTCATGGCCAAGATCGAATCTACTGTGTCGCGTGTGGTCGCCGTGACCAGTTCACCACCCGCCACTATGTCGACATGACAACTTGGCGGGAAGCATTCGATCACGAAGCGTTGCACTCGTGGGCCTCCCTGTGAAGTACGCCTAGCGCTCGAACCCACTTCGCGTAGGGGGTCCGGGCCGTCGATACCCCTTTCCGCGCTGGTCGGAGGGGGTTGGGCCCGGCGTTTGCCAAGGAAAGAACTCTGAGGCGAAGTTGGCCGAAAAGAAGTGGGCGCAGACGTGCGGAAGGGTCCTCCGCCGGGCGTACGACCCGCTCGGGGACCCTCAGCAGTGTGTGCCCGGAGCGCTACGGAGCGCGCCCTCAGCCCCGCCGGCCGCCCCTGTGCGCCCCGATTCCGGTGCGCCCATGTCGTCCACGATGTGGACTCACACCCGCCCCGGAGAGCCGCGCGGCGGCGCGCTCGGAGCGGCGCAGCAGCGTCCGGCTGACGGCGGTGACCGCGGCCAGCCCCAGGGCGGAGCCGGCGGCAGCGCCGAACGGCGAGCCGCACACCAGCAGCACCACGGGCACCAGGGCGCTGCTGAACGCGCCCCAGCGGGTCACCTCGTCGGCCGCCTCTCCCACCGGGGTCCGGGCGGGGTGGCCGTGGCCTTCGCGGGACGCGTCGTACTCGAGGGTCGCGGGCACGTATCTGCTCCTCGGAGGCGGCGGACGGGGGACCACGCGGCTTCTACAACGCCCCGCGGGCCGTGGGGTCACTGCCGACCGCCCGCCCGGTGGACGCGGCTCCGCCCGGCGTCCACCGGACGACCGCTCGAGGCTCACTCGGGCCCCGCCGGGGGAGCCGCACATCGGCACGGTCGGGACCACTTGGGGCATTGCGTTACGGGCCGCCCTCCGGCATGCTCCGTGGAACGCCTCGGGCGGTTCGCCGCCCAGGAGCTCTCTGGGCAGGAGGGGAGTGGCGCCGTACCCTTAGGGGTAAGGGCTTGGAAAGATGAATCCCGGACGGATTCGGTTCGTTCGATACGCTCCCCCGAGCGCCAGCGAGCTTGCGTCCCCTGACAACTCCAACCACGAGCCCCCGCCGTTCCCTCCTCACGAGGACTTCCTTCGCCGAGACACCGATGGCCGGTCACGACATCCCCGAACCCGCGGACCGCAAGCGGGTCGCCGATCACATGGCGCACCCCGAAGCGGCGGAAGAATCACGTCATTCCTGCGATCCGGCGTTCCAGCACGGCGTCGTGGTGGGATTCGACGGTTCGACATCGAGCGAGCGCGCCCTCGCGTACGCCATCGGCATGGCCCGGCGCTCCGGCTCCGGCCTGATCATCGTCCATGTGGCCAACCGGCTGCCGACGACCGTGTGGGCCGGGTGCGAGCCCCCGGTCTTCGTCGACGTGCCCGACCACCGCACCGAGGTGCTGGGCCTGGAGCTGGCCTGCGCCGACCATCTCGCCGAGGTGCCCTGGATCCTCGTGGAGCGGGGCGGGGACATCTGCCACGAGCTGGAGGAGGTCGGCCGCGAGTACGCGGCCGACGCGATCGTGGTCGGCTCCACGCACGGGCTGGTGGGGCGGATCTTCGGCTCGGTCGCGGGGCGGCTGGCGCGCCGGGCGCAGCGGCCCGTGGTGGTCATTCCCTGACGTCCCCGGGGCCCGGATCGGTTCCCGGGGGTTCGCGGTCGGTTCCCGGGCGCGCGTACGGGCGTCGGGAATCGGACATGCTCAACTCCCTTGGGAACCGGTCGAGATGGCGTCAAGTCCGGCTTGACATCGCCCGGCGGCGGGCGAATCTACCCGTGCGTAGAGGTGGATTGTGCGTTTGTGACGGGTAAAAACCGAACGATCGGGCGTGCGTCGCGTGCCGCCGATCGGGAGGTGACGGCTCCCGATCGGCGGCTCACCTGCCGGCGTGAGGGCGACGCCGGCACTGGGGAGGCGGCCCCCGCGTGCGTGGTGGCACACGCGGGGGACCGCCGAGCGCTCGGCCGCCGGGGCGGCCGGCCCCGAGGGCCGCTCAGCGAGGCCGGCCCTGAGGGCCGCTCGGCGAGGCCGGCCCTGAGGGCCGCTCAGCCCTACTCCACCGTCACGGACTTCGCCAGGTTGCGCGGCTTGTCGATGTCGCGGCCCAGCGCCAGCGCCGTGTGGTAGGCGAGGAGTTGCAGCGGGACGCCCATCAGGATCGGGTCCAGCTCCGGCTCGTTGCGCGGGACCACGATCGTGTGGTCCGCCTTCTCCTGCTCCTGGTGCGCCACGGCCAGGATCCGGCCGCTGCGGGCCTTGATCTCCTCCAGCGTCGCGCGGTTCTTCTCCAGCAGGTCGTCGTCCGGGAGCACGGCGACGGTCGGCACCTCGGGCTCGATGAGCGCCAGCGGGCCGTGCTTGAGTTCCGAGGCCGGATACGCCTCGGCGTGGACGTAGGAGACCTCCTTGAGCTTCAGGGACGCCTCACGGGCGACGGGGTAGCCGCGCACCCGGCCGATGAACATCATGCTCTTCGCGTTCGCGTACTCCGCCGCGAGCCTCTTGATCTCCTCCTCGCCGCGCAGCACCTCCGCGATCTGCTCGGGCAGCCGCCGCAGCCCGGCGATGATCCGCTTTCCGTCGGCGACCGACAGGTCCCGGATCCGGCCGAGGTGGAGGGCCAGCAGGGCGAAGGCCACGGCCGTGTTGGTGAAGCACTTGGTGGACACGACGCAGACCTCGGGGCCCGCGTGGACGTACACCCCGCCGTCCGTCTCCCGGGCGATCGCGCTGCCGACCACGTTGACGACGCCCAGGACGCGCGCGCCCTTGCGCTTGAGCTCCTGGACGGCGGCCAGGGTGTCGTACGTCTCCCCGGACTGGCTGACCGCGATGTAGAGGGTGTCCGGGTCGACGACCGGGTTGCGGTAGCGGAACTCGCTGGCCGGCTCGGCGTCCGCCGGGATCCGGGCCAGCTCCTCGATCAGCTGGGCGCCGATCAGGCCCGTGTGGTAGGCCGAGCCGCAGCCGAGGATCTTCACCCGGCGCACCCCGCGCGCCTCGCGGGCGTCCAGGTTGAGCCCGCCGAGGCGGACGGTGGCGAAGCGGTCGTCGATGCGCCCGCGCAGCACCCGGTCCACGGCGTCGACCTGCTCGTGGATCTCCTTGTGCATATACGTGTCGTGGCCGCCCATGTCGTACGACTCGGCCTCCCACTCCACGGTGGTCGGCGTGGCCGAGGTGCGGGAGCCCTCGGTGGTGTAGGTGCGGAAGTCGTCGGCCTTGAGGGTGGCCATCTCGCCGTCGTCGAGGGTGACCACCTGGCGGGTGTGGCTCACCAGCGCGGCGACGTCCGAGGCGACGAACATCTCCTTCTCGCCGATGCCCAGCACCACGGGGGAGCCGTTGCGGGCGACGACGATCCGGTCGGGGAAGTCCGCGTGCAGCACGGCGATGCCGTACGTGCCCTCGACCAGGGCGAGGGCCTGGCGGACCTTCTCCTCCAGCGTGGCGGCCTGCGAGCGGCCGATCAGGTGGGCCAGGGTCTCGGAGTCGGTCTCGGAGGCCAGCTCGACCCCGTCGGCGGCGAGCTTGGCGCGCAGCTCGGCGGCGTTGTCGATGATGCCGTTGTGGACGATCGCGACCTTGCCGTCCGCGTCCAGGTGCGGATGCGCGTTGGTGTCGTTGGGCGCGCCGTGGGTGGCCCAGCGGGTGTGCGCGATGCCGACGGTGCCCGCGAAGCGCTTGGGGAGCCTGGCCTCCAGATCCCGCACCCGGCCCTTGGCCTTGGCGGTCTTCAGACCGGTCGGGTGCGTCGCTTGCCCCGATTTGGCGGGCTTGGCGTGGATCGCGATACCGGCCGAGTCATAGCCGCGGTACTCCAGGCGCTGCAGCCCCTCCAGCAGCAGCGGCGCCACATCGCGCTTCCCGATATATCCGACGATTCCGCACATGGTGTCAAACCCTCCCTGACGCGTCGCTCATGGGTGCCCGGCTCAGCCGTAGACGATGCGCCGCAGCTGGCGCAGCGAGAGCTCCGGCGGAGCCACCGCGCGGTGCGGCAGCTCGGCCGTGATCCGCTCGAAGATGTCCGGGTTCGTCAGCCCGCCGGACTGCAGCTCGCGGTGGCGGCGGCGGACGTATTCCTCGGTCGTCTCGTCGAAGTACGCCAGCACGTCCAGCACCACCCGGGCGGCCTCGCCGCGGCTGAGCGGCGTGCTGCGCACCAGGTGGTCGATGAGGTCATCGTGGGACATACGGCGATCGAGCACCCGTAGATACTGCGGGGAGTCGTCCCGTTTCGCAAGAATCCTGCCCGATATCGGGCAGGGAGGTTCCGATACCGGGCAGGGAGGGGTGTTGGGTGCGGGGTGTTGGGTGAGGCAGGGGCGCCCCCGGGTCAGCCGGCGAGCCCCAGCTCGCGGGCGATCAGCATCCGCTGGACCTCGCTGGTGCCCTCGCCGATCTCCAGGATCTTGGAGTCCCGCCACATCCGGGCCACCGGGTACTCGTTCATGAAGCCGTATCCGCCGTGGACCTGCGTGGCCTCCCGCGCGTTGGTCACCGCGACCTCGGAGGAGTAGAGCTTGGCGATCGACGCCTCCTTCTTGAACGGCTCGCCGCGCACCAGCCGCGAGGCCGCGTCCCGCCACGCCACCCGGGCCAGGTGCGCCCGGGTCTCCATGTCCGCGATCTTGAACTGGATGGCCTGGTTGGCGCCGATGGGGCGGCCGAACGCCTCGCGGGTCTTCGCGTACGCCACCGACTCGTCCGCGCAGCCCTGGGCCAGGCCGGTGGCCATCGCGGAGATCGCCACCCTGCCCTCGTCCAGGATCCGCAGGAACTGGGCGTAGCCACGGCCCTTCTCGCCGAGCAGATGATCCGCCGGGACCCGGCAGTCGGAGAAGGACAGCTCGCGGGTGTCCGACGCGTTCCACCCCACCTTGGAGTAGGGGGCCGCGACGGTCAGCCCGGGGGTGCCCGAGGGCACGATGATCGTGGAGATCTCGGGGCCGCCGTCGGGCTTGCGGCCGGTGACGGCCGTGACCGTGATCAGCGCGGTGATGTCGGTGCCGGAGTTGGTGATGAAGCACTTGGTGCCGTTGATCACCCACTCGCCCGTGGCCTCGTCCAGCCGGGCGGTGGTGCGGGTGGCGCCCGCGTCCGAGCCGCCGCCGGGCTCCGTCAGGCCGAACGCGCCCAGGGACTCGCCCGAGCACAGGGCGGGCAGCCAGCGGCGCTTCTGCTCCTCCGTGCCGTAACGGAAGATCGGCATCGCGCCCAGCGACACCCCGGCCTCCAGGGTGACCGCCACGGAGGAGTCCACCCGGGCCAGCTCCTCGATGGCCAGACAGAGCGCGAAGTAGTCGCCGCCCATGCCGCCGTACTCCTCGGGGAACGGCAGCCCGAACAGGCCCATCCGGCCCATCTCGCGGACGATCTCGTACGGGAACTCGTGCTGCTCCCAGTACTCCCCGATCTTCGGGGCCACCACGTCGTGCGCGAACGCCTCGACGGTACGGCGCAGTTCCTCGTGCTCGGGAGAGAGGCGGTGGTCGGTCGACATGGCTCAGATCTCCTTCGGGGCAAGCGCGCGGACGGTACGGGACGGGCTGGGCCGGCCCAGGTGACGGGCCATCCACTCACTGGTCGCGGCGAGCCGGCGCAGATCCACCCCGGTCTCGATGCCGAGGCCGTCGAGCATCCACACCAGGTCCTCGGTGGCCAGGTTGCCGGTGGCGCTCTTCGCGTACGGGCAGCCGCCGAGGCCGCCGGCGGAGGCGTCGACACAGGTGACGCCGTACTGGAGCGCCGTGAGGGTGTTGGCGAGCGCCTGGCCGTAGGTGTCGTGGAAGTGGACCGCCAGCCTGTTCGCCGGGACGCCCGCCTCGCTCAGGGCGGACAGCAGCTCCAGCACATGGCCGGGGGTGGCCACGCCGATGGTGTCGCCCAGGCTCAGCTCCGCGCACCCCATGTCCATGAGGTGGCGGGCGACCGAGACCGTCTGGGAGACGGGGACCGCGCCCTCCCACGGGTCGCCGAAGCACATCGACAGATAGCCGCGCACCGCGGCGCCCGCCGCGCGGGCCTCGGCGACGACGGGCTCGAACATCTCCAGCACCTCGTCGACCGAGCGGTTCAGATTGGCCCGGGCGAAGGACTCGGTGACGCTGGCGAAGACGGCGACGTCCCGAGCCCCGAGCGCCAGCGCGCGCTCCAGCCCGCGCTTGTTGGGCACCAGCACGGGCAGCCGGGCCGGGGTGCCCTCCAGCAGGGGCATCAGCTCCTCGGCGTCGGCCAGCTGGGGCACCCACTTGGGGTGGACGAAGCTCGTCGCCTCGACGGTGGTCAGCCCCGCCTCGACCAGCCGCCGGATGAACTCGGCCTTCACCGCCACCGGGACGAACGTCTTCTCGTTCTGCAGGCCGTCCCGGGGGCCCACTTCATGGATGCGGACCCGGGCGGGCAGCCCGGGGGCCTGGAAGGTCATGGGAAGGGTGTCGGGAAGGGCCATCACGCACGCTCCTCGGTCTCGCGCGGGGTGACGACCGCCAGCAGCTGGTCCATGGCGACCGTGCTGCCGGGGGCCACGTCGAGCTCGGTGACGGTGCCGTCGTGCGGGGCGGAGATGACGTGTTCCATCTTCATGGCCTCGACCACCACCAGGCCCTGCCCGGCGGTGACCTCGTCGCCGACGGCGGCCTTCACCACCGTGACCGTGCCGGGCATCGGCGCGGTCAGCTCCCCGGCGTGGGTGCCGGCCGCCCCGCCGCGCAGCGCCGCCTCCACCGGGTCGTGGTCGGCCACCTGCCAGGCGTCGCCGTCCCGGCCCAGCCAGTGGCCGGCGCCGTGCGCGGCGTACGCGAAGGTGTGGGTGACGCCGCCCCAGTCCAGCACGGCCCGCGCACCCCCGCCCCCGGAGGGGAGGCCCCCCGGCCCGCCTGCCGGGCCGGTTGCCGGCCCGCTCGCGGGCGGCACCGTCAGCCGCGCCCGGACGATCCGGGGCTCGGCGTCCTCGCCGCCCCCGTCGCCCGGCGCGCCGCCCGGAGTGCTCCGCGCGGCGGTGGAGCCCTGGACCGGTGCCGGGGCGGCCGCGCCGCCGGCGTCGGCCTCCTCCACCCACACCTCCGCGTCATGGGCCCGGCCGCGCACCCGGACGGTCACCGGGGCGTGGCCGGGGACGCGCAGATGGTGGACGGTCCAGGCGGGCTCGCCGCCCAGCCGCCAGCCGGTCGGCACGGAGAACGGATCCACCCAGCCGCCCGGGCCGCCGGACCCGCCCGGCTCCAGCGCGGCCTGGCGCAGCAGGGCCGCCGCCGCGTACACCTCGTCCGGGACGGCGGCGGGCACCAGCGCGGCGGCCTCGCGGTCGACGAGACCGGTGTCCAGGTCGCCGGAGACCACGGCCGGGTGGGCGGCGAGGCGGCGCAGAAAGCCGGTGTTGGTGTCCAGGCCGAGGACGGTGGTGCGGGCCAGCGCGGCGCGCAGCCGGCGCAGGGCGGTGGGGCGGTCGGGGCCGTGGGCGACGACCTTGGCGAGCATCGGGTCGTAGACGGTGCCGACCTCGGTGCCGACGGTCAGCCCGGAGTCGACCCGCACCCCCTCCCCGTCCGGCTCGGACAGCGCGAGCACCGTGCCCGCCGAGGGGAGGAAGTCGACGGTGCCGCCGCTGACCCGGGCGGTCTCCGCGCAGAGGCGGGCCTCGACGGCATGGCCGGTGAGGGCGATGTCGTCCTGGCCGAAGGGCAGGTGCTCACCGGCCGCGATCCGCAGCTGCCACTCCACCAGGTCCAGCCGGCCCCGGTCCTTGACGGACACGGCCAGCTCGGTCACCGGGTGCTCGACCTGGAGGCGGGTGTTCATCTCCATGAAGCAGTACGCCGCCGGGTCGTCGCCCGGGACGATGAACTCCACCGTGCCGGCGCCCACATAGCCGCAGGAGCGCGCGGCCTGCACGGCGGCCTCGCCCATCAGCGCCCTGGTGGCCGGGTCCAGCAGGGGGCTGGGCGCCTCCTCGATGATCTTCTGGTGGCGGCGCTGGAGCGAGCACTCGCGCTCGCCGAGGTGGAGGACCTGACCATGGCCGTCGGCCAGCACCTGGATCTCGATGTGCCGGGGGCGGTCGATCCAGCGCTCGACCAGCAGCGTGTCATCGCCGAACGCGCCCCGGGCCTCGCGTCGCGCGGCCGCGATCTCGTCGGCGAGCCGCGCCTCCTCCCGCACCAGCCGCATGCCCTTGCCGCCGCCGCCCGCCGAGGGCTTGAGCAGCACGGGCATGCCGATCTCGCGGGCGGCGTCGATGAGCTGGGTATCGGTCAGGGCGCTGCCGACGGAACCGGGCACCACCGGCACACCGGCCGCCCGCACACTCTCCTTGGCGCGGATCTTGTCGCCCATCAGCTCGATGGCCCCGGCGGGCGGGCCGATGAAGACGAGCCCGGCGCCGGCGCAGGCGCGCGCGAACGCCGCGTTCTCCGCGAGGAAGCCGTAGCCGGGGTGCACGGCCTGGGCTCCCGCGCGGTCGGCCGCGTCCAGCAGCCGCTTGAGCGACAGATAGCTCTCGGCGGGACTCGCCGGGCCGAGCCGGACCGCCGTGTCCGCCTCGCGCACATGCAGCGCGTCCGCGTCGGCGTCGCTGAACACGGCGACCGAGCGCACACCGAGCCGCCGCAGTGTGCGGATCACCCGGACGGCGATCTCCCCGCGGTTGGCCACCAGGACTGTCTCGAACATCGGGCTCACACTCTTCAGCTCCACGGTCCCTCACATCCGGAAGACGCCGAAGCCGGGCGTCACGGGATCCTGGCCGGGCTTGCCGGGAAGCGGCGCGTTGGCACAGGCGGTGAGGGCCAGGCCCAGCACCGAGCGGGTCTCCAGGGGGTCGATCACGCCGTCGTCCCACAGCCGCGCCGTGGCGTAGTAGGCGTTTCCCTGGGTCTCGTACTGCTCGCGGATCGGCGCCCGGAAGGCCTCCTCCTCGTCCGCCGGCCACTCCTCGCCGCGCGCCTCCAGCTGGTCGCGCTTGACGGTCGCGAGCACGGAGGCCGCCTGCTCGCCGCCCATCACGGAGATCTTCGCGTTGGGCCACATCCACAGGAAGCGCGGCGAATAGGCGCGCCCGCACATCGAGTAGTTGCCCGCGCCGTACGAGCCGCCGACGACCACCGTCAGCTTCGGCACCCGGGCGCAGGCCACGGCGGTGACCATCTTGGCGCCGTGCTTGGCGATGCCGCCCGCCTCATAGCTGCGGCCGACCATGAAGCCCGAGATGTTCTGCAGGAACACCAGGGGGATGCCGCGCTGGTCGCACAGCTCGATGAAATGGGCGCCCTTCTGGGCCGACTCGGAGAACAGGATGCCGTTGTTGGCGACGATGCCCACCGGGTGGCCCATGATGTGCGCGAACCCCGTCACCAGGGTGGTGCCGAACTCGGCCTTGAACTCGGCGAACCGCGAGCCGTCCACGATGCGCGCGATCACCTCCCGCACGTCGTACGGGGTGCGGGAGTCGACCGGCACCGCCCCGTAGAGCCCCGCCGGGTCCACCGCGGGCTCCTCCGAGCGCCGCACCGGCCACGGCGGCGACCCGCCGCCCGGCAGGGACGGGGGGAGGGTGGAGACGATCGTGCGGACGATGCGCAGCGCGTGGGCGTCGTCCTCCGCGAGATGGTCGGTGACCCCGGAGACCTTGGAGTGGACCTCGCCGCCGCCCAGCTCCTCGGCCGTGACGACCTCTCCCGTCGCCGCCTTCACCAGCGGCGGCCCGCCCAGAAAGATCGTGCCCTGCCCGCGCACGATGACCGCCTCGTCGCTCATCGCCGGGACGTACGCCCCGCCCGCCGTGCAGGACCCGAGGACCGCCGCGATCTGCGGGATCCCGGCGCCCGACATCCGCGCCTGGTTGTAGAAGATCCGCCCGAAGTGGTCCCGGTCGGGGAAGACCTCGTCCTGCATGGGCAGGAAGGCGCCCCCGGAGTCGACCAGATACACGCACGGCAGGCGGTTCTCCAGCGCGACCTCCTGGGCGCGCAGATGCTTCTTGACCGTCATCGGGTAGTACGTGCCGCCCTTGACGGTGGCGTCATTGGCGATCACGACCACCTCGCGGCCCGCCACCCGCCCGATCCCCGCGATCACGCCCGCCGCCGGGGCCTGCCCCCCGTACATCCCGTCGGCGGCCAGCGGGGCCAGCTCCAGGAACGGCGAGCCCGCGTCCAGCAGGGTGTCGACCCGGTCGCGGGGCAGCAGCTTGCCGCGCGCGGTGTGCCGCGCCCGCGCCTTCTCGCCGCCGCCCAGCCGCGCCTCGGCCAGCTTCTCGCGCAGCCGCGCGGCCAGCTCGCGGTGCGCGGCCTCGTTGGCCGACCAGGCGTCGGACGCCGGATCGGCGGCGCTGCCCAACACCGGTGCCTGCTCCATGGCTACGGGCCCCCTTGCCTCGTGCGGTCTGTCTCGTGCGGTCTGCCACATGCGGTCTGCCACATGCGGTCTGCCACGTGCGGTCCATCTCGTACGGTCTGTCTCGTACGGTTGTCCCGCGCGGTTAATGAGCGTTAACCCATCCACCAGGTTAACGACCACTAACGCCGCTGTCTAGAATTCCTTCCATGAGCACGCAAGCCCCTGCCCCCACCCGCCGCGAGCAGATTCTGAAGGAGGCGGCGCGCCTGTTCGCCGAGCGCGGCTTCCACGGCGTCGGCGTCGACGAGATAGGCGCGGCGGTCGGCATCAGCGGACCGGGCCTCTACCGCCACTTCGCCGGCAAGGAGGCCATGCTCGCGGAGCTGCTGGTCGGCATCAGCGGCCGGCTCCTGGCGGGCGGCAAGCAGCGCGCCGCCGAGGTCCCGGAGGGGGAGCGGGATCCGGCCGCCGTGCTGGACTCGCTGGTCCGGGGCCACATCGACTTCGCCCTCGACGACCGCCCGCTGATCGTCCTCCACGACCGCGAGCTGGACCGGCTCCGGGACACCGACCGCAAGCTGGTGCGCTCGCTCCAGCGGCAGTACGTCGAGCTGTGGGTCCAGGTGGTGTGCGAGGTCCACCCCCGGCTCTCCGAGGCCGAGGCGCGGGCGTGCGTCCACGCCGTCTTCGGGCTGCTCAACTCCACCCCCCACCTCAGCCGCCCCGGCGCCCTCCCGGCCCGCGCGGCCACCGCCGAGCTGCTGCACCGCCTGGCGCTCGGCGCCTTCCGCGCCGCCGCTGACGGGAGCGGGCCGGCGTCCGGGGAGGGCGGGAGCGGGGTCTGAGGCGGTGGGTCGCGCCGGGTCGGGCGCGGTGGCTTCGTGCGGGTCTGGACAGGCCTGCCGACTGGCCGGTAGCTTTCGCTGAGCAAGCGCTTAGCCAGCCGACCGAGGAGGCCGCCGCAGATGCGTCGCACGGTGTTCAACGAGGACCACGAGGCGTTCCGGGAGACCATCCGCGACTTCATCGCCGCCGAGGTCGTCCCCTACTACGAGGAGTGGCGCGAGGCCGGCCAGGCCCCCCGCGAGTTCTACAAGAAACTCGGCGAGCTGGGGATCTTCGGCATCGAGGTGCCCGAGGAGTACGGCGGCGCGGGCGAGACCAGCTTCAAGTTCAACGCGATCATCACCGAGGAGACCGCCCGGGCCGGCGTCAGCTTCGGCGGCAGCAGCGTGCACACCGCGCTGTGCCTGCCCTATCTGCTCAAGTACGCCACCGAGGAGCAGAAGCGGCGCTGGCTGCCCCCGTTCGTCTCCGGCGACATGATGACCGCCATCGCCATGACCGAGCCGGGCACCGGCTCCGACCTGGCGGGCATGAAGACCACCGCCAAGCTGTCCGAGGACGGCACCCACTACGTGCTCAACGGCGCCAAGACCTTCATCACCGGCGGCGTGCTCGCCGACCGCGTCCTGGTCTGCGCCCGCACCGCCCCCGCCACCCCCGAGGACCGCCGCGGCGGCATATCCATCCTCGTCGTCGACACCAGGAGCGAGGGCTACGCGGTCGGCCGCAAGCTGGAGAAGCTGGGCCTGAAGACCTCCGACACCGCCGAGCTGTCCTTCACCGACGTCAAGGTGCCGGTGGAGGACCTGCTGGGCGAGGAGGGCCGGGCCTTCGAATACCTCACCCACAACCTTCCCCAGGAGCGCCTGGGCATCGCCGTCGGCGCGTACGCGCAGGCCGCGGCGGCCGTCGAGTTCGCCAAGGCCTATGTCACGGACCGGACGATCTTCGGCAAGTCGGTGGCGTCCTTCCAGAACACCAAGTTCACGCTCGCCGACTGCAAGGCCGAGGTGGACGCGATGCAGGCGGTCGTCGACCGGGCCCTGGAGGCGCACGACGCGGGCGAGCTCACCGCCGCCGATGCCGCCTCCGCGAAGCTCTTCACCACCGAGCGCGCGGCCGTCGTGATCGACAAGTGCCTGCAGCTGCACGGCGGCTACGGCTACATGATGGAGTACCCCATCGCCCGCCTGTACGCGGACACCCGCGTCACCCGCATCTACGGCGGCACCAGCGAGGTCATGCGGTCCATCGTCGCGAAGTCGATGGGCCTGTGAGACCGGCCCGCCCGGCCCCTCGTGGCAACAGCGCCGCAATACGGGTCTGCGACACTCCTTAAACCATGAACGACGCACCACACGGCGCACCACACGGCGCACCGCACGACGACGCGCCCCAGGGCCTGCCCGGTCTCCTCGACCTGCTCGACCTGGAACGGATAGACCTGGACATCTTCCGAGGCACCAGCAGCGCGGCACCCCTGGTGCCGCGCGTCTTCGGCGGCCAGGTCGCCGCCCAGGCCCTGGTCGCGGCCGGCCGCACCGTCCCGGCCGACCGCCCGGCGCACTCCCTGCACTCCTACTTCCTGCGCCCCGGCGATCCCGCCGCGCCCATCGTCTACACCGTGGACCGCATCCGCGACGGCTTCTCCTTCACCACCCGCCGGGTGGTGGCCGTCCAGCACGGCCAGCCGATCTTCCACCTCTCGGCGTCCTTCCAGCGTCACGAGGAGGGCCTGGAGCACCAGGAGCCCATGCCCGCCGTACCCGACCCGCTCTCCCTGCCCAGCGGCGAGGAACTGCTGCCCCGATACGCCCACCTGTTCAGCGACCCGAGCGTGGTCGAGCGGATGCTGGAGGCGCGCGCCGCGATCGACCTGCGGTACGTGGACGCCCCGCCGTACGCCAGCGTCGGGCGGCCCCGCGAGCCGAAGTCACAGGTTTGGTTCCGGACGAACGGCAAACTGGACGGCGCCGCCGACGACCCCCTCACACACCTCTGCCTGGCCACCTATGTCTCCGACATGACCCTGCTGGACTCGATCCTCCTCGCCCACGGCCGCGGCGGCTGGGCCGTCGGCGACATCGTCGGCGCCAGCCTGGACCACGCCATGTGGTTCCACCGCCCCTTCCGCGCGGACGAGTGGCTGCTGTACGACCAGGAGAGCCCCTCCGCGTCCGGCGGCCGGGGCCTGGCCAAGGGCCGTATCTTCACGGCCGACGGACAACTGGCGGTCTCGGTGATCCAGGAAGGCGTCATGCGCGTCCCGCGCCCCTCTTTTTAGGGCTCGGTTCACCTCCGGGGCGCCTCAGCCGCTGTCGACGGTCGACCGTGCTCGGCCCCTCGTTCCTCGGGGCCTCCGCGCGCTCTCCCTTTCGACAGCGTCGCGCCCCTTCGGCTCACTCGCCGCAAAGCAGCCCTGATGCGTCAGAACCGGGCGTCGAGTCCCGCCGCGTCCAGGAGGTAGGCGACCATCGGGTCGTAGAAGCGCGGGTTGGTGACGTGGTCGTCCAGCGGCACCACCACCTGCAGCGTGCCCTCCGCCTCGCCGAGGAACAGCGCCGGGTCGTTGCAGTCCGCGTACCCGACCGCGTCGATGCCCCGCTGCCCCGCGCACCCCGCCCAGCCGTGGTCCGCGACCACCAGATCCGGCAGCGGCCGCCCCTCCCGCTCCAGGCCGTCCAGGATCGCGGCCATGGGGGCGGGGGAGTGGGTGTGCCACAGCGTCGCGCCGCGCTCCAGCATCGCCACGTCGCAGAACTGGAAGACGTACCCCTCGTCCGCCTCCAGACCGCCCGGGATCGACACGATGTCGCACCCCGCCGCCCGCAGCGCCGCCGCCGTGGCGCGGTGCACCTCCAGCAGCCCGCCCGGGTGCCCGGTGGCGAACAGCACCCGCTCCCCGGCCTCGGCCGCCTTCCGCAGCACCGACGCCATCCGGTCCAGCGCCCCCACCGTCAGCTCCGGGTCGATCGTGTCCTGCCCGACGCGGTGCTCCGGATCGTCCACCACGCCGCAGCGCTCCGCCATGACCGCCAGCACGTCCTGCTCATCGGCCCAGCGGTCGCCCAGCTCCAGGCCCAGCCAGTAGTGGCGGTCGCCGTTCGCGAGCTTGCGGTAGTGGGCGAGGTTGTTGTCCCGGGGGGTGGCGACGTCTCCGGCGATGCGGGTACGGACCAGGTGGTCGATCAGTTCGGCCCGGCTGGGCACGGAGCTGGGTATCGGCATGCGGTCCATTGTCGCCCCTGCGGCGGGTAAATGGGGGCGTCCGCTACGGCCCCGGTACTGACAGGATCATGACGCGACCACGGCCCGGGCCCCGGTCCCGGCCCCGGTCCCGGTCCCGGGGCTGACGGGATCAGGACGCCGCGCCCGGCTGCGACCTCCCCGGCCGGCGGCCGCGCCGACGCCCCCGGCCCCGACGGCCCCCCGCCGCACCGCCGGTGGCCGCCTGCGCCGGGGCCGGCGCGTCGATCGTGACGGCGACCCCGGACGGGACCCGCGCGCCGGTGATCCGGGCCAGCTCGGTGTCCTCGGAGCGGACCCGGGTGGTGCGCGGGCTGATGCCCGCGTCCGCCATCAGGCCGTTCATCGCACGGCGCTGCGCGGGCAGGACCAGGGTGACGACGGTGCCCGAGCCGCCCGCGCGGGCGGTGCGCCCGCCGCGGTGCAGATAGTCCTTGTGGTCCGCCGGCGGGTCCACGTTGACGACGAGATCGAGGTCGTCGACGTGGATGCCCCGGGCGGCGACATTCGTGGCCACCAACACGCTGACGTGGCCGGTCTTGAAGTAGTCCAGGGTCCGGGTGCGCTGCGGCTGGGACTTGCCGCCGTGCAGCCCCGCCGCCCGCACGCCACTCGCCAGCAGGTGCCGGGTCAGCCGGTCGACCGCGCGCTTGGTGTCCAGGAACATGATCACGCGGCCGTCGCGGGCGGCCACCCGGGTGACGACGGCCCGCTTGTCGGTGTCCTCGATGTGCAGCAGATGGTGCTCCATCGTGGTGACGGCGCCCGCCGAGGCGTCCACCGAATGGACGGCGGGATCGTCGAGGAACCGGCGCACCAACTGGCCGACGTTGTGGTCGAGGGTCGCCGAGAACAGCATGTGCTGGCCGTCGGCCGGGACCTGCCGCAGCAGCCGGGTCACCTGGGGGAGGAATCCCATGTCGGCCATCTGGTCGGCCTCGTCGAGAACCGTGACGCGCACCTGGTCCAGCACGCAGTCGCCGCGCTCGATCAGATCGTGGAGCCGCCCCGGAGTCGCGATGACCACCTCGGCGCCGTCCCGCAGCGCCGCAGCCTGGCGGTTGATCGACATTCCGCCGACCACGGTGGCCGGCCGCAGCCGCAGTGGCCGGGCGTACGGGGCGAGCGCGTCGGTGACCTGCTGGGCCAGCTCCCGGGTGGGGACCAGGACCAGGGCGAGGGGGTGGCGGGGCTCGGCGCGCCGCCCGGCGGTGCGGGCCAGCAGCGCCAGGCCGAAGGCCAGGGTCTTGCCGGAGCCGGTCCGTCCACGGCCCAGGACATCGCGCCCGGCCAGCGCGTTGGGGAGCGCGGCCGCCTGGATCGGGAACGGCACGGTCACGCCCTGGCGCGCCAGCTCCGCGGTGAGCGCGTCCGGCAGGTCCAGCTCGGTGAAGGAGCCGACGGCGGGCAGCAGCGGAGTGGTGCTCGGCGGCAGGGCGAATTCATTTCCGCCGTCGGGTATGCCGGCGGGCACGGAGACCGGCGCCGGGGACGGGCGGCGCCCGCGTGAGCGCGGTGAGGCGCCGCGGGACGAGCGGGCAGGGCGATTGGAGCGGGCACGTTGATCCATACGGGACCTTCCTCGGACGGCGCGTTTCGAGGAGGACTCCTCAGCGGGGATGGTCCCGGGGCGAGAAATTCGCAGAACGTGCCGGAGAGCGGGTGAATGACGGGGCTGTATGTCACGGCCTCGATCGGCCGTCGGAGGCCGGGTGAAATGCCGGCGTCGACCGGCCGGCGGCCGCGGAGGAAATGCCACCGTCCGTGAGCCCGGCCGCGGGGGCCGGAGCGGTCATGCGCGAGCCGGGGCCCGCACCCCTTCGGGCGCGGACCCCGGCTCGTGGCAGGCTTGTGAACCGTGTCAGGCGGGCACGATGTTCTCGGCCTGGGGGCCCTTCTGGCCCTGAGTGACGTCGAACGAGACCTTCTGGCCCTCGTGGAGCTCGCGGAAGCCCTGGGTGGCGATGTTCGAGTAGTGGGCGAAGACGTCGGCGCCGCCGCCGTCCTGCTCGATGAAGCCGAAGCCCTTTTCCGCGTTGAACCACTTCACGGTGCCAGTAGCCATGTCATTCTCCCTTGATCGGGTGCAGAGCCGGAATCCGAACCTCTCGGATTCCGCGTCGCCGCAATGACCCCATCCGGAATGACCGGTAAAAACAAAACGCGCCTGAGGCTACATGTCCTGTCAGGCGCGCATAACGTCCATGGGTACCAAAACTGCAACTGCCTACGACGCTAGCACGGATCGCCTCGGGATGGGGGATCCACGCCGGGTGAATCTACGTTCCCCACCGGCGCCCGATGTGGGACGCTGAGACCACCTGCTCCATTCCTCCGCTCCCCTTGAGGTCCTATGCGCTGCGTCATCGCCAACTACGCCTTCGATCTGACCGCGAACGAGGTGAAGGAAGCGATGAGCGGCGTCAAGCCCGAACCGATCACCGGCCCCTCGGTCCGGATCGGCCGCCGCGACTACCCCGTCAAGCAGGTCGGAGCGGTGATCACCCGCCAGGACCGCCGCGACTTCACCGCGGGCGAGGTGGTCCGCGCCATGAAGCGCCTCGGCTTCGTCTGCGCCCCGGCGCCCGCCGCCGCGCCCACCGAGGCCGCCGTCCTCGACCCCGTCGCGGCCGCCGCTGCGGCGCTGGGAAGCCCCACGAACGGCTGACCGCCGTGCGCTGCCGTGCGGGGCGGCCCGGGGGTGGCCTTCCGCGCCCGGGCTGACCTGGACATGGTGTCGAAAACGACGGCCGTGCCCCTCGGGAACGTACATGTGCCCGACCGGTGGCGCTGCCTACCCTCGAAGCCATGACCACAGCAGACCGCCGCCCCCTCGGCCCCGTCGACTCCTCCCGCACCCCCCGCTACGCGGGCCCCGCCACCTTCGCCCGGCTGCCGCGCGTCGACGAGGTCGGCGGCACGGCGGACGTCGCCGTGGTCGGCGTGCCCTTCGACAGCGGAGTCTCCTACCGGCCCGGCGCCCGCTTCGGCGGCAACGCCATCCGCGAGGCGTCCCGGCTGCTGCGCCCCTACAACCCGGCGCAGGACGCCTCCCCCTTCGCCCTCGCCCAGGTCGCCGACGCCGGTGACATCGCCGCCAACCCCTTCAACATCAACGAGGCCGTCGAGACCGTCCAGGCCGCCGCCGACGACCTGCTCGCCACCGGCGCCCGCCTGATGACCCTCGGCGGCGACCACACCATCGCCCTCCCCCTCCTGCGCGCCGTCGCCCGCAAGCACGGCCCCGTCGCCCTGCTGCACTTCGACGCCCACCTCGACACCTGGGACACCTACTTCGGCGCCGAGTACACCCACGGCACGCCCTTCCGCCGCGCCGTCGAGGAGGGCATCCTCGACACCTCCGCCCTCTCCCACGTCGGCACGCGCGGCCCGCTCTACGGCAAGCAGGACCTCGACGACGACGCCAAGATGGGCTTCGGCATCGTCACCTCCGCCGACGTCATGCGGCGCGGCGTGGACGAGGTCGCCCAGCAGCTCCGCGAGCGCATCGGCGACCGCCCGCTCTACATCTCCGTCGACATCGACGTCCTCGACCCCGCCCACGCCCCCGGCACCGGCACCCCCGAGGCGGGCGGCCTGACCTCCCGCGAACTCCTGGAGATCCTGCGCGGCCTCGCCTCCTGCCACCTGGTCTCCGCCGATGTCGTCGAGGTCGCCCCGGCGTACGACCACGCCGAGATCACCTCCGTGGCGGCCTCCCACACGGCGTACGAGCTCACGACCATCATGGCCCGCCAGATCGCGGCGGGACGGGCCTCCGGCGGCGCCTGAGGCGGGTGGGGCGCCCCGGCGACGGCGCCGGCTTCCCCGGGGAGCCGGCGCCCGACCCGCTGTCTGTAACCGGATCGGTGCGGTCCGTAAGAATTTCGTATTGTCCGATGCACATTCGGGCTCTCGCGAACGCTAGAGGTAACAGAGGGCGCAATACGGCGCACTCGCGGGGCGGGGACGGGGCAGCCTCGTACGACCGACAGAAGGACAGCGAAAGTCCGTGAATCTTCAACTCGTAGGGGATCTTGTCACCGCCGCGCTCGTCGTGCGCGTCTTCGGCAGTGACGTCCTGGCCCTGCTGCGCCGCGCCGCCGCGGCCGGGGTCCGCGTGGGCATCTCGGAACTGCACCAGGGGCACACGGAGGGGAAACGGTGACGCGGGACCACCTCCGCCCGCGGGGTGTGACCTCGATGACCGGACTGCCCGACGAACTCCCGCCGGATTTCCGCGCCTTCCACCAGCTTCACCGCGCCGCCTACCTCCACCGGGCCGAGGTCTACCTCGGAAACCGCTCCGACGCCGAGGAAGCCGTCGACGAGGCGTTCGTACAGCTCGCCCGTTCCTGGACTCGCGTCCTGGCCATGGAGAACCCCGCCGCCTACGCCTGGAAGGTGATGAAGCACCGCGCCATCGACGTGGCGCGCGCCCGGAAGCGCGGCCCCTGCCTCGTGGACAACGCGACCTTCGAAACCGCCGCCCTGCGCGACGCGATCGACCCCATCGCGATGCTGGAGGAGAGCCTGAACCTCTACCAGGCGATCAAGAAGCTTCCGGAACGCCAGCAGGACGTGGTCATCCTGCTCCACTGCCGCGGCTACACCGTCGCCCAGACCGCCACCCACCTCGGCATCACCGAGGCCGGAGTGCGCTCCACCGCGCGCTACGCCCGTCGCCGTCTTCAGCAACTCCTCGAGACCACCGAAGGAAACAATGCCGATGACCTCGCACATTGACCACGTCCTGGCGCGGGCCCTGCTCACCCCCACCCCTCCCTGCGACCTCGCGGCCGCCGAGGCCCGTCTCGCCACCCGCCTCGCCGACGGCTCCCCGGACCGCACGGCCCCGGCCGGCGGCCGGGAGGAGACCGCCGACCACGCGCCGGACACGGACGAGCGGATGGCCCGGGACCTGCGAACCCTGTGCGAAGCGATCATCGGGCGGGACGGTGCTCTGGCGCAGCTCCAGGAGGTCATCACCCACCGCATCCTCGAACCGACCGGCGCGCGCGTCCTGGGCTGCGTCCTGCAACTGGCCGGCCACGAGGACAGCGCGCAGTTCTGGTGGCAGTTCGCCGGCGGCGCCGGCGACCCCGCCGCCGCCTATTGCCTCTACCTCCACCACATGGCCCTCGGAGAGGAGGCCCAGGCCCACTGGTGGCTGGCCTGGTGGCACGAGCAGGCGGGCGGAGGCGTGCCACCCGTGATCGACCCGGAGAAGGAGTCGGCCACCACCGACCACGAAATGGCCATCGCCCTGCGCGTCCTGCGCGGTCTCAAGAAGGGCACCGTCGCCCCCGCGGCCACCACGGCGGTCATCGAGTACGTCGCCCAGGCGGTGGACTTCATCGACGACCTGGACCTGCCCCTGCCGGAACCGGAGTTCGCCGACCGCATCGAAGACCTCACCGCCACCGAGACCGCCACCTCCAGCGCGGCCCCTTCCGGCAAGGCCCTCCTCCCCGAACGCCGCCCCGGCCGTCCATCCCGCCCCGGCCGGGCCCTGAGAGCGGTGCGGGCGGCCAGCGGGACCTGAGCCCGGAACCACCCCGCCCCGAAAACCAGTTGGCGCCCCGCCCCGCCCACGGCACACTTGCCGCCCGTTGCCACCGTGACACGAGGAGGACCCACGGGATGAGGACGAACCGGCTCGGCCGCAGCGCTGTGGAGGTCACGGAGCTGGGATTCGGGGGCGGGCCGCTGGGTGGGCTGTTCGCGGCGCTGGACGACGGGACCGCCGCGGGGGCGCTGGCCGCCGCGTGGGAGCGGGGCGTGCGGTACTTCGACACCTCGCCGCACTACGGCATCGGGCACTCCGAGCGCCGCATCGGCGAACTCCTCCGCACCAAGCCACGGGACGAGTTCACGCTGTCGACGAAGGTCGGCCGGCTGCTCGTCCCGCAGGACCCGGCGGGGCGCATGGACGAGGCGTTCCAGGTGCCCGCGACGCACCGCCGCGTGTGGGACTTCTCCCGCGACGGCGTCCGGCGCAGCGTCGAGGACTCCCTCACCCGGATGGGCGTCGACCGGATCGACATGCTGTTCCTCCACGACGCGGAGAAGCACTTCGAGGACGCCCTGCGCACCGGCTACCCCGCTCTCGCCGAGCTGCGCTCCGAGGGGGTGGTGGGGGCCATCGGGGCGGGGATGTACCACACCGGCATGCTCACCAGGCTGGTCCGGGAGGCCGACGTGGACGCGGTGATGCTGTCCGGCTACTACACCCTGCTGCAGCACAGCGCCCTCGACGATCTGCTGCCCGCGTGCGCCGAGCGCGGTGTCTCCGTGCTCGCGGCGTCGATCTTCAACTCGGGCCTGCTCGCCACCCCGCGCCCCGCCGAGGGCGCGCACTTCGAGTACGCGCCCGCCTCGCGGGAGCTGCTGCGGCGTACGCATCGCATCGCGGACGTCTGCGAGGCGCACGGCGTGACGCTGCCGCAGGTGGCGATGGCGTTCCCGCTGCGGCACCCGGTCGTGGCGGGCATCGTGGTGGGCATGCGCACCGCCGAGGAGGTGCGGAGCAATCTCGACTCCTTCGGAGTGGAGATCCCGGACGGGGTGTGGTCCGACCTGCGCGGCGAGGGGCTGCTCGACGAGCGGGCGCCGGTGGCCGCGTAAAGGCCGTCGTAGAGGCCGTTGGGCGGGGTGGCACATCGAGGTCCGATTGCCGCCAGCGCGCGGCGGCGGGCGCGATCATGCTGATGGCATGACTCAACCGTTGACGACCGACTCGATGGCCATCCTCACCGGCATGTACGCCGCGGAGGCCGAGTACCTGGCGGCCGGGGGCCCGGGAGAGGCCCCGTTCGACACGCTCGCCCCCTTCTTCGCGCCCGATGTCGTACTGCACCAGGCCGAGGCCCTGCCCTACGGCGGCACCTGGCGCGGGCACGCGGGCATGGAGCGGTTCTTCATGGAGATGAGCCGGACGTGGGAGGAGTTCGACATGGTGGAGCAGGAGTTCCTCGCCACCGGGGAGACCGCGGTGATACGCACCCAGGTCCGTGCTCGCGCACGTGCCACCGGTCGGGAACTCACCTTCCCCATCCTCCAGACCATCTCGTTCAAGGACGGGCGGATCGCCGAGGTCCACCCCTTCTACTGGGACACCGCCGCCATCGCCACCGCCTGCGCGGCGCCGACGGAGGAGTGACGAGCCAGGCGGCGCCGACGGCCGGCCGACGCGGCCCGCGCCTCTCGGGTTGCCTTTCGGTGCCCTCGGAAAGAACACCAGGAAGCCCCCGGATGACATGTTCGCCCCAGGCAACTGAAGCGGCGTGGCAGGCACAACCCCCGTCTCCGGCGCGGTGTCTACGCGGGTGATCGGCGACACCGACCGGTCGTCCAACCGCGTTCCGCGAAGGGTCACTTCTGTATGCGTAAGCACGGAATAATCGCCGCCTCCACCGTCGCCCTCGCCCTGGGCGGGGCTCTGTTCGCGGCGCCCGCCGCCCAGGCGGCCACCCCGGTGGCCTCGGTCGTCCACGAGGACGGTGAACTCTGGTACAAGGGCGCCGCCGGGCAGACGAACAACCTCACCGTCTCCGAAGCGGTCGAGCAGCGGGGCGAGTTCGAGTACTACTACATCATCACCTTCCGCGATCGGGGTGACATCGCCATCGACCCGAGTGCGGCGACCGCTGACGAGTGCGCCTACCCCTCGGAGGCCGACCACACGGTCGTCCGGTGCGCGACCATGGCCCCCCTGGGCTCCGACGACTCGGACAACTTCGACGTCAACCTCGGTGACGGCGACGACACCGCGACGGTCGACGCCGACAGCCACGCGTACTCCTCGATCTACGGCGGCCCCGGCGACGACGTGATCAAGGGCTCCGCGTGGGACGTGCTGCACGGCGGCGACGGCGACGATCGCCTCGACGGCGGCGGCGGTGTCTGGAGCGTGGGCCCCTACGGCGACGCCGGTGACGACACCATCACCAACTGCGCGATGGACTGCTACGGGGGCCCCGGCAACGACTCCATGACCGGGGGCGCCGACCCCACCGACAACCACATGTACGGCGAGGACGGCAACGATGTGATCCACGGCCTGTCGGACGCCGACTTCATCTACGGCGGCCGGGGTGACGACATCCTCTACGGCGAGGAGGGCGACGACACCATCTACGGCAACAGCGGGAACGACACGCTCTACGGCGGCCAGGGCGAGGACACGCTCTCGGGCGGCCCGGGGACCAACAAGGTCTACCAGGACTGACAGCGCGGCCCGCTCGCGGGTGCCATGGATTTGTGGTGGATATGGGACAACGACACGCCGTCGCCACGGCGTGTCGTTGTCCTGAACTCACCGCGAACCACTTCCCCAGGGCGGGGCCGGGAGCGCGGGACGAGTTGACCCTCTTATAGATAACCGCTATCTATTGACCGTTCGCAGAGAGGGGCGGTCCGTGCAGGACGTGGTGCTGGCGCTGCTGGTCAAGGAGCCCTCGCACGGGTACGACCTGCGCAGGCGGTTGCGTGCGGCGCTCGGGCCGTTGGGGGAGACGCTGAACGCGGGACAGATCTACGTGACGCTGACCCGGCTCGAGAAGGTGGGGCTGGTCGTCCACGAGCGCATGGACGCCCCGGCGCGGGGCCCGCAGCGCAAGGTGTACGCACTGACCGCGGCCGGGCGGGAGCGGGTGGCCGCGTGGATGGCCGAGACGCCGGGACCCGGAACCGATGTGACGGAGTTCCACCTGAAGCTGGTGGCCGCCGCCGTGTCGGGCCTGGCCGACCCTCGGGCGCTCGTGGACGCGCAGCGGCGGGAGCTGATCCGTGGCCTCGCCGAGGCTCAGCACGCTGCCCTCGCTCACGGGACGGACTCGGAGGCCGGGCTGCTTCTGGAGGGCATCGCCCTACGGATGCAGGCCGATCTGCGCTGGTTGGAGGCATGCGAGCGGACCTGGTCCGCCCGCGAGGGGAAGGCGGAGGGATGACGAGGGACGTGCCGCGGATCATGAACCTGTCGCGGCGGAACGGTGCGGACGCGCGTGCGGGCGCGGGTCCGATGGAGGAACCCGGCGACGCGCCGGTGCTGCGGGCCATGGGGTTGTCGCGGGCGTACGGAGAGGACGAGAGCCTGGTGCGGGCCGTCGAGGAGGTCTGCCTCGACGTTCCGGCGGGGCAGACGCTCGCCGTGACCGGGCCCAGCGGCTGCGGCAAGTCCACGCTGCTGCAGCTTCTCGGCGGTCTGGACCGACCCACCGACGGCGAGGTGTGGCTCGGCGGGCGGCGCATCGACCACCTCGGCGAGCGGGCGCTGGCCAGGCTGCGGCGCCGGGCCGTCGGCTTCGTCTTCCAGGCCTATCACCTGATGGACGAGTTGACCGCGGCGGAGAACGTCCAGTTGCCCGCGCTGCTCGCCGGCGCCTCACCACGCGCCGCCCGCGTCCGCGCCACCCGACTCCTCGCCCGGGTCGGGCTCGCCGACCGGGCCCGGCACCTGCCCTCCGAGCTCTCCGGCGGGCAGCGGCAGCGGGTCGCCATCGCCCGCGCCCTGGTCAACAAGCCGCTGGTCGTCCTCGCGGACGAGCCCACCGGAAACCTCGACAGCGCCGCGACCCGCGAGATCCTGCGGCTCTTCGAGGAGCTGCGCGCCGCCGGCCAGACCCTGGTCATGGTCACCCATGACGAGCGTGTCGCCGCCATGGCGGACCGTGTCATCTCCATGCGCGACGGGACGTTGGCCGACGACACCCGCCTGAGCGGTGGCGACCGGGGACGTCTCGGCGCGCTGCTGAACTGGGAGGGGTGACCGTGGGACGTCTGCTGCTGATCTGCCGCCTGGTCCTGCGCGACTTGCGCCGCCATCCGGGCCAGGTGGTGATGTTCGTGGTCGCCGTCACCGCCGCCACCACCGCCCTGGCTCTCGGACTCGCGACCACCAGCGCCGTGGACACCGCGTACGCGAAGACGCGAGAGGCCACGGCGGGCCCCGACGTCACGGCGACGACGACGGACCCCGACCCGTCCGGCCTGGCCGAACGCCTCACGCAGGCGCCCGGCGTGGTCGCGCACGCCGGTCCGTACTTCGCGTTCGACACCACCATCCGGGCGCACGGGCGTACAGCGCACTCCGCGGTCGAGGGGCGCGACAGGGCGCCGTCCGCCGTGGACCAGCCGCTGGTGACCTCCGGTACCTGGGTACGTCCCGGCGGCGCGGTGGTCGAGCGCGGCTTCGCGCAGGCGATCGGCGTGCGCGTCGGCGAGCGCGTCACCATCGGCGGGCGCAGCGTCCCGGTCGTCGGGATCGCGATCAGCGCGGCCACCTCGGTGTATCCGTGGGGTGATCCGGCGCAGGGGCCCGGGCCGTCCGACTTCGGCGGCATGGTCTGGCTCACCACCGCCGACGCCCGCGCCGCGGCGGGCGACACGCCCGGCGTCCACCTGATCCAACTGAAGCTGGCCGACCCCGCCGCGAGCGGCCGGTTCACCGACTCCGTGTCCACCACGGACGTTACGGGCGACGCCTGGGTCAACTACCTCACCTGGCAGGACATCCTCCGCACGGACGCGAACATGATCAGGTTCACCCGGCCCACTCTGGTCATCGGCGGCTGGCTGCTCGCCGTCGCCGCGATGGTCACCCTCGCCGCGCTCGCCGCCGTACGCGCCACTCGTGACAACCGGCGTGCCGGGCTGCTCAAGGCCATCGGCGCCGGCCCCGGCACCGTCGCCGCGGTGCTGCTGGCGCAGTACCTGCTGCTGACCGTCCTGGCCACCGCGCTCGGACTGGCCGCCGGGACTCTGACCGCACCCGAACTGGCCGACCCCAGCGCCGGGCTGCTCAACACGGTGAGCCCGCCGTCCTCCGGGACCGTCACCGCCGCGCTCTTCCTCGCTGTCGTGGTCACCCTGACCAGTACGCTCGGCCCCGCCCTGCGCACCGTCCGCGCCGGCACCGTCCACGCCCTGGCGAACCCCGCTCACCTGCTCACGCACCACCCGCGCCTGAACGCGGTGACGGCGTATCTGCCCACCTCGCTGCTGCTCGGCGCCCGGCTGGTCGCCCGACGGCCCGGCCGCGCCGTCCTGGCCTCCGCCGGCGCGGCTGCCACCACGCTCATGGTCACCGCGGTGCTCACCTTCCACGCCGAACTCGACGCGGCCCCCGCCTACAAGCGGTTCGGCCCCATCGAAGTGCGGACCGACCAGACCGGCCAGGTGCTGCTCGCCGTCACGCTCGCGCTGGTGGCACTGTCCACGCTCAACACCGTGCTGCTCGGCTGGAGCACCGCTGTGCAGGCCCGGCGCACCCTCACCATCAGCCGTACCCTCGGCGCCACCCCCGGCCAGGTCGTCACGGCGCTCTGCGCCGCGCAGCTCCTGGCCGCCGTGCCCGGGGTGGCGGCGGGGATCCCGGCCGGAGTCGGCCTGTACTGGCTCTTCGGCACGCAGGTCACACCCCCGGGCTCGTGGCTGCTCACCGCCGCACTCGTCATCCTGCTGGCGGTCGGGGCGCTGACCGCCCTGCCCGCGTGGGCCCACACCCGCAGCTCCGCCGGGCGCGTCCTCGACGCCGAACCCGTATGAGCGGCGCTCCCCTTCAGCCCCCAAGGGTCCGCTCCGCGACCCAGCCGGTCATCGCCCGTACGCCGACGCCGATCGCGCGCTCGTCCGGCGCGAAGTCGGGGTAGTGCGGATAGCAGGCGGTGATGGGCGCGCCGGGGGCGCGGACGCCGAGGAAGGTGTAGGTGCCCGGGACGCGGTCCAGGTAGAGGGCGAAGTCCTCGCCGTTGAAGGGGAAGGCGGCGTGGAGCTCGGTGACCGGGTCCCCGCCGAGGTTGTGGCGCAGGTGGCGGGCGAGCGCGCGGGCGTCCGGCTCCGGGCAGACCAGGGCGGGGAACGGCTCGGCGGGGAAGCTCACCGCGGCCCCGGCGTACGCCCCGGCCAGCCGGCGGATGTCCTCGCGGACCTCCGCGTACCGCTCCTGCGGCCAGCAGCGGTAGGACACCGCCACCTTGGCCTCCTGCGCCCTGGCCCGGACGGCCACGAACCGGGCCAGCGGCCCGTCGGGCGTCTGGACGTCGGCGACCATCCGCTCCAGGTCCGCGGGTGTCTGCGGCGGTGCCACCGTGGCGAGGCCGCCGATCTCGGCGGCCAGGCGCCGTGCGGCGTCGGGCGCGTCGGGACCCGAGAGGGTCACCTCGGCGTGGTCCTGACCCGGCAGCCCGTAGCCCGGGGTCACGGCGAACCGGCCCACCGGGAAAGGACCGCAGTGCAGCGCGTGGATCTCCTCGACGCCGGTGCGCTCCAGCACGCCCGTGTCGATCATCGCGCGGGCCCCGGCCAGGGCCTCCTCGGCGGGCTGGAAGAGGAACACCGCCGTTCCGCTGAGGCGCCGCCGGAACCGGGCCAGCACCTGGGCGACGCCGATGGCCACCGTGGTGTGGATGTCGTGTCCGCAGAGGTGGGCGGCCGCCGGGCCGCCCCCGACGATGCCCCCGGGCGGCACCGCGTCCATGTCCGCCCGGTACGCGACGGTGCGGCCGGGCCGCGAGCCCCGCAGGACGCCGATCACGCCGTGGCCGCCCACCCCGGTGGTGACGGCCAGCCCGGCCGCCCGCAGTTCGCGGGCCACCACGTCGGCGGTCCTCCGCTCCTGCCCCGGCGCCTCGGGGTGTGCGTGGAGGTCCCGGCGCAGCGCGATCAACCGGGACTCCAGGCGCGCCACCTCGGCGTCCACCGCCCCTTGCGGTACCCGCCCGTCTGTCACTGCCCGGCCCCGGCCGCCGGCGACGGCCGTTCCCGCGGCTCCCCATCCGATCCCGCCGGCGGCCGCCGTGGCGAGGCCGGCGAGCAGGGTGCGGCGTGCGAGGGCGTTTTTCCTGGGACGAGTCACTGTCTTCCCTATCTGATCCGACGTGGTCTTACGGGTCGTCTTCCGGGCGTTTCCCCGGTCGTCTTCCGGGGCGTTTCCCGATGGACACACCCTCGCCGCGATCAGGTGTCGCCGCCCATCCGGCGGGCCACCACGTGGGGATGGGGGTTAACCCCACCCCGTGTGGCGGCGCGGCCGACGGCCACGCCGCCACACGGGGGGACCGGCGGTCAGCGGGACCCGCGGCGCCCCGGCCGGCCCGGCACGGTCAGCAGCGCCAGACCCAGGAAGAGGACCGCCAGGCCGCACCAGGACACCACCGGCAGCCGCTCGCCCAGGACCGTGATGCCCAGCAGCGCCGCCACCGCGGCCTCGGCCAGGGTGAGGGTGGTGGCGACCGACGCCGGGGTGTGGCGCAGGCCGTGGCCGAAGAGGCGGTAGGCGAGGAAGGTGGGGAGCACCGCGAGGTGGAGGGCCACCGCGGCGCCGCGCGCGGTGGCCAGCCAGGCCGTACCGGTGGCGAGCAGGACGGGGAGCACCAGCAGCCCCGCCGCGCCGAACATCGCGCCCATGACCGCGGCGGAGGGGTGTCCCCGGCCGATCAGGCGCCCGCCGAGGAGCGAGTACACGGCGTACGACAGCCCCGCCAGCGCGGCGAGCGCGATGCCCACGGCGTCCATGTGCGCCGGGCCGCCGGTGAGTTGGGGGCCGAGGACCAGGACGGCGCAGCCGGTCACCGCGGCCAGGGTGGCCACCGTCCAGCGCGCGGTGGGCCGGGCCTGCCCCGTGGCCCAGGCCAGCAGGCCGGTGAAGACCGGCGCGCTGCCCAGCGCTATCACGGCGGCCACGGCCGCACCCGTACGCGCCACGGCCGGGTAGAAGGTGAGCGGATACCCGGCCACCGCGAGCGCGCCGACGGCGAGGAGCCGCTGCTCGGCGCCGGTGGCGGCGGTGAAGAGCCGCCAGGCGCCGCGCGTGGTGAGGAGCAGCAGCAGGCCGCCCAGGGTCAGGCTCGCGGCGCCGATGGCCGGAGCGGGGGCGCCGGAGGGGGCCATGGAGCCGGCGGTTCCGGTGGTGCCCCAGAGCACCGCCGCCGCGAGGATGGGCAGCGGGCCGTCGGCGAGGCGGGCCCGGCGGCGGCGCGGCGAGGCGCCGGGCGCGCCGGGGGTCGAGGGCGCACCGGGCGAGGTGGACGTGCCGGGGGAAGAGGATGTGCCGGGTGAAGAAGAGGCGTGCTGAGCCACAGTCGTGAACTTCCGTCGTCGAAACCAATGAGGACTGGATTCGCGAACGGGCGCACGACAGCGACCCACGGCGGCCCCGCGAGATCAGCGGGGGCGGCGGCCGGGGTGCTGAGAGGTCAGGCCTTCAGCGCGTGCGCCCGATCAGGCGCACGGCGGCGGGGTTACGGCGTGCCAGTAGACGTTCACCCGGGGATCCTAACCGACCCCGTCGGGCGGGCTCGTCTCGGGGAAGTAGCCGCGAGGGATTGAAAGCACGTCGGGTGGGCAGCCGGGATGAATGGCAGTCCGAAGGGGCAAACGGCCGGACCTGTGTTCAGTAATTGAACCATTTGGGTGATTCATTGACCCAATGCGTTCATCTCTTTATGGTCGCTGCACCCTCACCGGCGAACCACGACGGAGAACAATGACGTACTCCCCCCGGCTGCCCCGCCCCGCCAGGCCGCTCCGCGCCGCCAGGTCGTTCCGCCCCGTCCGGCTGGTCGCCCCGCTGCTCGCGGGCGCGCTGATCGCCGCGATTCCCCCGACGACCCCTTCGGCGTCCGCCGCCCAGCACAACGCCGCCGAACACCCCACCCCCTGCCCGCGAGGCGACGGCTGGGCGCTGTCCGCCACCCGGCTCGACCCCGACAGCGGCTTCGACGCCTACGTCGGCAACGGCTACCTGGGCCAGCGCGTGGCCCCCCACGGCACCGGCTACGCCGCCACCGGGGCCAAGACCGGCTGGCCGCTGTTCACCCCCCGCTACGACGGCTCCTTCGTCGCGGGCCTGTACGCGCACAACGCGAAGACGACCGAGGGCAGGCAGATCGCGGCAGCCCTCCCGACCTGGACGGCCCTGGACGTGGCGACCGGCGGGCCCGGCGCCGAGACGTACTCCACCGCCACCCCCGCCGGCCGGATCTCCCACTACCGCCAGACGCTCTTCCTCCGCTGCGGCCTGGTCCGCACCTCCCTCACCTGGACCGCCTCCGACGGCCGCGCCACCGACCTCGTCTACGACGTGCTCGCCGACCGCGTCAACGCCCATGTGGGAGCCGTACGGCTGCGCATGACCCCGCACTGGAGCGGCGAGGCGACCGTCACCGACCGGATCGACGGGCGCGGCGCCCGCCGGATGAGCCAGACCGGGGGCAGCGGCTACAGCTACCGCGACCGCACGATGGACGTGGCGTTCCGCACGGACGGCACGGGCACCGACGGCGCGGTCGCCTCCACGCTGCGCCCCGGCGCGGGCGTGCGCGACGAGCGGCCGCACACGGCGAGCCCGGTCCGGGACCTGTCGGCCCGGCAGTCCGTCACTTTCCCCGTGCGCAGCGGCCGTTCGTACGAACTCGCCAAGTACGTCGGCGTGGACACCGCGCTCACCTCCCGCGCCCCGCGCGCCGACGCCCGCGCAGCCGCGAGCGGGGCGGCGGAGCGGGGCTGGCCCGCGCTGTTCGCCGCCCACGCCGCCGCCTGGGGCAGGCTGTGGCGCTCGGACATCGAGGTGGCGGGGGAGCGGCAAGCGGCACTGCGGCGGTGGGTGCGCTCCGCGCAGTACGGACTGCTGTCCTCGACCCGCGCCGGCGCCCGCGACAGCATCTCCCCGACCGGCCTGAGCAGCGACAACTACGCCGGGCTGATCTTCTGGGACGCGGAGACCTGGATGTATCCGGGGCTGCTCGCCACCCACCCCCGGCTCGCGAAATCCGTCGTCGAATACCGCTACCGCACCCGCGCCGGCGCCCGCGCGAACGCGCGCAGGCTCGGCTACCCGGGCCTCTTCTACGGCTGGACCAGCGCGAGCAAGGGCGATCTGTGGACCGAGTGCCACAGCTGGGACCCGCCGCACTGCCGCACCCAGAACCACCTCCAGAGCGACATCGCGCTCGCGGTCTGGCAGTACTACCAGGCGACGGGCGACGAGAAGTGGCTGCGCGGGCGCGGCTGGCCGCTGCTCAAGGGGATCGCCGAGTTCTGGGCCGGGCGCGTCACCCGCAACGACGACGGCAGCTACTCCGTCAAGGACGTGGCGGGCCCCGACGAGTACAGCAACGGCGTCGACGACGCCGTCTTCACCAACGCCGGCGCCGCCACCGCCCTGCGCCACGCCACCCGCGCCGCCCGCCTCCTCGGCGAGCCCGCGCCCGCCCGGTGGACCCGGATCGCGGACCGGCTGCGGATCCCGTACGACGCGCGGAAGCAGGTCTTCCGGCAGTACGCGGGCTACGACGGCTCGCTGATCAAGCAGGCGGACACCGTGCTGCTCATGTATCCGCTGGAGTGGCCGATGTCCGCGCGGGCGGCCGCGAACACCCTGGACTACTACGCCGCCCGCACCGACCCCGACGGCCCGGCCATGACCGACTCGGTGCACGCCATCGACGCGGCGGGCATCGGCGACCCCGGCTGCTCGGCGTACACCTATCTGACGCGGGCCATCAAGCCGTTCGTGCGCGGCCCGTTCGAGCTGTTCTCCGAGGCGCGGGGGGAGAAGGCGGGCGCCCAGGACCCGCTGTCCGGCTCCCCGGCCCAGGACTTCCTCACCGGCAAGGGGGGCTTCCTCCAGGTCTTCACCCACGGCCTGACCGGCCTGCGGCCGCGCGAGGACCGGGTGCGGCTCGACCCGATGCTGCCGCCCCAGCTCGCCGCCGGGGTCACGCTGCGCGGGCTGCGCTGGCAGGGGCGCACCTACGACGTGGCGATCGGCGCGCACCAGACGGTGGTGCGGCTGACGCACGGCGCGCCCTTCACCGTCGAGACCCCGGAGGGGGACCGGCTGGTGAGCGCCGGCGCCCCTGCCGTCCTCAAGACCCGCCGCCCCGACCTGGAGCCCACCGCCAACCTGGCCCGCTGCCGCCCGGCGACCGCGAGTTCGGAGGAGCCGGGCATGTACGCGGGGGCGGCGGTGGACGGCAGCGCGGCGACCGCCTGGGTGCCCGACGGCGTGTCGGGCTCGCTCACCATCGACCTCGGACACGCCGTACGCATCGCGAAGGTCACGCCCGAGTGGACGGCGACGCGCCCGGCCTGGTACGCGGTGGAAACCTCCCCGGACGGGCGGCGCTGGCACACCGGGCACCCGGGGCTCGCGCGCTATGTGCGGGTGACCGTGCGGTCGGCGGACGAGAAGAAGCGCGCGGGTGTGGCGGAGCTGAGCGTGACGTCGGCGGGCTAGGACGGGCTAGGACGGGCTGGGGCGGGCTGGGGCGCGGGGGCGTCACGGCGCCGCCCCCGCCGCCGTAGGGCTCACGCCCCGGCCCCCGGTCGTACGGCTCAGGCGCCGCCCCGCCGCCGTACGGCTCACAGCGCCGTCAGCACGCGCGGGCCGTCCTCCGTGATGGCCACCGTGTGCTCGCTGTGCGCCGCGCGGCTGCCGTCCACCGTGCGGAGCGTCCAGCCGTCGGGGTCGGTGACGTAGGCGTCTCGGCCGCCCGCGGTGAACATCGGCTCGATGGCCAGCACCAGCCCGTGCCGGAGCCGGTAGCCGCGGCCGGGGCGGCCCTCGTTGGGCACCGGCGGGTCCTCGTGCATGCTGCGGCCGATGCCGTGGCCGCCGTAGTCCTCCATGATGCCGTAGCCCGCGCCGCGGGCCACGGACCCGATGGCGTGGGCGATGTCCCCCATGCGGGCGCCCACGACGGCGGCCTCGATGCCCGCCGCCAGGGCCTGCCGGGTGGCCTCGACCAGGCGCTGGTCGGCGGGGCGCGGGGTGCCGACGATGAAGCTGACGGCGGCGTCGCCGGCCCAGCCGTCGACGATCGCGCCGCAGTCGATGCTGACCAGGTCGCCGTCGCGCAGCCGGTAGCCGTCCGGGATGCCGTGGACGATCGCGTCGTTCACGGAGGCGCAGATGACGGCCGGGAAGGGGGTGGGCGCGAAGTGCGGCCGGTAGCCGAGGAAGGGGGATGTGGCCCCCGCCTCGGCGAGCACCGCGCGCGCCACCTCGTCCAGCTCGCGCAGCGACACGCCGACCGCGGCGGCCTCCTGCGTGGCGGCGAGCGCGGCGGCGACGACGCGCCCCGCCTCGCGCATGGCGTCCAGTGACGCGTCGGTCTTGATCTCCACCATGGCAGCCTCCTGGCGACCCCGTCTTGAGCCAATTCTTATACCGGTATTAGTATCACGGTCATGGTGCGCACCCCTCTCACCCCCCTGGAACGCGAACGCGGCCGCCACCTCGGCCTGCTCCTCCGTCAGGCGCGCGGCGAACGCAGCATGGCCGAGATCGCCGCCGCGGCCGGGATCTCCGCCGAGACCCTCCGCAAGATCGAGACCGGCCGGGCCCCGACCCCCGCGTTCTTCACCGTCGCCGCGCTGGCCGAGGCCCTCGGGCTCCCGCTCGACGAGGTGGCTCGGCGGTGCGCGGCCGTCGCGGTCGTACCGGAGGAGGGCGAGGTCGCCGCGTAGCAGTCCGCCCGCCGGTCATCTGTCCGCCGGCTGTCCGCACGCCCGGCTGTCTGCCCCCGTCTCCCCGCCGGCCGTCTGCCCGCGGGTTTTGTTGCGGCAGGATGAAATCCGCACTCCAGTGCGTTGGTGCCTTCCGGTAGCACAGGCGGATCGGGAGGTCACGGGTGGCGGACGCGCGGGCGGACGACGCGGACACACGGCAGGGCGGCACGCGGCAGGACGACGCCCCGGCCGGGCAGGAAGACGCCCGGCAGGACGGCTGGGCACGGCGGCTGATCCGCTACTGCTGGCGGTACCGCCGCGATGTGCTGCTGGCCCTCGGCGCCTCGCTCGGCGGGATGGCGGTGACGGCGCTGGTGCCGCTCGTCACCAAGCTGATCATCGACGATGTGATCGTCCGGCACGAGCGCTCCCTCGCCCCCTGGGCCACCCTGCTGATCGTCGCCGCGGTCCTCGTCTACGGGCTCACCTTCCTCAGGCGCTACTACGGCGGCCGGCTCGCGCTGGACGTCCAGCACGACCTGCGCACCGAGATGTTCGCGTCGATCTCCCGCTTCGACGGCAGGCGGCAGGACGAGCTGAACACCGGCCAGGTCGTCGGCCGGGCCACCAGCGATCTCCAGCTCATCCAGGGCCTGCTGTTCATGGTGCCGATGATGATCGGCAACGTGCTGCTCTTCGTGATCTCCCTGGTCGTGATGGCGGTGCTCTCCCCGCTGCTCACCGTGGTCGCGCTCGCCGTCGCGCCCGCCCTGTGGATCCTCGCCTCGCGCAGCCGCACCCGGCTGTTCCCCGCGACCTGGTACGCCCAGGGGCAGGCGGCGGCCGTCGCCGGGGTCGTGGACGGGGCGGTCACCGGCGTCCGCGTCGTCAAGGGCTTCGGGCAGGAGGAGCAGGAGACCGGGAAGCTCCGCGAGGTCGGCCGCCGGCTGTTCGCCGCCCGGCTGCGGACCGTACGGCTCAACTCCCGCTACACCCCAGCGCTCCAGGCCGTGCCCGCCCTCGGCCAGGTCGCCATGCTGGCCCTCGGCGGCTGGATGGCCACCCGCGGCCAGGTCACGCTCGGCACCTTCGTCGCCTTCTCCACCTACCTCGCACAGCTCGTCGGGCCGGTCCGGATGCTCACGATGGTCCTCACGGTCGGGCAGCAGGCCCGGGCCGGCGTCGAGCGGGTCTTCGAGCTGATCGACACCGAGCCCGCCATCGAGGAGCGCCCCGACGCGCGGGAGCTGCCCGCCGACGCGCCCGCGACGGTCGAGTTCGACCACGTCACCTTCGGCTACGACCCCGAGCGCCCCGTCCTCGACGACCTGTCCCTGCGGATCGAGCCGGGCGAGACGGTCGCGGTCGTCGGCGCCTCCGGCAGCGGCAAGTCCACCCTCTCGCTGCTCCTGCCGCGCTTCTACGACGTGTCGGCGGGGGCGGTCCGGGTCGGCGGCCACGACGTGCGCGAGCTGACGTACGAGTCGCTGCGCGCCGCGATCGGGCTGGTGCCCGAGGACAGCTTCCTGTTCTCCGACACGGTGCGCGCCAACATCGCGTACGGCGCGCCGGACGCGACCGACGAGCAGATCCGAGCGGCCGCCCGCGCCGCCCAGGCCGACGACTTCATCTCCGCGCTGCCGGACGGCTACGACACCCAGGTCGGCGAGCAGGGCCTGACCCTCTCCGGCGGCCAGCGCCAGCGCGTCGCCCTGGCCCGCGCCATCCTCACCGACCCGCGCCTGCTGGTCCTCGACGACGCCACGTCGGCGGTGGACGCGCGCGTCGAGCACGAGATCCACGAGGCCCTGCGGGGCGTCATGGCCGGGCGCACGACCCTGCTCATCGCCCACCGCCTCTCCACCCTCGCCCTCGCCGACCGCATCGCCGTACTCGACCGGGGCCGCCTCGCCGACGTCGGTACGGACGAGGAACTGCGCGAGCGCAGCGCCCTCTACCGCCGGCTGCTGACCGACCCCGAGGAACTGAGCGGCATCACCCGCGACCCGGCGGGCGCCGCGGATCACGCGTGGGTCCCGTCGCTCGGCGAGGGCGCGCCGGCCGGGGCAGGCGCCCCGGCGGCGGACGGGAACGGCTACCCGGGCGGCGGCATCCCCGCCGATGGCAACGGCCGCTTGGGCGCGAACGGTGCCCCGCGCGGGGGCGCCGACGCGGAGGGGCACGCCCACCCCGATGGGCACGGCGCGCCGGATGGGCAGGACGCGCCGGATGGGCACGGCGCGCCGGACGAGCACGCGCGCCCCGGCGCGGACGCGTTCGCCGGCGCCTTCGGCGGGGAGGCGGCAGCCGCCGGGCTCACCGTGCCGGGACTGGACGACACGCCCGGCGCGTCGCACCCCGACCGCGCCACCGACGCGACGCGCCCGGACGGCGACCGGACGGCCACGGCCGAGAGCTGGGCCGCCCGGGCGGACCGTGCCGTGGCCCGCGCGGTCATCAGCAGCAGCCTCGCGCGGAGGGACGGCCGCGCCGCCGCGGACGACCAGGCCCTCCCCGAGGACCAGGCACGGCTCGAGGCCCGGACCCTCCCCGACGACCGGTCCCGGACCGGCCGTGGCGCGCCGCGCGGCGCCGGTGGCGTGACGCCAGAGCTGTGGGTGCGGCGCGAGGCCGCCGGATCAGGGGCCGACGCGGGGGCCAGGGCCGCGGGCGCCCCGGCCGTCGCGGCCGGTCCCGGGATGGCCGGGGCGCTGGCCGGGATGCCCGCCACGCCCGAGCTGCTGGCCAAGGTCGCGGCGCTGCCGCCCGCGACCGACACCCCCGACGTGGACGAGGAGCGGGCCGCGCGGCCCGAGCGGGAGTACGGGCTGCGGCAGCTGCTGCGCGGGTTCGGGGCGCCGCTCGCGGTCAGCCTGCTGCTGGTCGCGATCGACGCGCTCGCCGGGCTGCTGCTGCCGGTGCTCATCCGGCACGGCATCGACCAGGGCGTGCAGCGGATGGCCCTCGGGGCGGTGTGGGCCGCCTCCGCGCTCGCGCTCGTCGTCGTCCTCGCACAGTGGGCGGCGCAGATCGGCGAGACGCGGATGACCGGGCGGACCGGCGAGCGCGTCCTGTACGCGCTGCGCGTGAAGATCTTCGCGCAGCTCCAGCGGCTGGGGCTCGACTACTACGAGCGCGAGCTGACCGGCAAGATCATGACCCGGATGACCACCGACGTGGACGCGCTGTCCTCGTTCCTCCAGACGGGCCTGGTCACCGCCGTCGTCAGCCTGCTGACCTTCTTCGGCATCCTGGTCGCGCTGCTGGTCATCGACGTCCAGCTGGCCCTGGTGGTCTTCGCGGCGCTGCCGCTGCTGGTCGTCGGTACGGTCTTCTTCCGGCGCAAGAGCGTCAAGGCGTACGAGCTGGCGCGGGAGCGGGTCAGCGTGGTCAACGCCGACCTCCAGGAGAGCGTGGCCGGGCTGCGCATCGTGCAGGCGTTCCGGCGCGAGCGGGCGGGCCGGGAGCGGTTCGCGGGGCGCAGCGACGCGTACCGGCAGGCGCGGGTGCGCGGCCAGTGGCTGATCTCGGTGTACTTCCCCTTCGTCCAGCTGCTGTCGTCCGTCGCGGCCGCGCTGGTGCTGATCGTCGGCGCCGGGCGGGTCGGCGAGGGCACGCTGACGGCGGGCGCGCTGGTCGCCTATCTGCTCTACATCGACCTGTTCTTCGCGCCCGTGCAGCAGCTTTCGCAGGTCTTCGACGGCTACCAGCAGGCCACCGTCTCGCTGCGCCGCATCCAGGAGCTGCTGCGCGAGCCGACGAGGACGCCGCTCGCCAAGGCGCCGCGCGAGGTGCGGGAGCTGCGCGGCGAGATCTCCTTCGACGGGGTGCGCTTCGGCTACGGGGACGAGGGCGAGGAGGCGCTGGCGGGCATCGACCTGAGGATCCCCGCCGGGCAGACCGTGGCCTTCGTCGGCGAGACGGGCGCGGGCAAGTCCACGCTCGTCAAGCTGGTGGCGCGGTTCTACGACCCCACTTCGGGGGCCGTGCGGGTGGACGGCACGGATCTGCGGGAGCTGGACCTCACCGCGTACCGCAACCGCCTGGGGGTCGTCCCGCAGGAGCCGTACCTGTTCCCGGGGACGGTGCGCGACGCCATCGCGTACGGCCGCCCGGACGCGAGCGACGCGGAGGTGGAGGCGGCGGCCCGCGCGGTCGGCGCCCACGCCATGGTGGCCTCGCTCGACGGCGGCTATCTGCACGAGGTGACCGAGCGCGGGCGCAATCTGTCCGCCGGGCAGCGTCAGCTCATCGCGCTGGCGCGCGCGGAGCTGGTCGACCCGGACATCCTGCTGCTCGACGAGGCCACGGCCGCGCTTGACCTGGCCACCGAGGCGCTGGTCAACCAGGCCACGGACCGCCTGGCCGGCAGGCGCACCACGCTGGTCGTCGCGCACCGGCTGACGACCGCGGCCCGTGCGGACCGGGTGGTGGTCCTGGACCACGGGCGGGTCGTCGAGGACGGTACGCACGAGGAACTGGTGGCCCGCGGGGGGCGGTACGCCGAGCTGTGGCGCACCTTCACGGGGGAGACGGCGCCGACGGTCGTCGCGTGACGGCTGTCGGCCGACCGGTTGTCGCCCGACGGTCGTTGCCCGACGGCTGTCGCCTGACGGTCGTCGCCTGGCGATGGCCGGCCTGGCCCCCGTGGTGACTCTGGGCATTCAGGCAGTGTTACCCACCGTTACGTCATGGTTCCATGCCGCTGGCCCTGGCTATCCCCTCCACCTCGCGCCGGTCCCGCTCCCGCTGCTCCGCCTCGGCCGCGACCCGCTGCTTGTGGCGGAGCAGGAAGTCGGGGTCGTCCGCCCGGTCCTGGGGGACCAGGACCTTCATGCCCTTGGCGTGCGGGCTGTCGCCGAGGTCGACGACCACCCGCTCGTCCTGGGAGGTGAGCAGGCCGAACAGCACCAGCAGTTCCGCCTGCAGAGCGGGGGTGAACAGCTCCTTCTCCTCCGGCCCCATGCCGAGTTCGTACGTCCCCCCGCGGACGGCCGGTGAGGTGCTCAGCTCGCGCAGCAGCCGCATCAGCAGCTCCAGCGAGCGCGGATCGATTCGTTCCTGCAATTCGGTCAGATACTGCGTCAGCCGCTCGGCCCGTTCGCTCCGGTCGTGCCGTTCGTCTCGGTCCATGTAGGCAGCATGAGCCATCACAGCCCGCTACGAAAGAGGGCGGAGCCCATAACTCTCCGTATTTGGGCCCCAGTTGGCGGGTCTGGCGGCCTCACCTGTGCCCCGATAGGTTCTCGGCGATCTGTGGGAACTCATGGGGAGGACGCATGGGCAAGGCGCTCAGATGGCTGGTGGCGCTCGTGATGCTGGTGGGGGCGGTCGGCGCGGGCGCCGGCGGCGCGGCCGCGGCACCGGCCGCCGGGGAGCGGGCCGCCGGGGAGCGGGCCACCGCCGAGCCGGACATCAAGGACCGAATACTCGCGATACCCGGGATGAGGTTCGTGGAGGAGAAGCCCTACGCGGGCTACCGCTTCCTCGTGCTGACCTACACCCAGCCGATCGACCACCGGCACCCGTCCAAGGGGACGTTCGAGCAGCGGTTCACCCTGCTGCACCGGTCCACCGACCGGCCGACGGTGTTCTTCACCTCCGGCTACGACGTCAACACCAGCCCGCGGCGCAGCGAGCCGACCCAGATCGTGGACGGCAACCAGGTCTCGCTGGAGTACCGCTTCTTCACCCCGTCCCGGCCGAACCCCGCCGACTGGTCCAAGCTGGACATCTGGCAGGCGGCCAGCGACCAGCACCGCCTCTTCCGGGCGCTGAAGGGGATCTACGGCAAGCGGTGGCTGGCCACCGGCGGCAGCAAGGGCGGCATGACGGCCACCTACTACCGCCGCTTCTACCCGCACGACATGGACGGCACCGTCGCGTACGTGGCGCCCAACGACGTGATGGACAAGGAGGACTCGGCGTACGACCGCTTCTTCGCGTCCGTCGGCACGCCCGAGTGCCGCTCCCGGCTGAACGCGGTGCAGCGCGAGGCGCTGGTGCGGCGCGCGGAGATCGTGGCCCGCTACCAGAAGTGGGCGCAGGAGGAGGGCCAGACCTTCGAGGTCATCGGCAGCGCGGACAAGGCGTACGAGAACGTCGTCCACGACCTGGTGTGGGCGTTCTGGCAGTACCACGGGTTGAGCGAGTGCGCCGACGTGCCCGCGCCGACCGCCTCCACCGACGAGCTGTACACCTTCATCGACGACATCTCGGGCTTCTCCGCGTACACCGACCAGGGCCTCGAGCCCTACACGCCGTACTACTACCAGGCGGGCACCGAGCTGGGCGCGCCCACCTTCGACACTCCGCACCTGGACGGGCTGCTGCGCTACCCGGGCACGTACGTCCCGCGCAGCTATGTGCCCCGCGACATCCCGATGCGGTTCCGGCCGGCGGCGATGCGGGACATCGACAGCTGGGTGCGGCACGACGCGCGGCGGATGCTGTTCGTGTACGGGCAGAACGACCCGTGGGGCGCGGAGCGGTTCCGGCTCGGCAAGGGCGCGCAGGATGCTTACGTCTACACCGTCGCGGGCGGAAATCACGGGTCGAATATCGGCCAACTTGCGGCGGATGAGAAGGCGAAGGCCACGGCCGCGGTGCAGCGCTGGGCGGGCGTGGAGCCCGCGGCGCGGCCGCTCGCCCCGTACGACGCGCGGCTGGACCGGCGGGACGTCGAGCGTGAGCCCGCCCTGCGACCTTGAACCACCGCAGATCATGGCTGAAATTCGGCTCCCTGGCTGGTGATGAGGGGGTGACAGTAGGGGCTGCCGAGGAGAACCAGCGCTTCGGCGAGTTTCAGTCCGTGCACTTTGACTTACCAGGGAGAAGCATGCACACGAAGATTGATCTTCAGGACGACGACCTCGACCTCGACCTCGACCTGCGCGTCTCCGACCTCGCGGAGGGGACGGAGCAGTTCGGGCAGGGCACGTACACCTCGCCGAGCAGCTACGCGATCGGTACCCGCTGTCCCATCTGCTGCTAGCAGGGGCCGGACGATCGAGCGGGGCAGGCGGTGCCTGCCCCGCTGTTCCGTATCCAGGCGAGGCGAGGAGACAGGAACGTGCGACCGGAGTCCGAACTCTTCGAGGTACGTGAACCGGTGCTGGTGCGGATCGCGAGCAGGCCCCGGGGCCGCGCCGAGGCCGTGATCGACGCCGATGACCCGGTGCCCGGCATCCGCGGCCTGGCCGCCGACCCCCTGCTCCAGCAGGCCGTCCACGTCGCCAGCGGCAGTCTGGCCCTCAGCCTCCGGCGCCTGGGCGACGACGAGGGGGCGGCGGCTCTCGGCCGCAAGCGCACCCTGAGCGCCGCCCGGACCCTCACCCGGTACGCGCGGCGGTCCGGTGGCCGCCCCACCCCCTTCGGGCTCTTCGCCGGAGTGGGCAGGGCCCGCTTCGGCACCGCCGCCAAGGCGGGCATCGAGGGCCCTGGCGAGGTGTCGGTCCGTCTCGACGGTGCCTGGCTGCACCGCCGCGTGACGGCCTGGCTGGCCGACCCCCGGGTGCGCCGCCGGGTGGATGTCGTCCTCAACGACCTGTGTGTCCTCCGGGACGGCCGGCTGACCCTGCGCACCGGCGAGCGGCAGACCTCCGTCCGCGACAACGCGCTGGTCGCCGCCGTGCGCGAACTCACCGCCACCCCGATCCCCTACGCCGCCCTGATCGACGAGCTGTCCCGCCGCTTCCCCGCACTCGCCACGGAGCGCCTCGACGCCCAGCTCGGCGGCCTCGTCCAGCACGGCCTCCTGCTCACCTCACTGACCCCGCACCGCATCGACGACGAGTTCCTCGACCGGATGGAGGCCGCCCTCCAGGACACCCTTCCCGACGCGGCCGCGGGACTGCGCTCGATCCGCTCGGCCGCCGCCGCCCATGAACAGGACCCTCCCGGCGAGGGACTCGCCTCCTGGCAGACGCTTCTCGACCGGGTCCGCCGGCTCGACGCCCCCGGGGAGAGCGGTGAGGGGCACGAGCGGCCACCGGTCCACGTCGATCTGCGGATGCCCGCCGACTTCGTCGTGCCGCACACCGTCGGTGAGGAAGTACGCCGCTACGCCGCCGCGATCTGGGCGATGACGCCCGAATGGACGACGCTCGAGTACATGCGGGACTACCGGGACCGCTTCATCGAGCGGTACGGAACCGCGTCGGCCGTGCCCCTCGGCGATCTCGTCGACCCGCACCGCGGTCTCGGGCTGCCGCCCGAGTACGCGGAGCCGCCCGTCCATCCGCGCACGGGACCGGGCGACGACGCCGACCGCCCGCGCCGTGGTGTGGTCGCGGAACTCGTCCAGCAGGCCGTCCTCGCCGGAACCGACATCGAGCTGACCGACGACGACGTGGAGCGGCTGGCCACCACCGTGGGACACGACCCCGACGCCAGGCCGCCGCGCACCCTCGAACTGTGCTTCCAGATCCTCGCGGACAGCCTGGACGCCCTGGACCGGGGAGACTTCCAGCTCCTCGGCAGCCCGCACATCGGCTCCTGGACGGCCGGCGCCACCGCGGGCCGGTTCGCCGCCACCACCGGCCTCACCGGGGAACTCGCCCGGCTCGTCTCGCACCCCGCCGGGCCGGACAGCCTGTTGGCGCAGGTGGACGTCGCGCCCCGCGACCCCCGCTCCCTCAACATCGTCCAGGTGCCGCGCCTGCTGCCGTACCGCATCCCCATCGGGGTCGCCGACGACCGCGGCGACCCCCACTGCCTGGACTGGCGCACGCTGCTGGTGGCGGCCGGCGCGGACGGACTGAGACTGCTGCACGAACCCACCGGCCGCCAGGTCGTGCCGGTGTTCCCGCACATGCTGGCGCTCGACGCCCAGGCGCCCCCGGTGGCCCGCTTCCTGTCGGACCTGGCCGCGGCCCGCCCCCGCGTGTGGTCCGGCTGGGACTGGGCCGGCCTGGACGTCCTTCCCTACCTGCCCCGGGTGCGCTACGGCCGGGTCCTGCTGGCCCCCCGCCGCTGGCTGCCGGGCCGCCGCCTTCGCGACGCCGCCCGCGCGCGGGACGGATCCGCGTGGCAGGAGGGGCTGCGCGAGTGGCGGCGGCGCCTCGTCGTACCCGACCGTGTGCAGATCGCCAGGAACGATCAGATGTACCCGATCGACCTGCGCGACCCATGGGACCAGGACCTGCTGCGCTCCGAACTGAGCGCGGCGCAGCCCCGCTTCGTCCTGTACGAGGACATCACCGCCGACGGTGCCCACCTGGGCTGGAACGCGGGGCACAGCACGGAGATCGTGGTGCCCCTGGTGCGCGCCTCCGAGGCCCCCCGTACCTCCGCGCCGCTCCGGCGCTCACCGGCCCGGATCCACCTCCCGGGCGAGGAATGGCTGTTCGTCAAGCTCTACGCCGAACCGGCCGCCCACGACGCCCTGTTGGCCGAACACCTGCCGCGCTGGCTGTCCGACGTCGAGAAGGACGTCGACCGGTGGTTCTTCCTGCGCTACCGAGATCCCGAGCCACATCTGCGGGTGCGTTTCCACGGAGACCCGGACGCGTTGAACGGCCGTGTCCTGCCCGCCCTCAGCCGCCACATCCGCGACGCGGTCGCCTCCGGCGCGCTGCGCACGATGGCCCTGGACGTGTACCGGCCCGAGACCGACCGCTACGGCGGCGACGTGCTCCAGGAGGCGGCCGAGCGCTTCTTCCGGACCGACAGCCTCTCCGCGCTGCTCCAGTTGCGTGTGCGCGGGGCGGGAGCGTCAGCGCTGCCCGACGACGTGCTGGCCGCCCTGGGACACGCCGTCCTGCTGGACTCCCTGGGGGACTGGGACTGGTGCGCCTGGGTGGACCGGATGTTCGCCAAAGGACCGGAACACGAGGCCTACCAACGGCATCGGACGCCGGCCCACCGCCTGATCCGCCCCGGCGAGAGGGGCGAGACCGCCCGCCTGGCCGCCCGGGAACTGTCGTCCCCGGAGCTCGCGCGACTGTGGACCGAGACACCGGAGCCGAGCGCCTACGGGCGCCTGATCCTGGCCACGCCGCCCGAGGACCGCGACGAGGCGGTGCTCTCCCTGCTCCACATGCGGCACAACCGCCTCTTCGGCATCGGCCGGGCGGCGGAGGCCCGCGGATACGCCGTACTGCGCGGCGTGGCCCGCGCCCACCTCGGACGGAGGGCGCACGCGACCCGCCCGGCCCCCTTTGAACCCATCCCCGGGAGGGCAGGATGAGCGGCACAGCCCCCGGCACGCCGGCCACCGCCCGTGAGCATGGCGCGGTGCCTGAGCATGACGCCGTGCCTGAGCGTGACGCCGTGCCCGAGCATGGCGCGGTGCCTGAGCGTGGCGCCGTGCCTAAGCGTGGCGCCGTGCCTAAGCGTGGCGCCGTGCCGGAACGTGGCGCCGTCCGGGAACGTGCGCTGGCCGTCTCCGCCCATATCCTCGACCGGCTGGCCGACCCCGCCGCCACCATGGCCGCCACCCGCATCCCCGCCGAGGCCGCCGCCGACGGTGTCCCCGAGGGCGTCTGGGCCGAACTGACCCTCGGCAGCGGAAGCCCCGGCCTGGCCATCGCCTTCAGCGGAGTGAACCACCGGGCGGCCGAGCAGGTGCCGCGCGCGCACGCCTATCTCGGCGTGGCGACCCGGGCGGTGGCCTCCGGGACCATCGCGCCCAGCGGCATCTTCAAGGGGCCGGGAGCACTGGCCTTCGCGGTGCTGATCGCCCACCGCGCCACCGGCGGCTACCTCACCGCGCTCCAGCGTCTCGACGCCTACCAGCGTGATCTGGTGCGCACCGTACTGCCACCGGTCGTGGACGACGCCCCCCTTGCCACCATCGGCCACTACGAGGTGGTCCGCGGTCTGACCGGAGTCGGCCGCTACCTGCTCGCCCGCGTCGAGAGCTGCGGTGAGGCGCTCGAAAGCGTCCTCGGCTACTTGATACGCCTGGCGCGCGGGACCGTCGTGCACCGTGGGCACCGCGTGCCCCGGTGGTGGGCCCTGGACGCGCCACGCATCGGCTCGGAGGCCGCGTTTCCCGACGGCCACCTCAACCTCGGCATCTCCCACGGTGTCGCGGGCCCCCTCGCGCTGCTGTCGCTCGCCTGGCGGCAGGGCGTCAGGCTCCCGGACCAGCGGGAGGCCATCGAGTCCATGGCGGACCTCCTGCTCCGGTGGTCGGTCAAGGACGGGCACGGCGTCTTCTGGCCCCCTCATCTCACCCTCGCCCAGTGGCTGGCCGACCCGGAGGAGTACGGCGAACCCGCCGGCTGGCCGTCCTGGTGCTACGGCGCACCCGGCGTCTCGCGCGCCCTCCAACTGGCCGGACTGGCACTGGGACGACAGGACTGGACGGACCTGTCGCGGGCGTCGGTGGAGCGGCTGCTGACCCTGCCCCTGCGCGACTGGGGCATCAACGACCACGCCCTGTGCCACGGCTGGGCAGGCGCCCTCCACCAACTCGGCCGCCTCAACGAACACGTCGGGGACCCGCGGATCGAGGCGCTCCGGGACCGGCTGGCCACCGAGCTGACCAGTGCCTTCGACCCGGACCTGCCGTTCGGCCACCGCTTCACCATGACGGCGGTGCCCTACGGCTCCGACGTCTCGGGCTACCTGGACGGTGCCGCGGGCGTCGCCCTGGCCCTCGACTCCTACGCGACGGGAGCCACCCCGTCCGGCTGGGACATGCCCTTGCTGCTGTCCTGACCCGCACCGGGCCCCGGTGGCCGGGCTCAGTACGACAGGCCGTGGCCCATCGGGTACAGCACCCGGCGCGGCGCGTCCGCGCGGCGCACCGGGACGGGCAGTCGGCCGCGCGGGTTGGCCCGCCCCGCGATGACCCGCGCGGCGGCCCGCAGCTCGACGTCGGTCCACGAGTAGGTGGCCAGCGAGGCCGCGGGGGCCTTGCCGGAGGGGCCGGTCAGCCGCGCGATGTCGTACGGGTTGCGGATGGCCACGTGGACCAGCGGCACGCCCGTGGCGGCGAGCGCGGAGACCAGGGTGCGCTGGCGGGAGTCCCGGCCGACGTTGTACGTCGCCACGATCACCGCGTCCCGCCCCCGCGCCGCCGCCACCGCCGCCGCGATCCGCTCCGGCGTCGGGTCGGGCGCGGTTTCGGCGCCGAAGCCGGCGCCCGTGGACAGGGCCTCGGCGGTGAAGCCGAGGGCGGTCAGGGCGCGGGCGAGGACGGCCGTCGGCGGGCCGCCGGTGCCGGACGGGGCGGCCGGGTCCGGGCCCACGACCAGCAGCTCGCGGTGGCGGCGGGGGGACAGCGGCAGCAGGTGGCCGTCGTTGACGAGCAGGGTGGTGGTGCGCTCGGCGATCCGGTCCGCGGTGGCGCGATGCTCGCGCGAGCCGACCGCGCGGTTCACCTCGCGGCCGCTCGTGTACGGGTCGTCCAACAGGCCCCGGCGGGCCTTGAGTTCCAGGATACGCCGGACGGACTGGTCGAGGCGGGCCTCGGTGAGCTCGCCGTCCCGTACGGCTCTGCGGACACCGTCCCGGGCGGCCGGCAGATCGGGCGGGTTCAGCAGCTGGTCCGCGCCCGCCTTGAGGGCCAGCACGGGCACCCGGTCGTCGCCGTACTTCTTCCGCACCCCGGCCATGCCGAGCGAGTCCGTCACCACCACACCCTCGAAGCCGAGCTCATGGCGCAGCACCCCGGTGATGATGGCGCGGGAGAGCGTGGCGGGGTCGTCGACGGGGTCGAGCGCGGGGAACAGCAGATGCGCGGTCATGATCGCGTCGACCCCGGCCGAGATGGCGGCCCGGAACGGCGGCGCGTCCAGCCGCTTCCACTCCGCGCGGGAGTGGGTGATGACGGGGAGGCCGACATGGCTGTCCACGTCCGTGTCGCCGTGCCCGGGGAAGTGCTTGACGGTGGCCGCGACCCCGGCGCTCTGGTAGCCCCCGATCTGCGCCGCGACCAGATGGGCCACGGCGTCCGGGTCGGCGCCGAAGGAGCGTACGCCGATGACCGGGTTGGCCGGGTTGACGTTGACGTCCGCGACGGGCGCGTAGTTCTGCCGGATGCCGAGCGCGGCCAGCTCGGCCCCGGCGATCCGGGCGGCGGCGCGGGCGTCCGCCGCGCTGCCGCCGGCGCCGAGCGCCATCGCGCCCGGCAGCGGGGTGGCGGGCGCGCCGATCCGCGCGACGATGCCGTGCTCCTGGTCGGTGGACAGCAGCACGGGGACGGGGGTGTCGCCCGCGAGCGCGGCCTTCTGGATGCCGTTGGAGAGCGCGGCGACCTGGTGCGGATCGCGGATGTTGTTCGCCCACCCCGCGTACATGATGCCGCCCACGTGATACTTCGCGATCAGCTCGGCGGCGGTGGCGGCGCCGGTCTCCTCGCGGTTCCGCGCGGCGTCCGCGGGGTCGGGGGCGGTGGCCGAATGGCCGTAGACACGGGCCACGAAGAGCTGCCCGATCTTCTCGTCGAGCGTCATCCCGCCCAGGAGCGCCTCGATCCGCCGCCGGTCGCGGGCGCGCAGGTCGGAGCCGCCGCGCGCGGGGGCCGGGGCGGCGGCGCGGCGGGTCGGCGCGACCTCCCCGGCGGTGGCGGGTGGCCGCTGCGAGGTGCAGGCGGTGGCCGTGGCCGCCAGGGCGGCGGCCAGCAGGGCGCGGCGGGAGGCCGTCTGAGGGAATGCAGGGTCGTGCACCCGCGCTCCTTCCGGTCGGGGTCGGGGAGGGGGTGGCTGCCGTGTGAAAGGAATATGCGGAAGGTATGGAAAAACCGATGCCAGGTCAATTCGTATGTCGCGCGGGCAACAAGGGTGACCGCATTGGTCAACCGGCTTACGGGTCCGCTCGGATGATGTCCGTCAGGTGCCGTGTCATGACGGGGGACGGTCAGTCGGCGAACCGCGGCCGCTCGGGCAGCCGCTCCTTGGGCACCTCGAAGACGGAGATCACATGGAAGGGCGCGAAGCACTCCGGCGGCGCCTTCGGATGCGGGCCCGCCACCAGGCTCAGCGTGTCATCGGTGCGGTGGAGGCTCGCGGACGGCCACTTCGCGCAGCCGGTGGTCGTGGACCAGCCCACCAGAGCGGTCCGGGTGAAGTCGGTGTCCTCGGCCCTGGCCATGATCTCCGGTGCCCGCCCCCGGAACAGCCGGGCGAAGGCGCTCAGCTCGTCCGGCCCGCGCAGCACCGCCCGCACCTGGCGGACCGCGCCCGTCCCGCTCGTGAAGAACACGAGCCTGTCGTCCACGCGGGCCTGACGGTACGGGGTACCGGCCGGGGAGCTGGGGACCCCGCCGTCGGCGCGGTGGGAGGGCGACGCGCCGGCGGCGGGATGCTGCCGGCCGCAGGCAGCGGAGAGGGTGACCAGCGACGCGGCCAGCAGCGAGGCCGACACCGCCCTGCGGAAGCCCACCGGCAGCACGCCGCTCGGACGGCCCGCGCCCCGGGGAGGCTCCGCCAGGGGCGCGGCCGTGCCGAAGCGGTGAGTGGCAGGACGCATGCGGCCATCGTGGCACCGGGGCGGCGCGCGCGGTGGCGGGCACGCCGGGGTTGCGCCGAGTGGCGGGTGCGCCGTCGGCCGTCCGCCCGCGGCCGGGGCGACGCGTCGGCCCGCCGCGCCGGCCGGCGGCGTGGCCCGGCCGCCCTACTCCGTCAGGCGGCCTCGGAGAGCAGCCGCAGCAGATGGTCCCGGCCCGGGGCGAGCAGCCCCGGGAGTTCCGCCGCCTGCGGGTACCACCGCTTCTCGTACTCCCAGCACAGCCAGCCGTCCCAGCCCTCGCGGCTGAGCAGCTCCACGCACTCGGCCAGCGGCAGCACGCCCTCGCCCAGCGGCAGCGGGGTGGTGTCCTCGGCCGAGGCGATGTCCTTGACCTGCACATAGCCCAGGTACGGGGCGAGCGCGGCATAGGTGGCGGACGGGTCCTCGCCGCCCAGCCACGGGTGCATCACATCCCAGATGGCGCCCACGCCGATGTGGCCGACCGGCCCGACGACCCGGGCCACATCGGCCCCGGTGCGGTGCGAGTCATGGGTTTCCAGGAGCAGCCGTACGCCCAGGTCGGTGGCGTACGGCGCGGCGGCCCCCAGCCGGCGGGCGGCGATCGCGTCGGCCTCGGCGGCGGCGAGGTCCCCGCCGCCGGGGAACACCCGGACGTTGGCCGCCCCCAGGTCATGGGCGAGCCGCAGCAGTTCCCGCAGGTCGTGCAGCGCGGGCTCGTCCGGCCCGGCGGCGGCGGACCGTACGTACCCGGCGACCGTCAGCACCTCCACCCCGGCGGCCTTGAACTCGGCCACCACACGGGCCCGTTCCTCGGCGCCGATCCCCGGGTGCACCGGTTCCTCCTGGTGCGCCCGCAGCTCGACGCCGTGGTAGCCGGTCTCGGCGGTGAGCCGCACCACGTCAGGGATCGGCAGGCCGGGAACGCCGAGGGTCGAGAAGGCGAGCTGCATGCGTGCTCCGTGAGTCCGTCGGGGCAGGGACGAGTCATTCCACCTTGCCACGTGGACGTTACCCGGCGGCCAGCCGCCACAGCGAGGTCACCTCGGCCGCGCGGGCCGTGTGCAGCGGGTCGTCCGGATCGGTGGCGCGCGGGTGGACGGGCCGGGTGTCCAGCCGGTCCACCACCCGCAGCCCCGCCGCGTCGAACGCGCCGAGCAACTCCTCGCGCGGCCGCAGCCCGAGGTGTTCGGCGAGGTCGGAGAGGATCAGCCAGCCCTCGCCGCCCGGGGCGAGATGGCCGGCCAGGCCGTCGAGGAAGCCGCGCAGCATCCGGCCGCCCGGGTCGTACACCGCGTACTCCACCGGCGAGGTGGGGCGGGCGGGCACCCAGGGCGGGTTGCAGACCACCAGCGGGGCGCGGCCCGGCGGGAAGAGGTCCGCCTCGACGACCTCCACCCGCCCGGCCAGGCCAAGACGGGCCACGTTCTCACGCGCGCACGCCAGCGCGCGCGGGTCCTGGTCCGTGGCCACGACGCGCCCCACGCCCCGGCGGGCGAGCACGGCCGCCAGCACGCCGGTCCCCGTGCCGATGTCGTACGCCGTGCCCCGGTCGTCGGGCAGCGGAGCCCGGGCGACCAGGTCGACGTACTCGCCGCGCACCGGCGAGAAGACGCCGTAGTGCGGATGGATCCGGTCGCCGCCCAGGGCCGGTACCGCGACGCCCTTCCTGCGCCACTCGTGCGCGCCGATCAGGCCGAGCAGCTCCCGCAGGGAGGTCACCGAGGGCCCTTCGGCCGGCCCGTACGCCTCCTCGCAGGCCTGCCGTACGTCGGGCGCGCGGCGCAGCGGCACGCGGTAGTCGGCGTCCAGCGGGACGAGCAGCATGCCCAGCACCCGGGCGCGCCGGTTCTGGGCCTGGCGGTGCTGGTGGAAGGCCTCGGCGGGGGAGGCGGCGGGCGGGCGCCGCCCGCGCGGCCGGCGCGGGCCCCGGTCGGCGCGGCGGGCCATCGCGCCCAACAGCTGACGGGCGCCCTGGTAGTCGCCGCGCCACAGCAGCGCGGTGCCCTCGCACGCGAGGCGGTAGGCGGCGTCGGCGCTCATGCGGTCGTCGGCGGTGGCCACCCGCCGGGGCGGGGGCGCCCCGCTCTCGGAGCGCCAGCGGGCCGTGTGCTCCCGCCCGGCTTCGGTCCACGCGATGACCTGATGCGTACTCAGGAGGGGTACCTCGTGCTCTGTGTCGGTTCCGGCTGTCGATCACTACCCTCTCAAGGCCCCTCGGCGCGAGCGGTTTCCGGCCGGGTGACGCCCCACCCCGGCGACGTCATGTCTCCCGGAGGGTGAGCCGCCAGTCCTGGCCGACCAGATCCACCCCGTAGCTGTGGTGGCGCTTCTCGGCGACCAGCTCGAACCCCGCCCGCTGGTAGATCCGGCGGGCGGCGGCCAGGATGTCGTTGGTCCACAGCACCAGCTCCCGGTAGCCCGCCTCGCGGGCGAAGTCCACGCACGCCCGCACCAGCCGGTCGCCGATCCTCAGCCCCCGGGCCTCCGGCTCGACCAGCAGCAGCCGCAGCCGGGCCGTCTCCGGCGCCTCGTCCCGTACGCACATCACCGAACCGACCGGGCGGCCGCCCAGCTCCGCGATCCACGTCCGCTCGTGGGCGGGGTCGTCCAGGCTGAAGTCGCCGACGATCCGCGCCACCAGGGCCTCGAACTCGGCGTTGAACCCGTACTCCCGGCCGTACACGGCGCCGTGCCGCTGCACGATCCAGCCGAGGTCGCCGGGCTCCGGGCCGCGCACCCGCACCCGGTCCGGCTCCCCGGAGAACACGCCGCGGGCCGTCGCCAGCGCCTCGCGCAGCCGCCGCAGCTCGGGCCGCCCCAGCCCGGCCAGCAGCCGCCCGACCGACTCCCGCGACTTCCGGTCCAGCTCGGCCGCCGCGGTCCGGCCCTCGGCGGTGAGCGACACCTGCTGGTACCGCGCGTCCCGGGCGTTGCGCTCCCGGGTGATCAGCCCCTGCTCCTCGAAGCGGGTGAGCGTACGGCTCACATGGGCCGCGGTCAGCCCCAGGTCCTCGCGCAGCGCGGACACGTGGGCGCGCTCGCGGTGGGCGAGCTCGTACAGGATCCGGGCCTCGCTGAGCGTGTACGGGGTGCGCAGCTGGCCCGGGTAGTCCAGGACGCCGATGAGGCGGGTGTACAGCCGGTTGAAGGCGCGCACTTCGTCCACGGTGGAGTCGAGGTCGTCAGCCATGGGGGCCTCCCTGAGATCGCTTGACCCAATACTTGCTCCAGATCAAACGATTGCGAAAGAGGTGGGGCGCCCCGGCCCGGAGAACGTCCGGATCCCGCCGCGCCCCTACCCCCGCCCCCGGCACTGTCGCCCGACGGCGCGAAAGCCGCCTACCCCGGGGCCCCGGTGCGCGGCGGGGCGGTGGACGCCCGGGCCATCAGCTCGGACCGCACCATCGCCACCCCGCCCGGCGGCTGCGGCTCGCGCCCGAGGGCCAGGCGCCCGGCGCGGGCGCCGGCCTCGTGGAGGGGCAGCCGGACCGTGGTGAGCGCCGGGACCGCGTCCGCGCTGAAGGGCAGGTCGTCGAAGCCCGCGACCGAGACGTCCTCGGGGATCCGCAGCCCCTGGTCGCGCAGCGCCGCGCAGACGCCGAGCGCGATGGTGTCGTTGGCGGCCACGACCGCCGTCAGGGAGTCGTCGCGGCGCAGCAGTTCCAGCGTGGCGTCGTAGCCGGAGGAGCGGTCGTACAGCCCGTGGACGGTCAGCCGGTCCGCCCCCTCCCCGAGGCCCGCCGCGGACAGGGCCGCGCGATGGCCGTCCAGCCGGTCGCGGGTCGTGGTGCGCTCCGCGGGGCCCGCCACATAGCCGATCCGGCGGTGGCCGAGGGTCAGCAGGTGCTCGGTCAGCCGCCGGGCGCCGCCGCGGTTGTCGAAGGTGAGGGTGACGGCGTCCTCGATCGGGGGCCGGCCGCACAGCACGACGCGGGTGCCGGACGCGGCCAGGCGGGACGCCTTGGCGGCCACGGCGGCCATGTGGTCGGGGTGTTCGACCGCGCCGCCGGTGAGCACGACCGCGGCGGCGCGCTGCCGCTGGAGCAGGGTGAGGTAGGTGAGCTCGCGCTCCGGGGAGCCGCCGGTGTTGCAGATGACGGCGAGCTTCTCGCCGCCCCGCCCGGGCTCGGCGCCGGCGGCCGGCGCCCCCATCTCGGACTGCACGGCGCCGGCGATGATCCCGAAGAACGGGTCGGCGATGTCGTTGACGAGGACGCCGACCAGATCGGAGGTGGCGGCGGCGAGCGCGCTCGCCGGGCCGTTGACCACGTACTCCAGCTCGTCCACCGCGCGCAGCACCCGGGCCCGGGTCGACTCGGCGACCGGGTAGTTGCCGCTCAGGACGCGCGACACCGTGGCCGCCGAGACCCGTGCCCGTGCCGCCACATCGGCCAGGGTCACTGCCATGTTTCCTCCGTTGGATGGTCACCTGGTGCTGCGCCGCGTGCGCCGTTCGGTCCACGCCCATGCTCTCACCGGTCAGGGAGGGTGCCGGAGACGGTGCGTGAGACGGATGCGATTGTGCTCTCCCAGGTCTTGTCCGGTCATCAGGACCATGTCTAGGGTCCTCGTCAGCAAGCGCTTTCCGTTCGGCGAGGAGCCCCGCCCATGGCCGCAGCCCCCACCCGTATCCGTGCCGCAGTCGTCGGCACCGGTGCCATCGTCTCCGGCAGCCATCTGCCCGCGCTGCGCGCGCTGGCCGACCGCGTGGACCTGGTCGCGGCGGTCGACGTGGACGAGGAGCGCCTGGCGGCCTTCCGCGCCCTGGCCGCCGAGCCGGACGAGACGGGCCCCGGATTCACCGTGACCGGCTACACCGACCTGGCGGCCATGCTCGACGCCGAGCGCCCCGACCTGGTCCTCATCGGCACCCCGCCCTCCCTCCACCGGGACCAGACCGTGGCGGCCCTGCGCGCCGGCGCCTGGGTGCTCTGCGAGAAGCCGCTGTGCCTCACGCTCGCCGAGTACGACGAGATCGCGGCGGCCGAGAACCCCGACGGCGGCCCGTACGCGTCCGTGGTCTTCCAGCACCGCTACGGCTCGGGCGCCGTCCACGCCCGCGACCTGCTGACCGGCGGAGCGCTGGGCGCGCCCCTGGTCGCCCACTGCCAGACCACCTGGTACCGCGACACCGACTACTACGCGGTGCCCTGGCGCGGCCGCTGGGACAGCGAGGGCGGCGGCCCCTCCATGGGCCACGGCATCCACCAGATGGACCTGCTGCTCCACCTCCTCGGCGACTGGACCGAGATCCGGGGCATGGCCGGGCGGCTGGTCCACGACGTGGAGAGCGAGGACGTCTCCACCGCGCTCGTCCGCTTCGCGAACGGGGCCATGGCCACCGTCGTCAACAGCGTGCTGTCCCCGGACGAGGTCAGCCGGATCCGCGTCGACTGCGCCGACGCCACCGTCGAACTGACCCATCTGTACGGGCACACCAATGACGACTGGGTCTACACCCCCGCCCCGCACACCCGCGAGGCCGCCGACCGCGTCGCTCACTGGCGCACCCCCGCCGCCGACCTGCCCAGCTCGCACGCGGCCCAGCTGAGCGTGCTCCTCGACGCGATGCGGGACGGCGTACGCCCCCCGGGCAGCGGGCCGGACGCCCGCCGCACCCTCGAGTTCATCGCCGCGCTGTACAAGTCGGCCTTCACCGGGCGGCCCGTCCACGCGGGCGAGATAGCGCCCGGCGACCCGTACTACGAGGCCATGCACGGCGGCCACCCCGACTGGGCGCCCGCCGCCGCCACCGCCGCCACGTCCGCCACCGCCGCCACGTCCGCCAAGGAGCAGTGAGAATGACCGAGCCGATCACCGTCACCCACACCCACGGCGAGCGCGTCACGGTCGCCTCCGGCGGAGTCGAGCTGCTGGCTTACGTCTACAAGCCGGACGCCGACCCGTTCGAGTCGCTCAAGCCCTACACCCACCCGCTGCGCACCCTGGCCGGGAACCAGGTCTCCGGCTACCGCCCCAACGACCACCGCTGGCACAAGGGCCTCCAGATGACCGCGAGCCATCTGTCCGGGCAGAACTTCTGGGGCGGCAACAGCTACCTCGGCCCCGAGCAGGGCTACCAGCGGGTCGAGGAGCGGGTCGGCTCGATGCGCCACGACGGCTTCGAGGAGTTCACGGTCACCGCCGACCGGCTGCGCTTCACCGAGAAGCTGACCTGGGTCCCCCATCCCTCCGAACAACACAGCAGTGGCCAGGAGTGGGCGCGGGAGCTGCGCACCGTGGAGGTGCACTCCGTGGAGCCCGCCGAGGGCACCTGGGCCCTCGACTGGTCCATCCGCCTCACCAACATCCGCGGCGAGGAGCTGCGCTTCGGCTCCCCGACCACCGCGGGCCGCGAGATGGCCGGCTACACGGGGCTGAACTGGCGCGGCCCCCGCGACTTCACCGGCGGCGACGTGTTCGGCCCCGGCGGGCGCGGCGGCCGGGGCGAGGCGGGCGCCTCCGACCTGATGGGCACCCCGGCCGCCGAGGCGCCCTGGATCGCCTTCACCGCCGAGCACGACGACGTGGACGGCCACTCCACGCTGCTGTTCGCCCACGCCCCGGAGAACACCGACGCGGTGCACGCCTCCCACTGGTTCGTGCGCTCCGAGCCCATCCCCTCGGTCGCGTTCTCCTGGGCGTTCTTCGAGGAGTTCGCGCTGCCCCCGGGCGAGAGCTTCGCGTACCGCTACCGCGTGGTGGTCGCGGACGGCGCCTGGGACCGGGACCGCGCCGAGACCTACCTCAAGTCCCACGGGTGGTGAGCGGGCGATGACCGGCATCACCGACCCGCTGCCGGGCGGGGTGGGGCTGTCCCACATCAGCGCGTACGAGTGGGAGGCCGCCGACGGCGTGTGCGGCGGCAGCCCCCACCTCCACCTGGCCTGCACCGAGGCGTACGTGGTCACGGGCGGGCGCGGCGCCGTGCAGACCCTGACCGTCGAGGACGGCTACGCCGAAACGCCGCTGGAGCCGGGCGCGGTGGTGTGGTTCTCGCCCGGCACGGTGCACCGCATGGTGCAGGGCGGCGGGCTGAAGGTGACCGTGCTGATGCAGAACAGCGGGCTGCCCGAGGCGGGCGACGCCGTGTTCACCTTCCCCGCTCAGGTGCTGGCCGACCCCGAGGCGTACGCCGCGGCCGCCGCCCTGCCCGCCAGGGAGGGGCCCGAGGCCGAGGCCGCCGCGCGGCGCCGCCGGGACCTGGCGGTCACCGGCTATCTGGAGCTACGCGCGGCCCTGGAGCGGGGTGACGACGGCCCGCTGCGCGCCTTCCACGAGGCCGCGGTGCGGCTGGTCGGGCCCAAGGTCGCCGCGTGGGAGCCGCGCTGGCGGGCCGGTGCGCTCGCCGCGGCCGAGCGCACCGGTGAGCACCTGGCGGCCCTCGCGGCCGGCGACCCGGCCCATCTGGCCCGGGCCCGCGTCCGCGCCGCCGGGCCCACCCGGCACGGCGGCTTCGGCATGTGCGGCCGCCGCGAGGAGTACGAACTCCCCGGCGTCACCGTGCCCTACTACGGCGAATGACGCTCCCACTACCGACGCCACCACTACCAACGCCCCCGCTACCAACGCCCCCGCTACCAACGCCCCCGCTACCAACGCCCTCACTACCGGCGCCACCACTACCGACGCCACCACCGCGACCACCCTCGACATCCCCACCACGGCGAACAGGCGCGTGACCGAACCGCCGGCCAGCACATTTCGGAAAGACCAGAAGGGAGGCTGGCCCCAGCATGCTTCGAAACAGGACGAGGGTGTCCTGCGCCCTGGCCCTCACCTTCACCCTCTGCGCGGCCCTCACCGGGTGCGGCGGAGGTGAAGGAGGCGGCTCGGGCGGCAAGGTCACCCTGCGCTTCACCTGGTGGGGCAACCCGGACCGGGCGGCCCGCACGGAAGCGGCCATCAAGCTCTTCGAGAAGAAGAACCCGGCCATCCGCATCAGCACCTCCTTCGCCGGCTTCGACGCGTACAAGCAGAAGCTCGCCACCCAGGCGGCGGGCGGCGACGCGCCCGATGTGATGCAGCTCGACTACCGGATGATCAACCAGTACGCGGACGGCGGGGTGCTGCTCGACCTGGGCAGGCACAAGGAGCTGCGCACCGACGAGATGGACAAGGGGCTGCTGGCCACCGGCGTCGTGAACGACAGGCAGTACGCGATCCCGGTGGCGCGCGGCTCGGAGACCCTGGTGTACGACTCCGTCCTGTGGCGCAAGGCGGGCGTGCCCGAGCCGAAGCCCGGCTGGACCTGGGACGACTGGGCGGACGCCATGCGCAAGCTGTCCCGGTCCAAGGCCGTCCAGGACGCCGGGCGGGTGGGCGGCACCGACCCGGGCCAGAGCGAGGACGTCTTTGAGATCTGGCTGCGCGGCCAGGGCAAGGCCCTCTACACCGACGACTACCGGCTCGGATTCACGGCGGACGACCTGGCGCGCTACTGGGAGTGGTGCTCCCGGCTCCGCAAGGAGGGCGCGGTCAGCTCCGCCGAGCAGACCACCCAGATGGACGGCTCGGTGGAGAACACCCCGCTCGGCCGGCTGAAGGCCGTCTCCGACTTCAACTGGGACGCCCCCGCCAGCGGCTTCCAGGCGATCGTCGGGGAGGGCGTCAAGCTCGCGCCGATGCCGGCCGGCGAGGACGGCACACCCGGCCAGTACTACAAGCCGTCGATGTTCTTCGGGGCGTCCGCGAAGACCGGCCACCCCAAGGAGGCCGCCCGGTTCGTCGACTTCCTGCTGAACGACCCGGAGGCGGGAGCCATCCTCGGCAACACCCGCGGCATCCCGGCCAACGACTCCATCCGCAAGGCCGTCACCCCCAAGCTGGAGGGGTTCGACGTGGTGGTGTCCACCTACCAGAAGCAGTTCGAGGGCAAGCTCAAGGACCCGCCGCCCGCGCCGCCGAAGGGCGACGCGTCGCTGCAGACCACCTTCAGCCGCGACTACGACCAGGTGTCGTTCGAGCGGATGTCGCCGCGTGAGGCGGCCGAGAACTACGTCACCGAGGCGAAGGCGGAGCTGAGGCAATGACCGCGACCGCGACCCGCCCCCAGCCGGCCCCCGCGAGCGCCGGCCGGACCGGCAAGCGCCCCCCGAAGCGCGAGCGCGAGGGCGCCGCCTGGGTGTTCCTGTCCCCGTGGGTGCTCGGCGCCTGCGTGCTGACGCTGTTGCCCATGGCCGTCTCGCTGTACCTGTCGTTCACCAACTACGACATGTTCAACGACCCCAGCTGGGTCGGCTTCCGCAACTACGTCCAGATGTTCACCGAGGACCCCCGCTTCTGGCGGTCGGTCACCTCGACCCTCACCTACGTCGTGATCGCGGTCCCGCTCCAGCTCGCGCTGGCCCTCGCGGTCGCGATCGCGCTGAAGTCCGTCAAGCGCGGCAAGGGCTTCTACCGCTCCGCGTTCTACGCCCCCTCGCTGCTCGGCGCGTCCATGAGCATCGCCCTGGTCTGGCGGGCGATCTTCAACGACGGCGGCACCGTGGACAATCTGCTGTCCTGGTTCGGCCTGGACATCGGCGGCTGGGTCAACAAGCCCGGCTGGGCGCTGGTGGCGGTCGCGCTGCTCACGGTGTGGCAGTTCGGCGCCCCCATGGTGATCTTCCTGGCCGGGCTGCAGCAGATACCCGGCGAGCTGTACGAGGCCGCCGCCATGGACGGGGCCGGGTGGTGGCGGCAGTTCCGCTCCATCACCCTGCCGATGCTGTCCCCGGTGCTCTTCTTCAACCTGGTGCTCCAGACCATCCAGGCGTTCCAGGTCTTCACCCCGGCCTTCGCGGTCAGCGGCGGCAAGGGCGGCCCCGCGGACTCCACCCTCTTCTACACCCTCTACCTCTACGACCGCGGCTTCACCGCCTCCCACATGGGCTACGCCTCGGCCATGGCCTGGGTGCTGCTGGTGGCCATCGGCATCGTCACCGCGGTGCTCTTCCGCACCTCCCGCTCCTGGGTCTTCTACGCCAACGACGACAACGAGGGGGCCCGATGACCACCGTGGACACCACCCACGCGGTGGCGACCGGCCGCGCGGCGGGCGGCCGACGCCCGCGCCCCGCCCGGATCGCCCTGCACGCCGTCCTGATCGCCGTGCTGCTGGTGATGCTCTACCCGCTGGCCTGGCTGATCGCGACCTCCTTCAAGCCGGCCGACGAGGTGATCGCCAGCCTCAAGCTGCTGCCCAGCCACCTCGAGTGGAGCAACTACTCCACCGCGCTGGACGGCGTGAACGAGGTCAGCGTCGGCCGGCTGCTGTGGAACTCGCTGCTCATCGCGGGCGGCGCGGTGCTCGGCAACGTCATCAGCTGCTCACTCGCCGCGTACGCCTTCGCGCGGCTGCGGTTCCGGATGCGCGGCCCGCTGTTCGCCTTCATGATCGCGACGATCATGCTGCCGCACCACGCGGTCCTGATCCCGCAGTACATCGTCTTCAACCAGCTCGGCATGGTGAACACGTACTGGCCGATGATCCTGCCGAAGTTCCTGGCCACCGACGCCTTCTTCGTCTTCCTCATCGTGCAGTTCATGCGCTCGCTGCCGCGCGAGCTGGAGGAGGCGGCGCGGATCGACGGCTGCGGCCCCTTCCGCTCCTTCTTCAGCGTCATCCTGCCGCTGACCAGGCCCGCCCTGATCACCACCGCGATCTTCACCTTCATCTGGACCTGGAACGACTTCTTCACCCAGCTCATCTATCTCTTCGAGCCGGAGAAGTTCACCCTCACCCTGGCCCTGCGGTCCTTCGTGGACGCCTCCAGCCAGTCGGCCTTCGGCCCGATGTTCGCCATGTCGGTCTTCGCGCTGCTGCCGATCGTGCTGTTCTTCCTCGCCTTCCAGCGGTTCCTGGTGGAGGGCATGGCCAACTCCGGACTGAAGGGCTGACCCGCCGTGCCGCAGGCCACCACCCGGGAGCCGGGGGAACTCGTCGGCCCCCGCTTCGCCCTCTTCTCCGACGTGCTGCTGCTGGGCCTCGCCACCACCGTCGCCTGCCTGCCGGTGCTCACCGCGCCCGCCGCGATGTCCACCGCCTGCGCCGTGCTGGACCGGCGGGTCCGCCACGACCGGACCATCACCGTCGGGGGCTACTTCCGGGACCTGCGCGCCCGGCTGCGCACCGGCGACCTGGCGGCCGGGGCCGCCGTCGTCGCGGGCGGCGCGCTGCTGCTGTTCAACGCGCTGGTGGCCGGGGCCGGCCTGCCGGGCGCGGCGGTCTTCCGCCCCGCCCTGCTGGTCGCCGGCGCGTTGCTGGCCGTCGTCCTGCTGCGCGCCTGCGCCCGCCCGGAGTCGGCCACCGGCTGGCGCGCGGCGGGGCGCGCGGCGGCGTACGAGACGGTGCGCGCGCCGCGCGGCAGCGCGGTCCTGCTGCTGGCCGTGGCCACCGCCGCGGTCTGCGCCTGGGCCTACCCGCCGCTGGCCCTCCTCGTCCCCGGCCCGCTGGCCCTGGCCGCGCGGGCCGTGGAACACGCCGGGGCCACCGCCCCCGCCACCGCAGCCGCCCAGGCCGTCCTGGCCGACCCCGCCACCCCGGCCATCGCCCCGGGCGCCCCCGCCCCCGCGGCCACCCCGGCCGTACCCGCCACCGCAGCCACCGCCCCGGCCGCCCCCGCCGCCCCGGCCACTTCTTCGTACTCCCGGACCACCACGGAGCACCCCTGATGCCCCTGCACCGCCGCCACTTCCTCGCCGGGACCGCCGCCGTCGGCGGACTGCTCGCCGCCGCGCCCGAGTCCGTCGCGGCACCGGCCTCCGCCACCCGGCCCGGGCACGGCCTGCCCAAGGAGCCGGACAAGGACTTCCTGGCCGTCCTCACCAAGGCGGCCGACGGCCGGGTGGCCGAGGTCCTGGCCGGCCGCGCCGCCGCCATCGCCGAACTCACCGACCAGGGCAAGGCCCGCTGGGCCGCCCGCAGCCTGCGCCTGCTGGCCTCGGTGCACGTCTGGTCCGACGCCGCCCACCACCACGACGCCGCGCTGATCGGGCCCATGACCGAGCTGGCCGACGCGCTGGCCGCCGCGCAGTTCGACGACGGCCTCTACGACCAGGGCGCGGTGCACTCCCCGCCGGACACCGCCTTCTCGATCGTCGACCTGGGCCTGACCTACGGTCTGCTGGACGACGACGACCACGCCGCCACCAACGGCATCCGGGCCACGCTCAAAAAGATCCTGCTGAAGGCCGGCAAGGGCCTGTCCGAGGGCGGTGTGCACACCCCCAACCACCGCTGGAAGATCTGCGCCGCCCTCGCCCGCGTCAACTCCTTCTGGCCGGACGAGAGCTACCCGCGCCGCATCGACGCCTGGCTCGCCGAGGGCATCGACCAGTACCCGTCCGGCCAGTACAGCGAGCGCAGCGCCACGTACGCGCCCATCGTCACCAACCCCTCCCTGCTGACGCTCGCGCGGCTGACCGGCCGGCCGGAGCTGTACGACCACGTCCGCCGCAACCTGGAGGCGACCCTCCACCTGATCGAGCCCAACGGCGAGGTGGAGACCGTGCACTCGCGGCGCCAGGATCAGAAGACGACCAAGCACATGTCCGAGTACTGGCTCCAGTACCGGGCCCTGGCGCTCCGGGACGAGGACGGGCGCTTCGCGGCCGTCGCGGAGACCATCCAGCGGCGCGGCGCCGACCAGACCTTCGACGAGACCCCGCTCGGGGACTTCCTCGCCGAGGTGCTGGACCACCCGGAGCTGGCCGCGCCGCTGCCGAAGCCCACCGAGGCGCCGCGGAAGTTCACCTTCCACGACCAGGACAACGGGCTGGTCCGGATCGGCCGCGGCACCGCCCGCACCACGATCTTCGGCGGCACCGACTTCCCCGACGTCCACGCCATCTCCTCCGGTCTTTCCACCAACCCGACGTTCTTCAAGTGGCGCAGGGGCGGGGCGATCCTGGACTCGCTGCGGCTGTCCCCGCAGTTCTTCTCCACCGGTCACTTCCGGGCCGAGGACCTGGTGCGCACGGCCGACGGCTGGCGGCTGTCGGCGGAGGTGCGGGCCGCGTTCCACCTGCCGCTGCCGCCCCGGCACCGGCGCGCCGACGGGCTGTACCCGCTGACGGACGACGGACGGTTCTGGTCCGCGATGGACTTCCCGCACCGGCCCAAGGAGTGGCGCACCCTGCGCACGGAGGTGCGGCTGAAGGAGACGGGCGGCGGCTGGGACCTGGAGTTCTCGGTGGGCCCCTCCGAGGTCCCGCTCGCCCTGGAGCTGTGCTTCCGCCCGGGCGGCACGCTCGGCGGCGCCGGGCTTCAGCCGGTCTCCGGCCAGGCCGACACGTACCAGCTGGTCAAGGGGTACGGGACGTACACGGTGGGCGATGACGTGATCAAGTTCGGGCCGGGCAACGGCAGCGGCCCGCGGCAGCCGGCGACCGTGGACGCGGGGGAGCGCTACAGCTGGATGGCCGGCAGTCTCGTGGTCTCCGGCGTCCGGGTGCTGATCACGGGGCGCGCGCCGTTCCATTACCGCCTCACCCTGCGCTGACGCGCCGACCGCTCCGCGTCCGCTCTCTGACCTCTCACTCCTCTGACCCCTCACTCTGTACAGGGGCGGGCCGGGGCGGCTAGCGTGTGGTGTAGAAAGCGCTTGCTATGACTCTGGCGACGTCTGATGAGGACCTCGGTGAGGAGAAGAAAACCGTGACACGCAAGACAGTGCGGATCGCCATGAACGGCGTGACGGGGCGCATGGGCTACCGCCAGCACCTCGTCCGCTCCCTCCTCGCCATCCGCGAACAAGGCGGCCTCGACCTCGGCGACGGCCGCGTGCTGTGGCCCGAGCCGGTCCTGGTCGGCCGCCGCGAGCACGCCCTGAAGGCCCTGGCCGAGCGCCACGGCCTGGAGCACTGGTCCACCGACCTGGACGCCGTCCTGGCCGACGACTCGATCGACATCTACTTCGACGCCCAGGTCACCGCCGCCCGCGAGGAGGCCATCAAGAAGGCCGTCGCGGCCGGCAAGCACATCTACACCGAGAAGCCCACCGCCACCGGCCTTGCGGGCGCCCTGGAGCTGGCCCGGCTCGCCGAGGCGGCCGGCGTCAAGCACGGCGTGGTCCAGGACAAGATCTTCCTCCCCGGCCTGCTCAAGCTGAAGCGGCTCATCGACGGGGGCTTCTTCGGCCGGATCCTGTCCGTGCGCGGCGAGTTCGGCTACTGGGTCTTCGAGGGCGACTGGCAGAGCGCCCAGCGCCCCTCGTGGAACTACCGCGCCGAGGACGGCGGCGGCATCGTCGTCGACATGTTCCCCCACTGGGAGTACGTGCTGCACGAGCTGTTCGGCGCCGTACGGACCGTCCAGGCGCACGCCGCCACCCACATCCCGCACCGCTGGGACGAGCAGGGCAAGCCGTACGACGCCACCGCCGACGACGCGGCCTACGGCATCTTCCAGCTCGAAGGCGGCGCCGTCGCCCAGATCAACTCCTCCTGGGCGGTCCGCGTCAACCGCGACGAGCTGGTCGAGTTCCAGGTCGACGGCACCGAGGGCTCGGCCGTCGCGGGGCTGCGCCGCTGCCGCGCCCAGCACCGCTCCGCCACCCCCAAGCCCGTCTGGAACCCCGACCTCCCGCTGACCGAGTCCTTCCGCGACCAGTGGCAGGAGGTCCCGGACAACGAGGAGTTCGACAACGGCTTCAAGGCGCAGTGGGAGCTGTTCCTGCGCCATGTCGTCCTCGACGAGCCCTGGCACTGGGACCTGCTCGCCGGCGCGCGCGGGGTGCAACTCGCCGAGCTGGGCCTCAGGTCGTCGGCCGAGGGCCGCCGCCTGGACGTGCCGGAGCTGAGCCTGTGACCCTCCACCTGCCCGCCGCCGACGGCTCCACCCGCCCGTACGAGCCCCGCACCGAACCCGCGGCCTTCGCCCCCGGCGGCGCGCCCCTCGCCTCCCGCACGGTCTTCTCCGCCGCCCACGTCGTCGCCGACCCGTACGCCGACGTCACCCCCGACAGCCCCGCCGCCGTCGACTGGGACGCCACCCTCGCCTTCCGCCGCCACCTGTGGTCGCATGGCCTCGGCGTCGCCGAGGCCATGGACACCGCCCAGCGCGGCATGGGCCTGGACTGGGCCGGAGCCGCCGAGCTGATCCGCCGCTCGGCGGCCGAGGCCAAGGCGGTCGGCGGCCGCATCGCCTGCGGCGTGGGCACCGACCAGCTGGCCGCCACCGAGATCGGCTACCCGTACGGCCTCGACCAGGTCAGGGCCGCGTACGAGGAGCAGCTCGCGGTCGTCGAGACGGCGGGCGCCCAGGCCGTCCTCATGGCCTCCCGGGCCCTGACCGCCGTGGCCAAGGGCCCCGAGGACTACCTGGAGGTCTACGGCCACCTGCTGCGCCAGGCGGCCGAGCCCGTCATCCTGCACTGGCTCGGGCCGATGTTCGACCCGGCCCTGGAGGGCTACTGGGGCTCCACCGACCTGGACGCCGCCACCCGCACCTTCCTCGACGTGATCGCCGCCCACCCCGACAAGGTCGACGGCATCAAGGTCTCCCTCCTCGACGCCCGGCGCGAGGTCGAGCTGCGCCGCCTCCTCCCGGACGGCGTGCGCTGCTACACCGGCGACGACTTCAACTACCCCGAGCTGATCGCGGGCGACGACCGCGGCTTCAGCCACGCCCTCCTCGGCATCTTCGACCCCCTGGGCCCGCTGGCCGCCGAGGCGGTGCGCAGGCTGGACACCGGCGACACGGCCGCCTTCCGCGCGCTGCTCGACCCCACCGTCGAGCTGTCCCGCCACCTCTTCCAGGCCCCCACCCGCTTCTACAAGACCGGCGTCGTCTTCCTGGCCTGGCTGGCCGGCCACCAGTCCCACTTCACGATGGTCGGTGGCCTCCAGTCCGCCCGCTCCCTGCCGCACCTGGCGCGGGCGTACGAACTGGCCGACGGGCTCGGCCTCTTCCCCGACCCGGCGCTGGCCGAGTCGAGGATGAAGACCCTGCTGACGGTGTACGGAGTGGCGCAATGACCGGTGTGAACGGAGACCTCACCCGCCTGAGCCTCAACCAGGAAACCATCAAGCAGTGGTCGCTGCCCGAGCTGGCCGAGGGCTGCGTCAAGGCCGGCGTCCCCGGCGTGGGCCTGTGGCGCGCCCCCGTCCAGGAGTACGGCGTGGAGGCGGCCGCCCGGCTGATCCGCCACGCGGGCCTGACGGTCACCTCCCTGTGCCGGGGCGGCTTCTTCACCGCCATCGACCCGGCCGAACGGGCCGCCGCCCTCGCCGACAACCGCGCCGCCATCGACGAGGCCGCCACCCTCGGCACCGACACCCTCATCCTCGTCTCCGGCGGCCTCCCACCCGGCAGCCGCGATCTCTTCGCCGCCCGCGAGCGCATCGCCGACGCCCTCGCCGAACTCGCCCCCTACGCCGCCGACCGAGGCGTCCGCCTGGCCATCGAGCCGCTGCACCCCATGTACGCCTCCGACCGCTGCGTCGTCTCCACCCTCGCCCAGGCCCTCGACCTGGCCGAGCGCTTCCCCGCCGAGCAGGTGGGCGTCGTCGTCGACACCTACCACCTCTGGTGGGACGACACCGTCTCCACCCAGATCACCCGCGCCGGCGCCGGCGGCCGCCTCGCCTCCTTCCAACTCGCCGACTGGATCACCCCCCTCCCCGAAGGCGTCCTCCTCGGCCGCGGCCAACTCGGCGAGGGCTCGGTCGACTTCCGCTGGTTCCGCGAGCGGGTCGACGCGACGGGCTTCACCGGGCCGATCGAGGTGGAGATCTTCAACCCGGCCCTGTGGGCCCGGGACGGCGCGGAGGTGCTGGCGGAGGTGGCGGACCGCTACCGGACGCTGGTGCTGTAGCGGCAATGCCAGTGACTTTGTGGTGAGTATCGGACAACGACACGCCGACATCACGGCGTGTCGCCGTCCGATACTCACCACAACTCGAGCTGAGGACGCGGGCCCGGCACCGCTTGGCAGCGTCAAGCGAGAGCACCGACGCGCTGGGCGAACGCGCGTACTCCGGGCAGGGAGCGGTCGTGCCGCATCAACCCGGCGGCCATGGTCCGTACGGATCCGCGGCGGACTTCCTGCGGTGCTGCGTCCTCCGCGGCCAGCAGAGCGCGGTAGCAGCGGTCGGGCTTGCCCCACTGGTCGAAGGCGCGAGCGACGTCGATCCAGTAGCGGGCCTGGCGTTCCGTCGTGGGCAGGGCGGCGGTGTTGACACGGCGGGCGTGCTCGATGGCTTGTCCGGCGTCGCCGAGCAGGTAGCTGATCGAGATCTGGTGAAGGAGCACCTGGCCGGGACCGAAGACGGTGCCGCGCAGCAGCTCGTCGTGGCCGAGCCGTCCGGCGGTCGCCTGTGCCTCGGCGATGAGCGCCTGCGCCGTGTCACGGTCGCCTTGCTTCGCTGCGGTGTAGGCGGCGGTGGCGTACAGGTTGCCCTGGACGGACAGCCGTTCGGACATCTCGGCGGTGCGGTCGGTGGCCAGTTGCCGGGCCGCGGTGACGGCGACGTCGGTGGCGCGGGCGTAGTGGCCCTGGCGGCGCAAGGCGCTGGAGACCATACGGTGGGCCTCGGCGACGGTCAGCGCGTCCGCGCCACCCAGGGCCGCGGTCAGGGCCCGGTCGGCGGTGACCGCCGCGAGGCCGTCCTCGCCGAGCTTGATACACAACCGAGCTGCGACGGTGTAGAGGTCGGCGACGGCGACCGCCGACTGCCGGGGATGCCCCTCGGCGCCGAGGGCCTGCGCGAGCGCGATCCGGGACGGCAGGCCGCGGGCAAGGGCGTCGTAGCGGCAGGCGCCGAACTCGCGGCGGGAGGTGTCCACCGCCGCGAGGGCCGTGGACGGGGTGGGATCCGTGCCGAGTGGCAGGCTGTCCTGCCGGTGCAGCAGCAGGTCCTCCAGGCCCGACAAGCCCGGCCCCACCGGAGACCGGGCGGCGGCCGGGCCGGGACCGAAGACCACACTGGAGGTCGCCCCGGTCAGACCGGTCAGGAGTTTGCGGCGTCGCACTGGGTCATCCCCTTAGTCACCGATACAGCGAGTTGCATGGGCGCCAGTGACCATCGCCGTGCTCCTGGGGCAGACGGTAGAGGCGGCGGCACTGGGAGCAGCGCGAGGAAAAAGCCGGTGACACCGCGCCTGGATGCTTACGCGGGCCGCAGGATGCGAAGCATGGTCGCGTACACGGGGGCGTCGGGGAAAGGCTGCTGGTCTCCGATGTTCTCGTAGCCCCACGATTCGTAGAGCGCTTTCACCTTCGGGTGTGTCGGCTCGACCAGGAGCGTCACTCGTTCCTCCGCGCGGCCGGACAGAAGCTCTTCGTGGATGCGGTGAGCGATGCCGGTCTTCCGCCAGGGCTGCCGCACCATCAGCTCGCACAGGGCCATGGTCCGCGCGCCGTCCTCGCGAGTCATTTCCTCGGGTAGGGGTTCGAGCATTCCGGCCCACCAGCGGGAGCGGGGCGGGAGGGGTGAGCCATAGGCGTAGCCGACGGGCTCGTCGCCGTCCCAGCCGATGACGACTTCCCAGGGTTCGCGGGAGACATGACCTTTCAGCCGTTCCTCGAATCGCTCGATGGAGAAGAAGGGGTCGGAGAGCCGGGCGGAGTAGACCTCGGCGTATACATCGGTGAGGGGCTGCCGAATGGCGTTGAGGTCTGCGCGTCCGTAGCGGCGTAGCTCCACGGTGGCCGGTGAGGTGGTCACAGGGTGGGTCCTTCCGGGTCAGGCGGTGCGGGCGTTCCACTCATGGGTGATGCGTGCGCCGGGAGCTGCCGCGTTGAGCTTGGCAGTAAAGGTGTCCAGCAGATGGGGGATGCGGCCCGCGCTGGTGGATCCGGGCGGGGGGATGACGGCGGCGGCGGTGTTGCATGCCTGTTCGGGGTCACCCTGGCCGAGTTGGGCGAAGGCGATATTGACGGCGTAGAAGGCGCGGTTCCGGTGCTGGTCGGGGCGGAGGGCGGCGACGCAGCGGTGAAGGTGGTACTCGGCCCGTTCGGGCTGGTTGAGCCACAGGTAGGTGATGCCGGTCAGGCCGTCGAGTTCGCTGCGGGTATAGAAGTCCATCGAGGTGGGGCGCCATTCGCGGGGGTCGGCTCGCTCGAATGCCTGCTCTGCCCGTTCCAGCGCGCGCTGGGCGCGCGTGTGTTCTCCGATCCCGGGGAGGGAGACCGCGAGGCGCGCGTGGCTGAGGGAGGCGTAGAGGGGGTCTGTTCGGTGCGCGCTAGCGGACATGGCGGCCTCGGCCGCGGCTACGGCGTCCGGCCAGTGTTCGCGTTGTTTGGCGAGCATGCTGGCGTACTGCCAGATCTGGTGCTGTACCTGCCCGTCTCCGGAGAGTCCGGCGAGGTGGGTCGCTCGCTCCAGGTGGCGTTGCGCGCGGACGGGTTGCCGGGAGTCGACCGTGGCCCACATGGCCATGGCGGTGGAGGCGGCGCCGAGGGCGTACAGGCGGCTTCGGATGCGGCTCGTGGCGCTGCCGTTCCGCTGGAGGTTGATGGTTTCGTCAGCAAGGGCTATCGCGCGTTTCTCCAGCTCGGGGCCGCCGCCTTCCCGGTCGTCCAGCTTCGACAGGTCTGCGAGTTCCTGGCGCAGGCGTTGCACATCGCCGGTGCCGACGGTGTAACGGGCGCGGGCGGGCGGTGCTGCCCCGGCGAGGGCCGCGGCCGGGACGACGGTCACGAAGGTGCGGCGGCGCATGGGATCCTCCTGCGATGGCGCTTCGACTGCTTCGTTGCGGCCTCGTGGCACAAACCCTAGGCGGACAGGGTCCAGTCCGGTGAGGTGCTGGATGGCCGCGCGGGTGACGGCGTTGGGCCAGCGGACCCGGCCGGCTTTCCAGTCCCGGACGATGCGCCCGTCGTACGTGCCGGGACTGCCGGTGAGTGCTTCCTTCGCCTTGCTCACGGCCTGGGCAAAGGAGCTGGAGCTGTGGCCGTGTGCCTCCATCCACTCCTCTAACGCTGTGTTACGCGCGGTGCTCATAAGCGCACGGTGGATGCGGCACCCACCGTCAGGCAAAACGGGTGTACTTCACCGGTGGGGAGCCCCTCATGTCGCCCCTGGCCCGGCAGGTACTGACCCGGCTTCCCGCACGCGGTCCGGACGCGACCTACACACTGATCACGAATGGAACCCTGGTGCGAACGCACCAGGAGTGGCTTTCCACGACCGCCCTGGACAAGGTGAAGGTCTCCCTTCACTACTTCTCCGACGCGTCGCCGAAAGCCATCGCGAACACCCGCATCGGCATCGCGACCATTCTCGACGGCATCGAGGCGGCCCGTGAAATGTTCGAGCGGGTGGAGCTGAACACGCTGGTACAGCGCGAGAACGAACATGAGCTGCACGACATTCTGGCCTTTGCTCTCGACCGGCGCATGCCCGTGCAGTTCATCGAGCTGGTGGACACCGACTTCAACGCTGGCCGGAAGGGCTCAGCGATCGGCGCCCAGGGCATCATCGACCACCTTCGCACCCTGACGAGCGACGAGGAGGTCGAAGTCTCCGGGGTTGGGCAGGGGCGACGGATCTTCCGCATCGACGGCATCGCCATCGACGTCATTCACCGCGAACTCGGGCGCCATCACATCGGCCAGTGCGGCACCTGCCCGGTCAAGCCCAAGTGCGTGGAAGGGTTTTGGTCCCTGCGCGTCGACCACGCCGGCGGAATCCAGCCCTGCCTTCTGCGGGATGACCTCCGGATGGACATCCGGCCCCTGCTGGACGATCCGGAGGCGATCCCCGCTGCCGTCGCCCGGCACGTCTCCGCCTTCACCGAGGGCACCCTGTGAGCGCCTTGCGCACCCCGTACGCGCCCGGGGCAGATGAAGGTCGCCGGGGCCCGTTCGTGGTCCTGGAAGGTGTCTCAGGGGTCGGGAAGTCGACGCTCGCCCGCCTGCTGGCCAAGAGGCTCGGCGCCACCGCGCTCCACACACTCACCGATCCGCACACCGGCTGGTCCGACACGGTCAACCGGGAGCTTCGGCCACTGCCGCAGTTTGCCTTCTATCTCTCCGGCCTCCTGCACGTCTCAGACGTCGTACGGCAAGCCCTCAGCACGGGGCCGGTGGTTGCGGACCGGTACGCCTCCTCGGTCATGGCCTGCCACGCCGCCGTCAACCGAGTCGGCCTCGACCAGGTGCGCGGCCTGATGGCACCGCTCCTGCCCTACCTCGTGGCCCCGGACGCCACCTCCTACCTGATCGGCTCCGACAGGGCGTTGAAGGAGCGGATGGGCAACAAGAAGGACGTGAAGCAGGACGACCTCGACCTGTTCGACGTCGCCGACCGTCTTGAACGGCTCCGGGAGAACTTCCTGTCCGTCGCCGAGAGCGATCCGAGCGCGGTCACGATCCGGACCGACGACCGCAGCCCGGAGGACTTGGCCGACATCGTCGTCGAGCACCTGGAGAGCAGGCGTGCTTAACCCGATCGACACCGACACCGTCATCCGTGACGGCCGCATCAGCGGCGCGTTCCCGGGCGAGATCCACGAGGGCGTGGCCTGGTGGGTCGCCGCCTGCTTCGTCGTGGTGAGCAAGGCCCGGCAGATGGCCGTGGCCCACGACGGCCACTGCGTCACGGTCGAGTTCCACCGGCGATTCTGCCGGGGCGCCATCAACGCCGAGCACTTCGGCTGCCAGATCTCCAGCCTCGGCATGGCCGACGAAGGCCACCTTCTGAACGCCATAAAGGAACTCGGGGACGTCCCCGGCGCCCTGCTGACCACGACCGACCACGGCGGACGGCAGACCGTCACCATCCGTCTCTACGGCGCGGACGGCCAGCCGGTCACCGAGGACACCGGCTTGGCCAGGCTGCGGGAGATGATCGCCTCCGACCGGGTTCCCATCCCGGTGAACGACCAGGCCAAGGGCCACATCACCGAACGTCGAGACCTGCTGGAGGCGCTGTGATCGACGCGGCTGAGATCATCCGAAGCGAGACCAGCATCCTGTTCGTCACCCTGGACTCCCTGCGCTACGACGTCGCTCGCGCGGCCCTGCACGCAGGTCGGACACCGCGCCTGGCGAAGATCCTCCCCGGCGGGGTGTGGGAGGAGCGCCGCACCCCCGGCACCTTCACGCTGCCCGCCCACATGGCGTTCTTCTCCGGCTTCCTGCCCAAGCTGCCGCAGCCCGTACAGCCTCCCCGGCTGTGGGAGTGTCGCCCGCCCGCGTTCAAGACCGTCGATGCGGGCACGTTCGTCTTCGACGCGCCGAACCTCCTCACCGGGCTCGCGCCGCACGGATATCGCACCGTGTGCGTCGGCGGGGTGACCTACTTCTCGAGGGAGACCCCGCTCGGGTCGGTGCTGCCCGACATGTTCCACGAGGACCACTGGCGCCCGGAGTTCTGCTCTCCGGAGCCGGACTCCGCGCGCCACCAGGTTGACCACGCGTTGGCCGTCGCCGAGCAGTACGCTCACCGGCCGCTGATGCTGTTCGTCAATGTCTCCGCCACCCATGTCCCCCACGGCCACTACAACGGCGACAGCTCCGACTCATGGCTGTCCCAGGCCGCCGCGCTCGCGTACGCGGACGAACACCTCGGTCGCCTGGTCGAGGGGCTCACCAGCGGCAAGAGATGGCTGATCATCATGTGCGCCGATCACGGCGACGCCTTCGGCGAGGACGGGTACCACGGCCGTGGCATCGCTCACCCCACGGTCCTGAACGTCCCGTTCGCGGCATGGCTGTCAGCGTAGGCGGATACGCTCCGGGGCCATGACCGCAGCATCCGACCCGGGGGCGCGGTGCGACGCCTCCGTCATCGTGGCCCGTGACACGGACGGCATGGTGGCCGTCCTGACCGCTGCATTCCCCCAGCATGGCGGCGATTACCTGTTCCTGCCAGGGGGGCGCAGGGAGCCCGGCGAGACACCGGAAGAGTGCGCGCGGCGCGAGTTGCGTGAGGAAGCCGGTGTCACCGCCGAGACCTGGCTCTCCTTGGGCTCGTACGCCATCACCCTCGACTCCACTGCCCGAATCCACCTGTTCCTGGCCGAAGGCCTCACCCTGGGGCCGCAGCAACTCACACCCAGCGAAGAGGACTTCAAACTCATGTGGTGGCCCTTGACCGATGCGATCCGGGCGGCCACCGAGGGGCGCTTCCTGCTTCAGGGAGGCCCTTTGGCACTGCTGCTGGCCCAGCAGATCACCGCAGCCTGACAGAAGCTGTCCCTCTACCTACGGGGCCATCGACGAGGCGCGGATCAGGCCGCCAGGGCCGACCGGGCCGCCGCCAGGGCCTGGTCGGCGTAGGGGCGGCCGAAGAGGACCGCGTGGACCAGGAGGGGGAAGAGCTGGTGGAGGGCGATGCGGTCGGGCCAGCCGTCGGCGAGGGGGGTGGTCCGGTGGTAGGCGTCGAGGATGTCGTGGAGGTGGGGGCAGCCGAAGAGGTGGAGCATGGCCAGGTCGGTCTCGCGGTGGCCGCCGTGGGCGGCGGGGTCGATGAGCCAGGCCTGGCCGTCGGCGCCCCACAGCACATTGCCGTTCCACAGGTCGCCGTGGAGCCGGGCGGGCGGCTCGGTGGGGCCGGACAGGGCGGGGAGGAGTTCGCAGACGCGCTCGATGAGGGGGGCCTCGGTGGGGCGCAGCGTGCCCTCGTCGACCGCGCGGCGCAGATATGGGAGCACGCGGTGCTCGGCGTACCAGTGGGGCCAGTCGGGGCCGGGGGTGTTGCGCATGGGGGCGAGGCCGATGTACGCGTCCTCGGGGCCGCCGGGTGGGGGCGCGCCGAAGGCGGGGGCGCCGGCGGCGTGGAGGGTGGCCAGGTCGCGGCCGAAGCGGGCCGCGGCGCGGGCGCTCGGGGCGCCGGTGGGGACCTGTTCGGTCACCAGCCAGTGCGCGTCGTGGCCGAGCACGGCAGGGACCCGGACCGCGTCGGCCTCGGCCAGCCAGAGCAGCCCCGCCGCCTCGGCGCGCGTGGCGCCGGGGTCGGAGCCGCGCTTGACCATCACCACCTGCCCGCCGTCGAGCACGACGTGGGCGGGCCCGCCCGAGGGCGGGCGCTGACCGCTCACCCGGCGCCCGGTGAGGCGGGCCGCGGCCGCCCCCGGGTCCTCGCCGGTCCTGCCTTCGTACCTGGCCGACATCCCATCAGGCTACGACCTTGTCGAGAGTGGGGTAGTCGGTGTAGCCGGTGGGGCCGCCCACGTACATCATGTACCGGTCCCGGACCGGGTTCACGGGCGCGCCCGTGCGCAGCCGTTCGACCAGGTCGGGGTTGGCGAGGAAGGGCCGGCCGAGGGCGATGAGGTCGGCCCCGGAGGCCAGGAGCCGCTCCGCCGCCTGCCGCCCGCCGTCGGCGGGGATCTGCTCCTTGGGCAGGACGGGGTTGCCGATCAGGGTGCCGGGCCAGTCCGCGCGGAGGCGCTGGAAGAGGGGCTGGTCCGGGTCGGCGAAGACGATGTGGAGGTAGGCCAGGCCCTTGTCCGCCAGGCGGGCGAGGAGCGCCGGGTAGAGCACGTCGGCGTCGGTGTCGGCGATGCCGTTGACGGTGGTGGTGCCGGGAGAGACGCGCAGGCCGACCCGCTCGGGGCCGATCGCCTCGGCGACGGCCTCGACGACCTCGACCACGAACCGGACCCGGTTTTCCACGCTCCCGCCGTACGCGTCGCCGCGCCGGTTGGTGTTGGGGGCGAGGAACTGGTGGAGGAGGTGGCCGTTGGCGCTGTGCACCTCGACCCCGGCGAACCCCGCGTCGAGCGCGCGCCGGGCCGCGTCGGCGAAGTCGCCGACGGTGGTCCGGATGTCGTCGGGCGTCATCTCGCGGGGGGTGACCGAGGGTCGGCGGCCGGTCGGGGTGTGGATCGTCTCCGGCAGCGGGACCGGGGACGGGGCGACGGGGGTCAGTCCGCTGGTGTCGGGGTGGCCGACCCGGCCGCCGTGCTGGATCTGGAGGAACATCGGGCCGCCGCCCGCGGCGGCCACCGCCTTGGTGACCTGCCGCCAGCCGGCCACATGGGCGTCGGTGTGGATGGCGGTGATGTTGGGGTAGGTCTGGCCGACCGCGTTGGGGGTGGACGCCTCGGCGATGATCAGCCCCGCGGAGGCGCGCTGGGCGTAGTACTCGGCCATCAGCGGGGTGGGGCTGCCGTCGGCGGCGGCCCGGTTGCGCGTCAGCGGCGCCATGACCAGGCGGTTCGGGAGGTCGAGGGGGCCGAGGCGGGTGGGGGTGAAGAGGCGGGATGTGGTGGCTGTGTTCGTCATGCGGGTACCGTAGAACTTGCCACTGATGTCAGATTCAAGCCCGCCCGGTGTGAGGTGCGTCATGCGGATCGGTGAGTTGGCCCGGCGTACGGGCGTGAGCGAGAGGTCGCTGCGCTACTACGAGCAGCAGGGGCTGCTGGTGGCGCGCCGGACGCCCGGCGGCCACCGGGAGTACGGGGAGGGCGCCGTCGACCGGGTGCTGCGGATCCAGGAGTTGTACGCCGCGGGGCTGTCCAGCTCCCGGATCGGGCAGTTGCTCCCGTGCATGAGGGACGCCGACGGCGGCCCGTCCGAGATCGCCGACGAGCGCCTGGTCACGGACCTCACGGCGGAGCGGGACCGCATCGACCGCATGATCGAGGACCTCCAGCGCTCGCGCGCGGTCCTGGACGAGGTGATCGATACGGCCTCGGGTGGCCTGGCGGCGAAGGGCTGAACCTCCCCGCGCGGCTTTTGTGGTGAGTACCGGACAGCGACACGCCGTGGCGTCGGCGTGTCGCTGTCCGATACTCCCCGTGCACTACTCACCGCGCACTCCGGGCCCGGGTCACCCCACCGGCTGGGCCAGCCGGGCGAAGCCCGAGGTCATCGCGACCGGGACGCGGAAGAAGCCGTCGTCGTGGCTCTGCTCCGTGGCGTGCAGCAGGGCGTCGGTGTCGCCGATGCCGGCCCAGCCGAGCATGTAGCCCAGCAGGGAGGTCCGGCCGGGGGAGCCCGTGAAGAAGCCGTTCTCGCGGGCCCTGGTCAGGACGAGTTCCTGGTACTCGTGGGCCCGGGTGAGCAGCGAGTCGTCGCCGAGGACGCGGGCCGTGGCGATCAGCGACTGGACCACGCCGCTGCTGCCGTGGCAGACCGACAGGTCCACCGGGCGGCCGGGGCGCAGCCGGGTCGCGGCCTCGACGAGGGTCGTCAGCCGCCGTCCGGACAGCTCGTCCGGGCGGCCGGCGGAGAACAGGATCTCGGCGGAGGCCAGCAGCAGGCCGGCGGCGCCGTTGCACCACCCGGCGAACGAGCCTCCCGTGCCGGAGCCGGCCCGTACGGTCAGCCAGTCCGCGGACGCCCGGGCCGGCGCCTCGTCACCGAGGACCCGGCCGACGCGGGCGCGGGCCCACTGGAGCCCGAGTTCGCCGTGGGCGAGGTCGAACCACGGCGCGGTCCTGGGGGCCTGGAGATGGGCCAGGGCCAGATCGCGCAGCCGGGCGAGCCGGGGTTCGCCGCACAGGGCGGCGGGGTCGTCCCCGGCCTCCAGGCGGGACAGGAGGACCATCAGCAGGCCGGCCGGGCCGTTGCTCAGGTCGGTCTCCAGGTCGCCCGCCGCGGCCCGCGCGTCGACCTCGTCGAGGACGGGCCCGAGCCAGTCGGTCGGCGTCGCCTGCGGCCGGGTGAGCAGCAGGGAGGCGGCGCCGGAGAACACGGACTCCGGGGTCTGCCGCAGGCCCTCGCCGTACTCCGCCAGCAGATCGTCGAGCCCCCGGTCGGCGCGGTGGTGGACGGTCCGGAAGCCGTCGTCGAGGCGGTTGGCCCGGTTGAGGAAGGCCGTGATGCCGCCCATGTCGTGGAACGAGACGAAGTTGCCCGGGGTGATGGTCGCCGCGTCCCGCCCGGGGCCGATGCCGCCCAGCCAGCCGGTCCGCGGACCGTCCGGGGTGTGGAGGGTCACGCCGAGGTCGGCGATCCGCCGCGCGATCTCCGGCCACCAGGCCCCCGCGCGGGCGTGCCGCAGCGGCCCGGCGAACACGCTGTGCCGGGACAGGCCGGCGGGGCTGTCCTCGCCGAACACCTCGCTGAAGCACTCCTCGAGGAGGAAGTGGTGGTAGTGGTCGGGCCGGGCGGCGTTCAGGGCGACGCCGCGCCGGGCGTGGTCCAGCGACGAGGTCGTGAACGCCTCGGGGAAGCGCGCCCGTGAGGTGGCCAGGTCGGTGGAGTCCGCCCGTGAGCTGAAATAGGGCACGTTCCCCGTGTTCATGCCGGCGCGCTCCTCGGCGGCGATCCGCTGGGCCAGCTCGGCGGTGAACTGGCCCGAGTTCCCGAGCAGCCCGAACAGCCGCTCGGCCTCCTCGGGTCGGGCGAGGTAGGAGGGGTGCGTCGAGGCGTCCATGAAGCGGCTGTAGACCAGCGTCGCCCGCAGCACATACCGGACGGGCATGTCCCGGTGGGTGTCGAGCAGCGCCGGGATCGCGCCGCCGCGCACGAACTCGAGGGCGTCGGTGTAGCCGGCCAGCACATCCGAGAAGTAGTCGGTCGCGGACAGCGGCGCCTCCCCAAGACGCGGCAGGTTGGCGTCCTGCCGGTAGGTGATGGGATCCCGCCCGACGCACATGCCGTCGGTGCCGGGGTCGCGCACCACCGTCTTGGTCATCTTGGAGGGCTGGTCGCCGGCCACGCCCACCCCCGCCATGAGGAAGTCGACGGGGGAGGCCGGGCTCATCGAGGGGACGAGCATCGTGGAGACGACCGACAGCTTGGTGTGATTGATCAGCAGGTGCGGAAGCGTGTCGTTCTCCACGCCCGCGTCCGGCCGCAGGATGGTCTCGGTGTCGATGACGCACGGATTCTCGCCGCGGGCCAGCAGGTTCTCGTCGTGGAGGTCGGAGGCCCCGATGGCGGAGAGGATCGCGCACAGCGCGCCGAACCGGTAGAAGTACCGGGCCGGCTGGTCGGGCGAGGTCATCGGCTCCGACGGGACGAACTGCTGCCAGCCGTGGGACCCGGAGGTCACCGAGACGGGCAGGCACTCGCGCAGCGAGAAGCTGAGGTACGGGTCGGCGGCCGCGTACAGGTCCCGTACGAAACCGTCCGTCGCCAGGGCCCGCGGCTTGAAGACCAGTCTGGTGCCGCTGGTCAGCCGCACCCCGACCACCTGGCGGTTGTCGTTGTGCGGGTCGGAGCCGGTGAGGAAGACGTCCTCGATGAGCTCCCCGGCCGCCGCCGTGCGCGGCGTCAGACCGGCGGCGCGCAGCGCCTCCTGGTCCGCCGTGTACGCGCAGAACATGTCGGTGTACGCGTCGAGCGAGTTGTCCAGCAGGATGGACAGCCGCTGCTGCAGCACCGGGTAGGCGTCGGCGATGCGCCGGCAGGTGCCGGGCGCGCCGAGATGCCTCCGGAACCGCTGCAGCGCCTCGTCGCCGTCGGCCGTCATGGGCAGCCCGAGGCCCTCGCGGAAGGTGTGGAACTCGCCGATCAGCGTCCGGAAGGAGTGGCCCTCGACGGCGGTCAGCAGCTCCCCCCAGATGGTGTCCACCACCGCCTCGTGGCGTTCGGGGCGCGTGGCCGGGGCCATCACCTCCCGCAGCGTCGAGACCACGGAACTCCTGGGCACGAGGTGCTGGTAGAACGGGAGGAAGGCGGGGATGGCGACGTCCGGGTCACAGATCGGGCCCTCCGGGCCGATCGCGTTCTCCCAGGCCGCCTTCTCCCGCCCCGCCACCAGGGCATCGGGGTCACCGTCCGCGTAGAGCTTCATGTAGACCGAACCTCCGTTCAGCAATTCCTCGTGACTGCCCTGCTCGACGACGCGTCCACCGTCGAGCACGTAAATGCGGTCGGCCGCTTTGATGGTCGCCAGTCGGTGGGCGATGATGATCTGTGTCGCCCCGATGTCCTGGATGATGTCCGTGACGCGCCGCTCGTTGATGGTGTCCAGCGAGGCCGTCGCCTCGTCGAGGACGAGGATCGAGGGCCGCTGGAGCAGGGTCCGGACGATGGCGAGCCGCTGCCGCTGACCGCCGGAGAAGTTCGCGCCCATTTCCGAGATCAGCGTGTTGAGCCCCATGGGAAGGTCCTCGAGGAAGTCGAGGATTCCCACGCTCTCGCAGAATTCACGCACCTGTTCCTCGGGGATGTCCTGCCCCATCGTCAGGTTCTCGAGGATCGTGCGGTTGTGCAGATGCACTTCCTGGGGGATGTATCCGATGGAGCGGCGCAGCGAGTCCTTGTCGTATTCGCACATGTCCCGCCCGCCGAACTCGATGGTGCCCCGCGTCGGTTCGTACAGCCCGCAGATGATCCGCCCCAGGGTGGACTTGCCGGATCCCGAGGGGCCGACGAGGGCGACCTTGGCCCCGGCCGGAATGTCGATCGAGACGTCGCTGAGGACCGGTTCGCTGTGGCGGGTGTACTGGAAGCCGACGTCGGTCAGGCGGATGGAGGTCGAGGGCAGCTGCTTGAGGTCGCCGCCGCGGTCCTCCGAGGGCGTCTCGGCGATGTCGTTGAGGCGCGCCATGTAGCGGGACGCCTCCGCGAACTCGGTGCAGGTCTGGAACACCGAGGTCGACAGCGCGAAATAGGTGCCGGACACCGTCTGCACCGCCATGGCCTGGCCCAGGGAGATATGCCCGTGGCCGACGAGATACAGGCTCGACAACAGCAGGATCAGCGGGCCGAACATCTGGGTGGTGGCGGTCAGGCCCGTGATGCGGCCCTGTTGCAGTCGCATGCGGTCCTTCATCGCCTGGAGCGACGAGGCGTACACCTTGCTCCAGCTCGCGAGGAACTCGGCGGCATATCCGCCCATCTTGATGGTGGGCACCGAGACGATCGCGTCCAGCTGGGCCGACTGGCTCTTGCTCAGGTGGGTCATCTCCGCGTCCACGGACTCCAGCACCCGGATGCGGGTCTTCACCAGATACAGGGCGTTGGCCAGGGAAAGGGCCGCCGCTATCAGGCCGAGGCGCCATTCGGCGATCAGCAGATAACCGCTCACGCACAACAGGGTCCCGACGTCCAGCACGCCCTGCGCCACGCGCGAGGACAGCAGATCCCTGATCACGTTGACGCTGTTGAGCCGGAACAGAAGCTCGCCGGGTTGTCGCGTCGTGAAGAACTTGTACGGGAGGGAGAGCAGCTTGGAGAACGTCTGGATCATCAGGTGCTCGCCCATCATCGCCACCACGGACGAGAGGACGGCGACTCTGAGCAGATACAGCGCGAAGTAGCCGATGGCCACGGCGACGATGACGGAAAGGACCGTGGCCAGGTCGTCCAGGCCTCCCCAGCGGACGTACCGGTCGACCGCCCATTCCGTCAGCATCGGTATGCCGAGGGTTCCCGCGTATCCGCCGAGCGACAGAAGACCGACCAGCGCGATGCGCCTGCGCGAGCCCTTCGCGAAGAGCGGGATGCCGCGCCAGTCCGCCATGAACTTCCGGGGCGTCCGTTCGAAGTCCGGGCCGGGCTCGGCGGACACCGCGATGCCGCTGAAGGAGGCCTCCAGCTCCTTCCTGCCGAGGCGCCGCCGCCCGAGCGCCGGGTCCATGATGACCGCGGTGTGGCCGTCGAACCGCTCGAGGACCACGAAGTGGTAGTCCTCCCAGTAGAGGATCACCGGTGAGGTGAACTTCGCGAGGGCCGCCACGTCCTTGACGCGGAAGAGCTTCGCCTCCATGCCGCGCTCCCGCAGGAAGCGGGCGAGCTGGGTGGCGCTGAGGCCGTCCCGGCCGGCCTCCATGACCTGCCGCGCGGTGGAGATCTCCTCCGCGCGCCCGTGGTAGCGCAGGACCGCGACGCAGCAGCACAGGCCGCATTCCGTCTGGGCCACCTGCGTGATCGTCGGTACCCGCCGGGGCTGGGTGGACCGACGGTTGATGATGTTCCACGTCATGTCATCGGCCCCCCGCTGTCGGACCGGGTCGGTACGGAGCTACGGGGGACAGCGCGACGGGGGACAGCCGAGCGGACGGATCCAGGCGGTTGACGAGGTGGATCACCATCCCGGCGGTCCCGACCAGGAGGCTGTTGGTGTGCGCGTACCGGCTCCGGGTGTCACCGGCCTTGCGGGTGAACACCTCGGCGTGCAGCCACGTCCGCTCGACCTCCTCGACCTCGGCGCGCAGCGAGTGGTCGGCGCTCGCGACGGCGCAGAGGATGTCGTGGTTGCCGAGGTCGCCGTGGCACCAGGTCAGGTTCCGCCCGAAGCCACGGCGGATCATGTTGCCCACGGCCACCTTCCGCATGGGCTCCGCCGACTCGTCTCCCGTCGTCGCGCCGTACGCCGTGAGGGCGAGGGCGATGCCGGCCGAGCCGTGGCACCAGCCGGTGGGGAAGGACCAGGGGGTGGCCACGTTGGAGTACCAGTCGCCCTCGGCGGGGTCGTAGAAGTCCCGCAACCGGCCGATCAGGCGGGACAGCGTGGCCTCGACGGCCCCTCGCCGCCGCTCGGGCAGGCGCGGGTGGGCCCGGCTCAGCGCGTGGATGACGCCGCTGACCCCGTGTCCGAAGCCGGACTGGTCGAGTACGGGGTGGTGGGCGCCCGGCCGCAGGGCGTCCGTGAGCATGTCCGTCAGCGCGGCGGCCGACTCCTCGGCGTACGGGCCGCCGATCGCCGTCACACAGGACAGGACGCCCGCGAGCCCGCTGATGACGTCCAGGGGCAGGTCGGCCGCCGGTCGGCCGTTCACGGGGTCGAGCACGTCGGGTATCGCCTGCTGGGCGGCGCGGACCCAACCGGGCTGTCCGAGCAGCCTGCCCGCCGTCGCCAGCGCGAACAGCGTGCCGGCCGATCCGGAGTACGCCGAGAAGGGCGCCGCCCGCCGCGTGTCCGCGGTTTTGGAAGGGGGCCCGGACGAGGGCCCGGACAGGGGGCCGGACGGGAACTCGGGCAGGGACGCGGACGGGGACACGGACACGGACGCGGACGGGGACTCGGACAGGCCCTCCGCGATGGCCGAGAAGATCTGTCCGGCCAGGTCACGGTAGGCGGGGTGGTCCAGGACGCGGCCGGCCGCCGCCAGGGCCAGCGCCGGGCCGACCCTCCCGGTGTACAGGTCGTATCCGAGCACCGCGGGTGGCCACGGCCGGTTGGCCTGTGCGGAGGCCAGCGGACCGATCCAGGTGTGGGGGAGGTGGGCGTACCGGTCGGGCAGGGCCGAGGCGACCATGGTGTCGCACAGCCGGGTCACCACCCCGGCGAGCGTGTCGCCCGCCGCCCCCGTACGCCGCCCGCTCGTACGCCGTCCGCTCGCCGCGCCGCCGGACAGCGGGAGGCCGATGCCGTCCGCCGAGGCCAGGTGGTCGTCGGGGAAGCGGCAGGAGAAGGCGGAGTGGATGAGCCTGAGCTGCTCGCCCACCTCGAACTCGGTCAGGGCGGCGACCTTCGCCGCGGCCGCGGCGATCGGGGAGACCGGCAGCACGGCCCCGACCTCGGTCCCCTCGCCGTCCATGAGGGCCACGTCCGACGCGCCAACGGTGAAGTAGGGGACGTCGCGCCCCGCGAGCTGCCGCAGCTCGGAACGGACGATCGCGCGCGCGGCGGGCCGGCTGGCCATGGCCACCCGCTTCAGCGCCGCCAGGTAGGACGCGCGGTCGTTCATGGCCCGGGCGCTCGAGGCCGTGCGCAGCGTCTGCGCGTACACCGTCGTCGGGTTGTGGAGGTAGCGCACGCGCGCGCCGGCCGCCGCCCCGCGCACCAGCGCCGTCCAGCGCTCCCTGTCCGACATCACCGCGCGGCACACCCGGACGAATCCGGACGCCATCCGCTCGCCCAGCGCATGGACCTCGTCCTGGCTCAGCGTCCCCACGACCGTCCGCCGCTCCTCCGCCGCCTGCCGGCCCAGCGTCAGACGCACCTCGTCGGTGAACGGAGCCTCGAACCGCACGGACGTGAACGGTGACTCGCCGCCGCCCTGCTCGCCGAGGAAGCCGAGGTCCACATAGCCGGAGTCCTCGTCCCGGCCGGCCATGAGGAGGGGCAGGATCCCGATGCCGTAGACCGACTGTGTGAGCCTGTGATGGGCGTTGTCCGGCGTCTCCTCGGGGGCGCCGGGGTGGAGCCGGGCGGGCTGGAGGATCGTCTCCAGGTCGATCGGCACCGGGCCGCGGCGCGTGGCCACGACGTTCTCGAAGTGCATGTCCTGCGCGTTGAGCAGGTACAGCACGGCGGCGAGCTCGCCGCTGGCCGCCATGAACCGCGCGGAGATGTCGGCGACGTCCTCCGCCGCCACGTACTCCACATATCCGTAGCCGGGCCGCTCCAGGACCTCGGCGGCGACCAGCGAGGTGCCCAGCCAGTCGTTGGCCTCGCGGGCGATGACGGCGTACGCGGCCTCGCAGGACACGTCCCGCGGCTTGTAGGCCAGCTTCCTGCCGGACCCGAACTCCAGGACGGACACGCTGCGGCCCTGGTGGTGCGCGTCGCCGTCCCCGAATCCGCAGGAGACGACCGGGTCCGCCGGGCCGATGCCGAAGGCGGCGGCGATCGCGTCACGGTCGGCCGAGAGCCGCAGGCACAGCTCCCGGAAGTTGTGCGCCTCGTAGGCCAGTACGACGCGCGTGACACTCCGCAGCACGGGGAACGACAGCCCGCTCAGTGCCTCGAAGGAATGACGGAACGACTGGTCGACGAAGTACCGGTACCGCTCGGCCGGGTCCGTGCCCACGAGCCGGCCCTGGCGGCGGGCGTGGTTGACGGCGGCGACCAGCGGCCTGGTGTACACCTCGCGCAGTCGGGCCTCGGCACGTGCCAGTAATTGCCGCAGCGCGGCCTGGGGATCGGCGAACAGCGGCGCGAACGGCGCGACCGGGTCGGGGTCGGCGAGCGTCGCGGCGGCGTTCCTGATGATCTTCTGGAACGGATAGTGCTCGGGGGCCGCGCACCACTGAGCCACCGTGGCGTGGGCGGTGGCGCCGGTGGGTCCGGCGGCGTCGGCGGATACGGCGGCCCGGGGGCCCTTCCGGCCTCGGAAGACTCCAAGGGTCTGGGCGTCGAATCGCGCCAGCGGCGCGATGAGGTCCGTGATCTGAGCTGCGCTCAGTTCCGGATAGTACGGGGCTGAGGTTTTCACGACTCGTGATACTCCATCTCCATGGGGACGCGGCGGGGTCCGGTGGGCGGGGCGGAACCGGGGGCCCGTACGAGGGCCCCCGTTCCACCGCGCTGCGCTACGCGCTCACCGGACCCGCCGCCCGGCGCTCAGCACCTGCTGGTGCACTTGGTGGTCGGGCAGACCGCCGCGGAGACCCCGACGGCGATGCTGGTGACGGCGGCGGTGAGGCCGATCGCGGCGCAGACGGGTCCGGTGCCGCCGTGGACGTCCGCCTCGCTCAGTTCGACGAGCTCGGCCTCGTCCCACGCGCCGAGGATGTCCGTGTCCTTCTGCATGACTATCCCTTTCCCTGGTAGTACATCAGTTGCAATTCGGCTGGCATTCCTTGGTGAGGGTGCAGAAAATTCCGTACCCCCCACCCCCGAAGTACTGGCTGATGCGGTGAGCGAGGTCGATCGTGCCGCCGTGCTGCGCGACGTCGTGGAAGTCCTGCTCCGCGAGCTCTTCCACGAGGGAAAGGTCTCCCTCGAATTCCGAGTTCATCTTCTCTCCTTGGTTCGGTTGCATGCGGGTGCCGAAAGCCCCGTTGTTCCGGCGTCCCGTGAATTCATTCTGGGAGGCCGTTGTTGGCCGGCCGCACCGCGAAGAGCGGGGTTCGCGCACAGGCTGTGCATACGGCTCGCACATCCGGCGTCGGCCCGCCGGCGCCAGGGCTCAGGCGTCAGGTCTCAGGCGCGAGGTCTCAGGCGCCAGGGCTCAGGCGCGAGGTCTCAGGCGTCAGGTCTCAGGCGCGAGGTCTCAGGCGTCAGGTCTCAGGCGGCGGACGTGGACGCGGGCGCGGGCGCCGGCGCCTGCGCCGCGACGAGGCGGCGGGCCTCCTGGCGGTCCCAGTTCAGCGCCGCGGCCCGCATCGCCGCGACGTTGGGCGGCAGGTCGAGCCCCAGGTCGTCGGCGAACAGCCGCCGGCAGCGCCCGATGACGTCCAGGGCGCCGGCCGCGTCGCCGTTGATGCAGTGCACCGCGGACAGCAGCTCCCAGAAGCGCTGCCGGTAGGGCGCCTCGGCGATGGCGCTCTCGATCCGGTAGGCGAGCGTCTCGGTGCGGTCGGCCAGGACGGCGGCGGTGAACAGGTCCTGATACGCGTCGAAGCGCGCGCTGTTGAGGCCGGCGGCATGGGCGGCGAACCACCGGGTGGGCGGCAGGCTCGGGCCGAACGGGCCGCGCCACAGCGCCACCGTCTTCTCCAGTGCCGCGACCGCCCGGTCCGCGTCACCGCGCAGCAGCAGGCTCCGCCCGTGCCGCGCGGACACCATGAACATCGGCACGTCGAACTCCTCGGGGGCGACCTCCAGCGCGTAGCCGCTCCGGCTTCCGCGGTAAGTCCGCACCCGCCGGCTCAGGCCCGGCTCGATGCCGTCGAGGTCGCGCCGCAGCGCCGTGAGGTGGCTGCGGATGTTCGCCGCGGCGGAGGCGGGCGGATCGTCCCACAGCAGTTCGGTGAATTCCGCGACCGTGATGGCCTGCCCGGCGCGGAGCAGGAGGGCGGTGAGAATCGCTCGCCGCAGCGGCGAGGCCGGTTCGGTTCCGCCGAGGACTTCCATGGGGCCGAGCACCCTGAAGAGCAGACGCGGTTCCGCTGCCCACTCGATTTTCATGGCTGTTTTCGTGGCCGACATTTTTGTTCTCCCCGTTTTCCGGCTCGTCGAGACCGAGCAGGGCAGGCGGTGATGTCGGGCGATTGCCGACAACAAAATGCCTACCAAGGCGGGCCGGGGGTAACAATGGATCCGCGGCGTCCCGGACAGTCCGCCGCCGTCCGGGTCCGGTCGGCGCTGTCCGGCCTGGTCACAGGGGTGCGCGGCGGGTGTCCCGGACGCCGGGGGACACCCGCCGCGCGAACGCGGACGCGGACCCGGACGCCGGGGGACACCCGCCGCGCGGGCCCGGACGGCGAGGGGCGGTCTACCAGGTGCCCGTCGCCAGCTCGGCGACCACCGCCGCGTGGTCGGAGGGCCAGACGCCGTCCACGGGGCCGTCGCCCGCGCGGCGTACGGAGCGGACATGGCCGAGGCCGTCGGGGCCGGGCGGGCCGACGTGGATGTAGTCGATGCGGGTGCTCGGCTCGAAGGTCTTGGCGACGTGCGGGTTCGCGGTGTCCCAGGTGGCCCAGGGCGCGGCCGGGTCGGCGTACTCCCAGGCGTCGTAGAGGACCTGCCCGGGGACGGCGGGGGCCGTGCGGTAGCCGCCGAGCAGCCGTATCTCGTCGGAGTCGGGCCAGGCGTTGTAGTCGCCGGTGGCCACCGGAGGGAAGGGGGTGCTGCCGCGGTGGTCCGCGATGAAGCGGGCCAGGGCGGCGACCTGCGCGCAGCGCACCGCCGACTCGTGAGGGTCGGCGTTGAGGTGGGTGGTGAAGAACGGCACCCGGTGTCCGGGGGCGTCCACCAGGGCGTACAGCGCCAGCCGCCCGTCGTCCGCGCCGCCCCCGGCGGGCAGCCGGGCCACGGACCGCTCGGCGATGGGCCAGCGGCTGAGCACCGCGTTGCCGAAGTCGATGGTCGGGTCCCCGATGCGGCGCTGCCACTTCTGGGGGGAGTCGGAGGCGGCCCAGGTCCAGTGCATGTCGAGCCGTTCCGCGAGCCAGCCCGCCAGGTTCTCCTCACCGTCCGCCCACACCTCCTGCAGACCGACCACATCGGGCCGCACCGCGCGCAGGACCGCGAGGATCGCCTCCCGGCGCCGCTCCCACGGGCCGAACCGCCACCACACGTTCCACGTCATCACCCGCATCCGCCGCTCCCGCCTCTCGGGGTGATCACCACTGTCCCGACCCTATGCGGCGCGGCGCGCCGATCAAGCGGTATGGCGTGGAACCGCCGTCGGATCACGGATCGATAACTCGCGACAAGCGTGCAACCCTTCCGGCCCGCCGTGGGTCGTACCGGGCACCAGGCTTCCTGGGGGAGGATTCCGGGGGAGAAATCCGGGGGGATTTCGAGGGAATCCGGGGGAGAAGAGGAAGCCTTGCGGAGGGGGAAGCGAGGGGCCCGGCCGATGGACCGGGCCCCTCGAAATATCTCGCTGTCGCCCTGATGAGAACGTCGCCCTGATGAGAACGTCGCCCTGATCAGTGATTCAGAACGGCACGCCGCAGCGCAGCAGCACGTTCGCGTACGGCCGCACCTCACCGGTGCGCACCACCAGCCGCGCCGCCGCCGTCCGCGCCTTGAGCGCCTCGTGCGGCACCAGCTCCAGCGCCGACCCGGGGAAGAGGCCGTCGAGCAGCGCGGTCGCCGACGGGTTGTGCTCCCGCACCTCGAGGGCCGCCGTGGCGCCCTCGATCACCAGTTCGTCGAGCAGCCCCCTGAGCACCTGCTCGAAGGACGGCACCCCCGCCACGAAGGCGAGATCGACCACCGGCGGCCCGGCGGGCCCGGCGGGGATGGGGAGCCCGGCGTCGCAGACCATCACCGTGTCGGTGTGGCCCAGCTCGGCGAGGGCCCCGCTCAGCCGGCGGTTGAAGATCCCTGACCGCTTCATCGCGCCGCGACCTCCTCGGCCGTGGGGAAGGACTCCTGCGCGCCGGCGCGGGTGACCGCCGCCGCGCCGACCCGTACGGCGAACCGCACGGCCGTCTCCAGGTCGTCGCCGACGCCCAGGCGCCAGCCGAGCGCGCCGGTGAAGGCGTCCCCGGCGCCGGTGGTGTCCACGGCCTCGACCGGGAGGCTGGGGACCAGGACCGTACGGTCGCGGTCGGCGACGAGCGCGCCGCCGGCGCCCAGGGTCACCACCACCGAGCGCGGGCCGCGCGCCAGCAGGGCGGCCGCCCAGGCCTCGGGGGCCTCCTCCCGGCCCGCCGGGTCCTCGCCCAGCAGGAAGCGCGCCTCGTGCTCGTTGAGCACCAGCGGATCGCAGGCGGCCAGCACCTCGGCGGGGAGGGCGGCGGGCGGCGAGGGGTTGAGGACCAGGCGCGGGCCCGTCTCCCCGCCCGCCGTGCGGACCGCCTCGGCGACCGCCGCGACGGTCTCCAGCGGGATCTCCAGCTGGACCGAGACCACGCGGGCCGAGGCCAGCAGGTCCGCGGCGGCCCGTACGTCGTCGGGGCTCAGCCGGGCGTTGGCGCCGGGGGACACCACGATGCTGTTGTCCCCGGACGGGTCGACGGTGATCAGCGCGACGCCGGTGGGCGCGCCGCCGACCAGGACGCCCGCGGTGTCCACGCCCGCCGCCCGCTGCGACTCCAGCAGCAGGCGGCCGTGCGCGTCGTCGCCGACGCGGGCCAGCAGGGCCGTACGGGCGCCCAGCCGGGCGGCGGCGACGGCCTGGTTGGCGCCCTTGCCGCCGGGGTGGACGGCGAGGTCGGAGCCGAGGACGGTCTCCCCGGCGGCCGGGCGGCGTTCGACTCCGATCACCAGATCGGCGTTGGCCGACCCTACGACCAGGAGGTCGTGGTCGTGCATGCGTGTACGTCCCTTCAGACTGGCTGGGTTACCGGACGCGCCCGCGGCGGGACCTTCTCGCCCGCCCCTTCCCGGCCCGGGCCTCCGCCCCAAGGCCCCGGTCGCGGGAAGGGGCGGGCGGGGGTGACGATCCCGCCCGCGCGGCGGTCACTTCCCGGTGACGACCTTCACCGGCACCTTGACCATCGGGTCGACCTTCTTGCCCTTGGCCAGGGCCACCGCGTTCTTGACGGCCAGCTTGCCCAGCTCCTTCGGCTGCTGGGCGACGGTCGCGGCGAGGGTGCCGGCCTCGACCGCCTTGAGGCCGTCCGGCGTGCCGTCGAAGCCGACGACCTTGACCGACTTGCCGGCCTTGGAGCCGAGGGCCTTGATCGCGCCGAGCGCCATCTCGTCGTTCTCGGCGAAGATCCCGGTGATCTTGGGGTGGGCCTGGAGCAGGTTGGTGGTCACGTCCAGGCCCTTGGCGCGGTCGAAGTCCGCGGGCTGCTTGGCGACGACCTTGATGTCCGGGTACGCCTTCAGGCCCTCGGCGAAGCCCTGGCCGCGCTCGCGCGAGGCGGAGGTGCCCGCCGTGCCCTGGAGCACCAGGATGGTGCCCTTGCCGCCGAGCTGCTGGGCCAGGGTCTTGGCGGCGAGCTTGCCGCCCGCGACGTTGTCCGAGGCCACGGTGGTGGCTATGTCGCCCCTGGTGACACCGCGGTCGGCGGCGACGACCGGGACGTCGGCCTTGTTGGCGCTCTTGACCGACGGGCTCGCGGCGTCCGAGTCGACCGGGTTGATGATGATCGACTTCACGTTCTGGCTGAGGAAGTTCTGCATCTGGTTGGCCTGCTGGGAGGCGTCGTTCTGGGCGTCGGTGACGGTCAGGTCGACACCGGCGGCCTTGGCCTCGGCCTGGGCACCCGCCTTCATCTGCACGAAGAAGGGGTTGTTGAGGGTGGAGACGGACAGGCCCACCTTGATGTCGGAGGAGCCGGACGAGCTGTTGCAGGCGGTGGTGGTCAGGGCGAGGGAGGCGACCACGGCCGCGGCGGCGACGATCTTCTTCGGGTTCATGGTGGTTTCCTTCAGGTTTGCCCGAGGGACGGGGTGCGGGTGGATGAGGAGGAGTAGCGGGTCACGCGCGGCGGCGGAGACTGTCCACGAGGACCGCCAGGGCGATGACGACGCCGATGACGACCTGCTGCCAGAAGGCGGACACCGACAGCAGGTTGAGGCCGTTGCGCAGGACGGCGAGGATCAGGGCGCCGATGAGCGTGCCCGAGGCCTTGCCGACGCCGCCGGACAGGCTCGCGCCACCGATGACGACCGCGGCGATGGCGTCCAGCTCGTAGCCGACGGCGGCCTGGGGCTGGGCGGAGGCCAGGCGGGAGGCGAGCACGATGCCCGCGATGGCGGCGAAGCCGCCGGAGAGCGCGTAGATGACGAGCTTCTGGCGCTTGACGCGGATCCCGGAGAGCCGGGCGGCCTCCTCGTTGCCGCCGATCGCGTACATGGCACGGCCCGAGTACGTACGGGCCAGCACGGCGCCGGTGATCAGGCCCATGGCGATCATCACGATCACCGGGACCGGCAGCCAGCCGCCGAGGGTGTCGCCGAGCCGGGCCACCGACTCGGGGATCTCGATGGGGCTGCCCTGGGAGATGACGAGGGCCAGCCCGCGGCCGATCGAGAGCATCGCCAGGGTGGCGATGAACGGAGGCAGCTTGCCGAAGGAGATCAGCGCCCCGCTGACCAGCCCGCACAGGATGCCGGTGCCGACGGCGAGGATGACGGCCAGCCATACCGGCAGCCCCTGCGAGGTCGCCGACCAGGCCAGCACGGTGGCCGACAGTGCGGCCACCGAACCGACCGACAGGTCGATCCCGGCGGAGACGATCACGAAGGTGACGCCGAAGGCGAGGATCGCGGTGACCGCCGCCTGGACGCCGACGTTCAGCAGGTTCTGGGTGGTGAGGAAGTCGCCGGACATCAGCGACATGACCCCGACGAGGACCACCAGGGCACTGAGCGCGCCGTTGTCGAGCAGCACACGACGCAGCACCGCGGAGCCGCCCGGGGCCTTGGGACTCTGATGGGCGTTACTGGTCTTGAGCGTGTCAGTGGCCACGGGAGCCCTCCAATTCCTTGACGTCTTCCGTGACGCCCTTGATGTCCTTCACGGCCAGGGCCATCACGGCGTCCTGGGTCGCTTCCTGTGCGCCGAGCTCGCCGGCGATCCGTCCCTGGGCCATGACCAGGACCCGGTCGCTCATGCCCAGCACCTCGGGGAGGTCGCTGGAGATCATCAGCACCGCGTGTCCGGAGGCGGTGAGTTCGTTGATGAGCTGGTAGATCTCGACCTTCGCGCCCACGTCGATGCCCCGGGTGGGCTCGTCGAGGATGAGCACCTTGCTGTCGGCGAGCAGCCACTTGCCGATGACGACCTTCTGCTGGTTGCCGCCCGAGAGGGTGCGGACGCGCTGGTCGAGCCCGGCCATGCGGACCGCGAGCTGCTCGGAGATCCGGGCCGCCGCGCGGCGCTGCCCGGACCGGTCCACGAGCCCGGCGCGAGTGGCGCGCCGCAGCGTCACGAGGCCCAGGTTCTCGTGCACCGACGCGTCGAGCACCAGCCCCTGGCCCTTGCGGTCCTCCGGCACGAGGCCGATTCCGGCGTCCATCGCCGCGTTGACGTCCCGGCCGGGCAGCCGCTTGCCGAGCACCCGTACGGTCCCGGAGTCGTAGGGGTCGGCGCCGAAGATCGCGCGGACCACCTCGGTGCGGCCGGCGCCGACCAGCCCCGCCAGGCCCACGACCTCACCGGCCCGCACCTCGAAGCTGATGTCCTGGAAGCTGCCGCGGCGGGTGAGCCCCTCGACCTTCAGCAGCGGCGTCGCCGCCGCGGCGCCGGCCGCGGGGGCGGTGCGCTCGCGCGGGTACTGCTGCTCGATGGAGCGGCCCACCATCAGCCGGACCAGCTCGTCCTGCTCGGTGGCGGCCGGGACCTGGGTGACGCTGCGGCCGTCGCGCAGGACGGTGACGCGGTCGCCCAGGGCGGCTATCTCCTCCAGGTGGTGGGTGATGAAGACGATGCCGACGCCGTCCGCGCGCAGGGCGCGCACGATCCGGAAGAGCTTGTCGACCTCCTCGGTGGTGAGCACCGCGGTCGGCTCGTCCATGATCAGCACGCGGGCGTCCAGGGACAGCGCCTTGGCGATCTCCACCATCTGGAGCCGGGCGATGCCCAGCTCGCGGACCCGGTCGGTGGGGGAGACGTCCACTCCGACGCGGGCCAGCAGCTCGGCGGCGCGCGCGTTCATCGTCTTCCGGTCGATCAGCCCCAGGCGGCGCGGCTGGCGGCCCAGGAAGATGTTCTCGGCGACGCTGAGGTCGGGGACCAGGTTGAACTCCTGGTAGATGGTGGCGATCCCGAGCCGCTCGGCGTCCTGGGCGCCGTGGATGCGCACCGGGGAGCCGTCGACGAGGATCCGGCCGCCGTCCGGGCGGTGGGCGCCGGAGAGCATCTTGATCAGCGTGCTCTTGCCCGCGCCGTTCTCGCCCAGCAGGACGTGCACCTCACCGCGGCGCAGGTCGAAGTCGACGCCGTCGAGCGCGACCACTCCGGGGAAGGTCTTGCGGACCCCTTCCATGCGCAGCAGTTCGCTCGCGTTCTCCACGCTCAGCGGCTTCGTCGCGCTCTGCGTGCTCATGGCTTGCTCCCTTCGGGCTCGCCGCACGAGCGGCGGGTGACCAGGCGGGCGGACAGGATCACCGACTCGGCGGTCCGCCCCTCGACGAGGTCGATCAGCGCGCGCACGGCGGCGCGGCCGAGTTCGCCCGTCGGCTGGGCGATGGCGGTGATCGGGGGATCGGTGTGGACGAACCAGGGGACGTCGTCGAACGCGGCGAGCGCCACGTCGTCGGGCACCCGCAGGCCGCGCGCGCGGATCTCGTCCATCGCGCCGAGCACCATGAGGTTGTCCGTGGCGAAGATGACGTCGGGGGGCTCGGGCAGGTCGAGGAAGCGGGCGGTCACCCGCCGTCCGCTGTCCGCCTGGAAGTCGCCCTGCCCCATGTGGTCGGCCGGCAGGGCCATGCCGAACTCGGCCAGCGCGGACCGGAAGGCCTGCACGCGCTCGCGTCCGGTGGTGGTGGCGGCGGGGCCCGAGATGATGGCGAGCCGGCGGTGACCGAGCGCGTGCAGATGCGCCACCAGGTCGCGCACCGCGCCCCGGCCGTCCGTGCGCACCACGGGCACGTCCACACCGCCGATCCAGCGGTCCACGAAGACCATGGGAGTGCCGGACCGGGCCGCGTCCAGCATCAGCGGGGAGCCGCCATCGGTGGGGCTGACCAGCAGGCCGTCGATGCGACGGTCCATCAGGGAGCGCACATGGTGGTCCTGGAGGTCGGGGCGTTCGTCGGCGTTCCCGATGATCACGCTGTAGCCCAGGGCGCGGGCCTCGTCCTCGACCGAGCGGGCCAGCTCGGTGAAGAACGGGTTGAGCACGTCGCTGATCACCAGCCCGAGGGTGCGGGTCTGATCGGTGCGCAGCGAGCGGGCCACGGCGTTGGGGCGGTAGCCGAGCTCGGCGACGGCGGAGAGCACCCGGTCGCGGGTGTCCGCGCGGACGGACGGATGGTCGTTGAGCACGCGGGAGACCGTCGCCACGGACACTCCGGCGTGGTGCGCCACGTCCTTGATGCTCGCCATTCCACCTCCTCGTGGAATCGATTACACGGAGGATTGGAATCGATTACACGGGAGCTGGGCAAGGGCCTCCGGGCGGCCGAAACCGGATCGTAATACTCCGGCGGGCGTGTCCGGATCGCGTCCGGTGTGCGCCCCGCCCCCCAGGGGGCGTTCGCGCGGTCGCCGTGAGGTTTGTGCACAGGCCCCCCGGGCGTGTCGGCGCCCGGCGGTACCGTCGGGTCATGCTCAAACTCGCGGTGGTCGAAGGGGTCCTGGAGCGGATCACCTACGCCAATGAGGAGAACGGCTACACGGTCGCCCGGGTCGACACCGGCCGCGGCTCCGGCGATCTGCTCACCGTCGTGGGCTCCCTGCTGGGCGCCCAGCCCGGCGAGTCGCTGCGTATGGAAGGCCGCTGGGGCTCCCACCCGCAGTACGGCAAGCAGTTCACCGTCGAGAACTACACCACCGTGCTGCCCGCCACCGTCCAGGGCATCCGGCGCTATCTGGGCTCCGGCCTGATCAAGGGCATCGGCCCGCGGATCGCCGACCGGATCACCGAGCACTTCGGCGTGGACACCCTGGAGGTCATCGAGCACCGGCCCGAGCGGCTGATCGAGGTCCCCGGCCTCGGCCCCAAGCGCACCAAGATGATCGGGGCGGCCTGGGAGGAGCAGAAGGCCATCAAGGAGGTCATGGTCTTCCTCCAGGGCGTCGGGGTCTCCACTTCGATCGCGGTGCGGATCTACAAGAAGTACGGGGACGCCTCGATCTCCGTCGTGAAGAACGAGCCGTACCGCCTGGCCGCCGATGTGTGGGGCATCGGCTTCCTGACCGCCGACAAGATCGCCCAGTCCGTCGGCATCCCGCACGACAGCCCCGAGCGGGTGAAGGCCGGCCTGCAGTACGCGCTGTCCCAGTCGACGGACAGCGGCCACTGCTTCCTCCCCGAGGAGCAACTGATCGCGGACTCGGTGAAGTTGCTCCAGGTCGACACGGGCCTGGTCATCGAGTGTCTCGCCGAGCTGGCGGACGAGGAGGGCGTGGTGCGCGAGACCGTGCCCGGGCCGGACGGCGGCGAGCCGGTCACCGCCGTGTATCTGGTGCCCTTCCACCGCGCCGAGATCTCCCTGGCCGGCCAGGTGCTGCGGCTGCTGCGCGGCGGGGAGGACCGGATGCCCGCCTTCCGGGACGTGGACTGGGACAAGGCGCTGGCCTGGCTCGCCCGGCGCACCGGCGCCGATCTGGCCCCCGAGCAGAGCCAGGCCGTCAGGCTCGCGCTGACCGAGAAGGTCGCGGTGCTGACCGGCGGCCCGGGCTGCGGCAAGTCCTTCACCGTGCGGTCCGTGGTGGAGCTGGCGCGCGCCAAGAAGGCCAAGGTGGTGCTGGCCGCCCCCACGGGCCGGGCCGCCAAGCGGCTGGCCGAGCTGACCGGCGCCGAGGCGTCCACGGTCCACCGGCTGCTGGAGCTCAAGCCCGGCGGGGACGCGGCCTACGACCGGGACCGGCCGCTGGACGCCGACCTGGTGGTGGTGGACGAGGCGTCCATGCTCGATCTGCTGCTGGCCAACAAGCTGGTCAAGGCGGTCCCGCCGGGCGCCCATCTGCTCTTCGTCGGGGATGTGGACCAGCTGCCGAGCGTCGGCGCCGGCGAGGTGCTGCGCGATCTGCTGTCCGAGGGCAGCCCGGTCCCGGCGGTGCGGCTGACCCGGATCTTCCGGCAGGCCCAGCAGTCCGGGGTGGTCACCAACGCCCACCGCATCAACTCCGGCGTCCCGCCGATCACCCACGGAATGCCCGACTTCTTCCTGTTCGCGGAGGAGGACACCGAGGCCGCCGGAAAGCTCACGGTGGACGTGGCGTCCCGTCGGATCCCGGCCAAATTCGGCCTTGACCCGCGCCGGGACGTGCAGGTCCTGGCCCCCATGCACCGCGGCCCGGCCGGCGCCGGGACGCTCAACGGCCTGCTTCAGCAGGCCATCACCCCCGCCCGGCCGGATCTGCCCGAGCGGCGCTTCGGTGGCCGGATCTTCCGCGTCGGCGACAAGGTCACCCAGATCCGCAACAATTATGAGAAGGGGGCCAACGGGGTCTTCAACGGCACAGTGGGCGTTGTCACCTCCCTCGACCACGACGAGCAGCGCCTGACCGTGCTGACCGACGAGGACGAGGAGGTGGCGTACGACTTCGACGAGCTGGACGAGCTGGCCCACGCCTACGCGGTGACCATCCACCGCTCCCAGGGCAGCGAGTACCCGGCCGTGGTCATCCCCGTGACCACCGGCGCCTGGATGATGCTCCAGCGCAATCTGCTGTACACGGCGGTGACCCGCGCCAAGCGCCTGGTGGTGCTCGTCGGCTCGCGCCGGGCCCTCGGGCAAGCGGTGCGTACGGTCTCGGCGGGCCGGCGCTGCACCGCGCTGGACCATCGGCTCGTTCAAAGGTGAACGTGTCGGGAGGGTTTCCGGACCGTCACGAACGGGGCAGGATGGGCGTGGATACGGCACTCAGTGCCGCCAAATGGCCCTTCGGCCGACCCCGAGTGCACGTTCATCGTCCGGATGGGGGAAGGTGGGGGGAGTCAGGGCACCTCGAAGAAGAGAAGCAGACGTCGGTGAGGGATGACGTGAGTGACAACTCTGTAGTACTGCGGTACGGGGACGGCGAATACACCTACCCGGTGGTCGACAGCACCGTCGGCGACAAGGGCTTTGATATCGGCAAGCTTCGCGCCCAGACCGGTCTGGTGACCCTGGACTCCGGTTACGGCAACACCGCCGCCTACAAATCCGCGATCACCTATCTCGACGGTGAGCAGGGGATCCTGCGCTACCGCGGCTACCCCATCGAACAGCTGGCCGAGCGCGCCTCGTTCCTCGAGACGGCCTTCCTGCTGATCAACGGGGAGCTGCCCACCGTCGACGAGCTGGCCGACTTCCGCGACCAGATCACGACGCACACGCTGCTGCACGAGGACGTCAAGCGGTTCTACGACGGCTTCCCGCGCGACGCCCACCCGATGGCGATGCTGTCCTCCGTGGTCAGCGCGCTGTCGACGTTCTACCAGGACAGCCACAACCCGTTCGACGAGAAGCAGCGGCACCTCTCCACGATCAGGCTGCTGGCCAAGCTCCCCACGATCGCGGCGTACGCGTACAAGAAGTCCGTCGGCCACCCGTTCGTCTACCCGCGTAACGACCTGGGCTACGTCGAGAACTTCCTGCGGATGACCTTCTCGGTCCCGGCGCAGGAGTACCAGCTCGACCCGATCGTGGTCAGCGCCCTGGACAAGCTGCTGATCCTGCACGCCGACCACGAGCAGAACTGTTCGACCTCCACGGTGCGGCTGGTCGGCTCCTCGCAGGCCAACATGTTCGCGTCCATCTCGGCGGGCATCAACGCGCTGTGGGGTCCCCTGCACGGCGGTGCCAACCAGTCGGTGCTGGAGATGCTGGAGGGCATCCAGGCCTCCGGCGGGGACGTCGACTCCTTCATCCGCAAGGTGAAGAACAAGGAAGACGGCGTGAAGCTCATGGGCTTCGGGCACCGCGTCTACAAGAACTTCGACCCCCGGGCGAAGATCATCAAGTCGGCGGCGCACGATGTCCTCTCGGCCCTCGGCAAGTCCGACGAGCTGCTCGACATCGCCCTCAAGCTCGAGGAGCACGCGCTCGCCGACGACTACTTCGTCGAGCGCAAGCTCTACCCGAACGTGGACTTCTACACGGGTCTGATCTACCGGGCGATGGGCTTCCCGACCGAGATGTTCACGGTGCTGTTCGCCCTCGGCCGGCTGCCGGGCTGGATCGCCCAGTGGCACGAGATGATCAAGGAGCCGGGCTCCCGCATCGGCCGTCCGCGCCAGATCTACACGGGTATCGTCGAGCGCGACTTCGTCCCGGTGGAGCAGCGCTGACACTGGGTGCCAGGCGCGGTGACTGAGCCAAAGGGGCGCGACCCTGACGAAGGGCCGAGCACGGTCGACCCCCGACAGGGGCTGAGGCGCCCCGGCGGGGGTACCTCCCAGCGGTAGCTGGGGGAGAACCGAGCCCTAAAAGGCACGCGAAAGCGCCCCGCTGCCGATCCCCCCACGGGTCGGAGCGGGGCGCTTCCATTCCCGGTTACGGATTCCCCCCACGGGATCCGGCCGGGGGTCTGCTGGCCGCAGAAGCCCTCACCTGTACGCGATCTGCCGGGACGCGTACGCAACGGGAGGGCCGCTCAAAGCTCCCCGAGTACGTCGCCCCGGCCACGCGTAGCGGGATCCGTCCCCCAAGACGAACCCTCACCGCCCCATTAGACTCCCCACCCCCCGTGATGGTTACGTTCGGTCGCCTGTGATCTGCGTCTCTTGCCATATGGGGGCGTAAAAGGGCAAGAGCCTCGATTTGAAGATCGAGGCTCTCGTGTATGGGTGTTGTGCGGCTTATGGGGACTTGGTGAATCTATGGAGATTCGGTGAAGGTCCGCAGTCGCAGGCTGTTGGTGACCACGAAAACCGAGGAGAACGCCATCGCGGCGCCCGCGATCATCGGGTTGAGCATCCCCGCCGCGGCGAGCGGCAGCGCGGCGACGTTGTAGCCGAAGGCCCAGAAGAGATTGCCCTTGATGACGGCCAGGGTCCGGCGCGCCAGCCGGATCGCGTCCGCGGCCACCCGCAGATCGCCCCGCACCAGCGTCAGGTCCCCCGCCTCGATGGCGGCGTCCGTCCCGGTGCCCATCGCCAGGCCCAGGTCGGCGGTGGCCAGGGCGGCCGCGTCGTTGACGCCGTCGCCCACCATCGCGACCGTACGGCCCTCCGCCCGCAGCCGCCGCACCACGTCCACCTTGTCCTGCGGCAGCACTTCGGCGATGACCTCGTCGATGCCCACCTGGCGGGCCACCGACTCGGCGACCAGCCGGTTGTCACCCGTCAGCAGCACCGGGGTCAGACCGAGCCCGCGCAGCCGGGCCACGGCCTCGGCGCTGGTGTCCTTGACCGCGTCGGCGACCACGAGCACGCCGCGGGCGCGCCCGTCCCAGGCGACGGCCACCGCCGTGCGCCCTTCCGCCTCGGCCGCCGCCTTCGCGGCCGCCAGCTCCTCGGTCAGCCCGGTCCCGTGGGCCGCGAGCAGCTTCTCGCGGCCGACGAGGACCATGTGTCCCTCCACGACGCCCTGGACGCCCAGTCCGGGCACGGACTCGAAGCCCTGGACCGCCGGGAGGGCGCCGGCCCGGGAGGCCGCCGCGTCGGCCACGGCGCGGGCCACCGGGTGCTCCGAGGCGTGCTCGAGGGCGCCGGCCAGCCGCAGGAGCCGGTCCTCGGTGACTCCGGGGGCGGTGTGGGCTCCGTGCAGCCGCATCCGGCCCGTCGTCACCGTGCCGGTCTTGTCGAGGACGACGGTGTCCACCCGACGGGTGTTCTCCAGGACCTCGGGGCCCTTGATGAGGATGCCGAGCTGGGCGCCGCGGCCGGTGCCGACCATGAGGGCGGTCGGGGTGGCCAGGCCCAGCGCGCACGGGCAGGCGATGATGAGGACGGCCACGGCGGCGGTGAACGCGGCGGTCGCGTCGCCGGTCAGCAGCAGCCAGCCCAGCAGGGTGCCGACGGCGATGAGGACGACGACGGGCACGAAGACCCCGGAGACCCGGTCCGCGAGCCGCTGCACCTCCGCCTTGCCGTGCTGCGCCTCCTCGACCAGGGCGGCCATGCGGGACAGCTGGGTGTCGGCGCCCACGCGGGTGGCCTCGACGACCAGGCGGCCCGCCGCGTTGACGGTCGCGCCCGCCACGGTGTCGCCCACGGCGACGTCCACGGGCACCGACTCGCCGGTCAGCATGGAGGCGTCCACGGCCGAGGCGCCCTCGACGACCGTGCCGTCGGTGGCGATCTTCTCGCCGGGGCGCACCACGAAGCGGTCGCCGACGGCCAGCCGGGAGACCGGGATCCGGACCTCGCGGCCCTCGCGCAGCACGGCCACGTCCTTGGCGCCCAGGTCCATCAGCGCGCGCAGCGCCGCGCCGGCCCGGCGCTTGGAGCGGGCCTCCAGGTAGCGGCCGAGGAGGATGAAGGTGGTCACCCCGGCCGCGGCCTCCAGGTAGATCGAGGAGGAGCCGCCGCCGCGGGCGACGGTGAGGTCGAAGCCGTGCCGCATGCCGGGCATGCCCGCGTCGCCGAGGAACAGGGCCCACAGGGACCAGCCGAAGGCGGCGAGGGTGCCGAGGGAGACCAGGGTGTCCATGGTGGCCGCGCCGTGCCGGGCGTTCGTCCAGGCGGCCTTGTGGAAGGGCAGGCCGCCCCAGACGACGACGGGCGCGGCGAGGGCGAGGGACAGCCACTGCCAGTACGTGAACTGCAGCGACGGCACCATCGCCAGCAGGACCACGGGCGCGGACAGGGCCAGTGAGATCAGGAGCCGGCGGCGCAGCGCGTCCGTACGGGCGTCACCGGGCTCACCCGCCGCGGGCTTCCCGCCGGCGCGGCCGGCGGCCGTGGACGCGCCCGTGGGCCTGCCCGTGGAGGCGTCCATGGGTGTGGGCGGGGACGGGGCCACGGGCTCGGACTCCGGCTCGGGTGCCGGGGGCCGCGGCGGCTCGGCGGTGTAGCCGGTCCTGACGACGGTGTCGATCAGGTCGGCGATCTCGACGCCGCCCTCGTAGGTCACCTTCGCCTTTTCGGTGGCGTAGTTGACCGTGGCGGTGACGCCGTCCATGCGGTTGAGCTTCTTCTCGACGCGCGCCGCGCAGGAGGCGCAGGTCATGCCGCCGATGGTGAGCTCCACCCGGGAGGCCGGGGCCGCCGGCGAGGTCTGCTCCGCTGTGGGTGTCTTCTCCTTCGCGGCGCGTGGGGCCGTGCTGGTCATCTCGGGCTCCTGGGGCTCCTGGGAGGAGGGCCGGGCCGGGTGGGCGGGGCCGCGCGGCCCGGCGGGGGTGGTGTCAGGCCCGGCCGGTCAGCTCGTAACCGGCCTCGTCCACGGCGGCGCGCACGGCCTCGTCGTCCAGCGGGGCGGCCGAGACGACGGTGACCTGGCCGGTGGCGGCGACGGCCTGGACGGAGCTGACGCCGTCGAGGGCGGAGATCTCCTGGGAGACGGCGCCTTCGCAGTGGCCGCAGGTCATGCCGGTGACCTGGTAGACGGTGGTGACGCCGGACGCGGTGGTGGCCTCTGAGCTCATGGCTTCTCCTGTGGTGAGCGGGCGGACACGGCTGAGTCCTTGGGTGCCCAGGGGGCGCGGGTTCCCCGGTGTCCCCTGATGATGACAAGCATAATACCCCTAGGGGGTATTACGGGGTCCGGGGCGGGGTCTCGGCGCCGATGATCGGGGCGAGATAGCCGTGGAGGGACGCCTTCAGCTCCTCGATGTACGCGGCCCGCTCCTCGCCCTCATGGGCGAGTACGAGTTCGAGGCCCGCCTTGAACAGGGAGAACACCATCGTCGCGGTGCGGGTGCGGCGCTCGGGGGGCAGCGCGGGCTGGATGAACCCGATCAGCTCCTCGAGTCGGGCCTGCAGGGCCACGTGCAGCGCGGCGTGGTCCTCGGTCATCAGGCCTGGGACGTCACCCGAATGGATGAGGGTGAGGAAGACGGGGTTCTGGCAGTTGAACTCGACCATCGGGTCGACGACCGCGTCCAGCATCCGGTCGAGGGGGAGCGAGGCGTACTCGGGGGTGAAGAGTACGCCGTGGGCCTCCCGCATCCGGTGGGTGAGCCGCTCGCCGAGTTCGACGGCGATGGCCTCCTTGTTGGGGAAGAACTGGTACAGCGTCCCGGGGGAGACCCCGGCCTCGCGGGCGATCGCGTTGGTGCTCGCCCCCGCGTAGCCCGTCCGGCAGAACACGCTGGCCGCCGCGTCGAGCAGCTGCTGGATGCGGCGCTCCCCGCGCGCCTGCCTGCGGCGCGGCTTCGCCTCGCCGGCGGGCTGGTCTGCCTTGGTCTCGGTCACGCGTCAATCCCCAGCTCTCGGTGATCCATTGACAAACGCGAGTAGTCGCTCGCATTCTGGAGAAACGCGAGCGGTCGCTCGTGTTTGCCGCTCCTTGGGCAATCAGCGACCCATGCTGCCTGCGTAAACGCCGACCGGGCGCGGCCGCGGGCGCATGGCCACAGGTGAAGGGGACACCGCGCTATGACCGTTGTCAACCGGCCGCAGGAGGGCCGGGCGGGAGGCTGGACCAGAGCGGTGACCGCCCGCCCGCGGCTCACACTGCTGCTCGCCCTGCTGTTCACGGCGCTAGCCGTCGTGGCCGGGCGGGGGGTCGCCGACCGGTTGGGGAGCGGCGGCTGGCAGGCCCCGGCCGCCGAGTCGGCGTACGCCACCAAGGCGCTGGAGAAGCACTTCCCCGCCTCCCAGCCCAATCTGCTGCTGCTCGTCGACAGCGGCGGGGCGACGGTCGACACCCCCGCGGTCGCCGCCGAGGGTCGCGCGCTCGCCAGGAAGCTCGCGGGCGAGCCCTCGGTCACCGGCGTCACCTCCTACTGGGACGGGGCCGCCGGGCTGCGGGACCGGGGCGGGCATCAGGCGCTCATCGCCGCCCGGATCGTGGGCGACGAGTCCGCCGCCGCGAAGGTGCTGGAGCGCGTCGCCCCCGCCTACCGGGGCGACCACGGGCCGGTGAAGGTCTCGATCGGCGGCCCGGTCGCGGTGCGCCATGAGCTGCAGACCACCATCCAGGAGGACCTGCTGCGGGCCGAGATGATCGCCCTGCCCATCACCCTGCTGCTGCTCGTGATGGTCTTCGGCAGCGCGGTCGCCGCCCTGCTCCCGCTCTGCGTCGGCATCATCGCGATCCTGGGGACCGACGCCGTGCTGCGCGGCCTCACCGAGTTCACCGATGTGTCGGTGTTCGCGCTGAACCTGACCACCGCGCTCGGCCTCGGCCTCGCCATCGACTACGCCCTGTTCATCGTGCGGCGCTTCCGCGAGGAGCTGGGCCGGGGCGCCGGGACGCTGCCCGCCGTCGCCGCCACGCTGCGCACCGCGGGGCGCACGGTGCTGTTCTCCGCGCTGACCGTCGCCGTCTCGCTCGCCGCCATGCTGGTCTTCCCGCAGTACTTCCTGCGCTCCTTCGCCTACGCGGGCATCGCCGTGGTGCTGATCGCCGCGGCGGCCGCGCTGGTGGTGCTGCCCGCCGCGCTCGCCCTGCTCGGCGAGCGGGTGAACGCCCTGGATCTCACGCGGCTGATCCGCCGCGGCCGTCCCGCGCCGGGCGAGCCAGGGGCCGGCTGGGGCCGGATCGCCCGGCTGGTGATGCGGCGGGCCCCGCTGTTCGCGCTGGCCACCGCCGCCGGCCTGGTGGTCCTCGGACTGCCCTTCCTGCGGGTCGAGTTCGGCACCGCCGACGACCGCCAGCTGCCCGCGAGCGCCGAGTCCCATGTCGTCCAGCAGCACATCAGGGACGACTTCGCGGGCAGCCCCGGCGGGGCGATCGACATCCTCGTCGCATCCTCGCCCGGCCGGGCGGCCCTCGCCGACTACAGCGGCCGGATCTCGGCCCTGCCCGGAGTGGAGCGCGTGGACAGCCCGGCCGGCCGGTTCGCCGGAGGCCGGCGGGTGGCGGAGCCCGGCCCGGCGGAGGCGGCGCGCGTCGCCGGCGGGGCGGCCTACGTCACCGTGCTGGCCAAGGGAGAGGTGGTGGACCAGCCGAGCCAGCGGCTGGTGCGCGACATCCGGGCCCAGGACCCGCCGTTCGCCACCTCGGTCACCGGCATCGCCGCCGTCGTGGTGGACAGCAAGGACTCCATAGCCGAGCGGCTGCCGTGGGCGCTGGCCATCATCGTCGTGGTGACCCTGCTGCTGGTCTTCCTGCTCACCGGAAGCGTCCTGATACCCCTTCAGGCCGTGGTGCTCAACGCGCTGAGTCTCACCGCCATGTTCGGTGCGGTGGTGTGGGTCTTCCAGGAGGGGCACCTCTCCGGGCCGCTGTCGTTCACCAGCACCGGGGACATCGAGACCACCCTGCCGGTGCTGATGTTCTGCGTGGCGTTCGGGCTGTCCATGGACTACGGCGTGTTCCTGCTCTCCCGGATCAAGGAGGAGTACGACCGCACGGGGGACCACCGGGCCTCCGTCGAGTTCGGCCTGCGGCGCACCGGCGGGCTGATCACCGCCGCCGCGGTCATCCTGGCGGTCGTCATGGTGGCCATCGGCACCTCGCGGGTCACCAACACCAAGATGCTCGGCCTGGGCATCGCCCTGGCCGTGCTGATGGACGCCATGGTGGTGCGCAGCCTGCTGGTGCCCGCCGTGATGCGGCTCACCGGCCGGGCCACCTGGTGGGCCCCGGGTCCGCTGCGCCGGCTGCACGCCCGTATCGGCCTCAGTGAGGGCGAGCCCGCCACCCCCGCCACCCCCGGCACCGTCCCGGACACCCGGGACAGCCGCCCGGACACCCGGGACAGCCCGGACACCCGGGACGCCGGGGGTGGGTCCCGCGCCGCGCGGCCGGGCGGGGCGCGGGACGAACGGGACGAGGTGAACGCGGGCCGCTAACGGTCCTCGGTCCCACGCCTGGAGCGGTTGCCGGGTCTGAGGGTCACCCAGGTCCGGATGGTGTCCGCGTACCAGTACGGCTTGCCGCCCTCCACGAGATCGGGGGGCGGCAGCAGACCGTGCTTGCGGTAGGACCGTACGGTGTCCGTCTGCACACCGATGTGCGCGGCGATCTCCTTGTACGACCAAAGCCTCCGGTCGGTCATCTCTCGCGCCTTTCCCGCAGGCGCCGCAGCCACGGCCCGCGAGGGCCGTCGGGGGAGCTGCGGCGCGACCGCTTGTGATCACTCAGCCTGTGCCCGGTCAACGACGGTGAGTGAGGTGAGGGAAGGCGTTGTTGAAGGGCTGTGACGGAAGGATCGCCGGGATGTGACGGCCGTGACGCCAGGGTGACCCAACGCGCATGCCCCAGCCGGACAAACGCCGCACGCGTGGCTCAGCGGTAGAACGCGGGGCGCTCGATCATCTCCACGACCGTGCGCCGGCCGTCGGCCTGGGCCCGGACGCCCGCCGCGGAGACGGCGGCCGCGGCGTAGCCGTCCCAGGCGCTGGGGCCCTCCACCTCGCCGCGCCGGGTGGCGTTCACCCAGGCCTGCACCTCGCGGTCGTACGCCTCCTCGAAGCGGGCCACGAAGTCGGGGGCGATCTCGCCGCCCCAGCCGCCGGTGCGGTTGATCAGCATGCCGTGGGCGTCGCCGACGCGCGCGGTGCCGCGCTCGCAGACCGCCTCCGCCTGCACCTGGTAGCCGAAGCCGCAGGTCGCGAAGATCTCGACATCGACCAGCGCGCCGCCGTCGGTCTCCAGGATCACCAGCTGGGGGTCGCCGAGCCCCTCGGGCGCGTTGGCGTTGGGGGTCGGGCGCAGCACCGTCACCGCGGTGATCTCCTGCTCCAGGAGCCAGCGGGACTGGTCCATCTCGTGCACCACCGAGTCGGTGATGAGCATGTCGGTGGTGAAGTAGGAGTGCACCGAGGCGTTGCGGTGGCGGCAGTGCAGCATCAGGGGACGGCCGAGTTCGCCGCTCGCGAGCAGCGACTTGAGCCGCATGAACTCGCTGTCGTAGCGGCGCATGAAGCCGACCTGGACCCGGCGGTGACCCAGCCGCTGCTCGGCCTCCAGCACCCGCAGCGCGGAGGCCGGGTCCGGGGTGAGCGGCTTCTCGCACAGCACCGGGAGGTCCCGTTCGAAGGCGGCGAGCAGCGCCGCCTCGTGGGCCGGGCCGGGCGAGGCGATCAGCACCGCGTCCACGTCCGGGGCGGCCATGGCGGCGGCCGGGTCGGTGTAGGCCTGACAGCCCTCCACGCCGTGGGCGATGTGCTTGGCGCGCGCCTCGTCGATGTCGACGACGGCGGCCACCCGGGCGCCGCTGATCACCTCGTCGATCCGGCGGACGTGGTCGGCGCCCATCATGCCGGTCCCGATGACCGCGACCCCGAGCGTCCCCTGCTGCGTCATGGTGTCTCTTCTCTCTCTGTTCGGTGGGGGCGGGCTGTCCGGTGGGGGCGGGGGCGGGTCAGGCGCCGCAGGAGCGCAGGAAGCGGCGGGTGCGCTGGGCGATCGGGAACGGCTTGTCGGGCGGGCAGGGGTACATGTCCTGCTCGACGATGGCGAACAGGTCCACGTCCAGCTTCCGGGCGGCGGCCAGCACCGGTTCGAGGGCGGGGACCCCGTGCGGCGGCTCGCACATGACGCCGCGCTGGACGGCGGGGCCGAAGGGCACCTCGTTCTTCACCACGTCGGCCAGGATCTCGGGATCCACCTGCTTGAGGTGGAGGTAACCGATGCGCTCGCCGTAGGTCTCGATGAGCTTGACGCTGTCGCCGCCGCAGTAGGCGTAGTGGCCGGTGTCCAGGCACAGGCCCACCAGGTCCGGGTCGGTGGCGTCGAGGAAGCGGGCGACGTTCTCCTCGCCGTCGATGTGGGTGTCGGCGTGCGGGTGCACCACGATGTCGAGCCCGAAGCGCTCGCGCACCTCCCGGCCCAGCCGCTCCATGCCGGTGGACAGGTCGCGCCACTGCTCGGCGGTCAGCCGCGGCGGCTCGATCAGCTCGGCGGTCTTGTCGTCCCGCCAGAAGGAGGGGATGACGACCAGGTGCCGGGCGCCCATGGCCTGGGTGAGCGCCGCCACCTGCGAGACATGCTCCCAGGTGGCGTCCCAGACGCCGGGGCCGCGGTGCAGGGCGGTGAACACCGTGCCGGCCGAGACCTTCAGCTTCCGCCGGCCGACCTCCTCGGCGAGCCGCGCCGGGTCGGTCGGCAGATAGCCGTACGGGCCCAGCTCGATCCACTCGTACCCCGCCTCGGCGACCTCGTCGAGGAAGCGCTGCCACGGGACCTGCTGCGGGTCGTCGGGGAACCACACCCCCCAGGAGTCGGGGGCCGAGCCGACCCGGATGCGGCCTGGGGCGGGTGCGGGGGAGGCGGCGGTCATGAAGGGGTTCTCCTCTCGCCGGCCGTCGGGGACCGGGGAAGGGCTGCGGTGCGGGTGCCGGCCCGGTGGTGTCCGGGACATGCTGTCCGGGCAGCTTCACGGCCCGGGTGGCCGTCCGTCAAGACTTCGTCAGGACATTCGGACGTAAGGTCAGGATGCCAGGCGAGGGGCGCGGGCCCGTACCCCTCCCCGGCGGCCCGCGCGCCGGGGGCGGGCATCGGCCGAAGTGTCGCCGATAGGTCCGAATGTAAGGACAAATTCTTGACAGGGGGTGGGGGACACCTCTAGACCTGAAGGGCCACAGCCGCCCGGCAACTCCCGGGCCACCGGCCTGAGCTGTGTCTTTCCTGAAGGGGTGCGCATGAGTGAGCGGTACGACCTGATCACGATGGGCCGGATCGGGGTGGACATCTACCCCTTGCAGATCGGCGTACCGCTGCCGCAGGTCGAGACGTTCGGCAAGTTCCTCGGCGGCTCCGCGACCAATGTGGCGGTGGCCGCCGCCCGGCTCGGCCGCCGCACCGCGGTCATCAGCCGCACCGGAGCCGATCCGTTCGGCGAGTACGTCCACCAGGCGCTGCGCGAGTTCGGCGTGGACGACCGCTGGGTCACCCCCGTCGAGGCCTACCCGACACCGGTCACCTTCTGCGAGATCTTCCCGCCCGACGACTTCCCGCTGTACTTCTACCGCCGCCCCAAGGCCCCCGACCTGGAGATCCACCCCGGCGAACTGGACCTCGACGCCGTGCGCGCCGCCCGCGTCTTCTGGATGACCGGCACCGGCCTGAGCGAGGAGCCCAGCCGCGCCGCCACCCTGACCGCGCTCGAGGCGCGCGCCAAGGCCGGGCCGACCGTCTTCGACCTGGACTGGCGGCCGATGTTCTGGCCCGACCCGGCCGAGGCGCGCGCCCACTACGCCCAGGCGCTCCGCCACGCCACCGTGGCCGTCGGCAACCTCGACGAGTGCGAGATCGCCACCGGGGTGCGGGAGCCCGAGGCATGCGCCGAGAGCCTGCTGGAGGCGGGGGTGGAGCTCGCCGTCGTCAAGCAGGGCCCCAAGGGCGTACTCGCCGTCCACCGCGACGGCACCAGGGCGGAGGTGGAGCCGGTGCCCGTCGAGGTCGTCAACGGCCTGGGCGCGGGTGACTCGTTCGGGGGATCCCTGTGCCACGGCCTGCTGTCCGGCTGGGACCTGGAGCGCGTCATGCGCTACGCCAACGCCGCGGGCGCCATCGTCGCGTCCCGCCTCGCCTGCTCCTCCGCGATGCCCACCGAAGCCGAGGTCGAGGCCCTGCTCGCCGGGTGATCAGCGGCGACCAGCCCGCCCCGGGCGGGGGACCTCCCAGCGGCAGCCGCGGGGAACCGAGCCCAGAAAACAAGAGGAGCACGCTTTGAGCATCAGCATCTCCGACCTCGTCAAGGTGCGGAGCCGGCATCCGGAGGCGATCGCCGAGGCGGCCGCCCGCCGCGCCCGGCGCCCCCTCATCGGCGACAGCGGTCGTCTGATGATCATTGCCGCCGACCACCCCGCGCGCGGCGCCCTCGCCGTCGGAGGCCGCGAGCTGGCCATGGCCAACCGGGTCGAACTGCTGGAGCGGCTGTGCGTGGCGCTGTCCCGCCCCGGCGTCGACGGCGTGCTCGCCACCGCCGACATCCTGGAGGACCTGCTGCTGCTCGGCGCCCTCGAGAACAAGGTCGTCATGGGCTCGATGAACCGCGGCGGCCTGGCCGGGGCCTCCTTCGAACTCGACGACCGCTTCACCGGCCACCGCCCCCAGGACATAGCCCGGCTCGGCTTCGACGCCGGCAAGCTGCTGCTGCGCATCGACTACTCCGACGAGGGCTCGCTGACCACCCTCGCCGCCACGGCCAGAGCCATCGACGAGATGGCCGAGCGCCGGCTGCCCGTCTTCGTCGAGCCCTTCATCTCCCGGCGGATCGACGGCAAGGTCCGCAACGACCTGGGCGCCGAGGCCGTCACCAAGTCCATCGCCATCGCCTCCGGCCTCGCCGGCACCTCCGCGTACACCTGGCTGAAGGTGCCGGTCACCGAGGACGCCGACGACATGGCCGCCGTCATGGAGACCTCCACGCTGCCCGCCGTCCTGCTGGGCGGGGACGTCGGCAGAACGCCCCGGGACCAGGAGGGCGCGTACGAGAAGTGGCGCAAGGCGCTGCGGCTGCCCACCGTCCAGGGCCTGGTGGTCGGCCGCTCGCTGCTCTACCCGGCGGAGGGCGGCGTCGAGCAGGCCGTCGACACCGCCGTCGGCCTGCTGTGACGGCGCCGGGACCGGGGACAGAGACGGCGCCAGGACCGGGGAAAGAGGCGGAGACTGACGACATGACCAGCGACCCTTCCACCAGCTTCCATCTGCCGGCCGGCAAGGCGGCCGCCGGCCCGTACGCCGTGCACATCGACCCCGCGCGGGCCGGGTGGGGCTACTCCTCCCTGCGCGTCCTGGACCTGCCGCCCGGCGGTACCCACGAGCTGTCCACCGGCGACAGCGAGTGGATCGTGCTGCCGCTGAGCGGCGGCTGCACCGTGGCGGCCGAGGGCCTGACCTTCGAACTGCACGGCCGGGAGAGCGTCTTCAGCGGGGTCAGCGACTTCGCCTACCTGCCGCGCGACGCGCACGCCCGGATCGCGAGCGAGGCCGGCGGGCGGTTCGCGCTCACCGGCGCCCGCTGCGAGCGCCGGCTGCCCGCGCGCTACGGGCCGGCCTCCGCCGTCCCCGTCGAGCTGCGCGGCACCGGCAACTGTTCCCGCCAGGTCAACAACTTCGCCGCCGCAGGCGTCTTCGAGTGCGACAAGCTGATCGCCGTCGAGGTCCTCACCCCCGGCGGCAACTGGTCCTCCTACCCGCCGCACAAGCACGACGAGTGCCGCCCCGGCGAGGAGTCCGAGCTGGAGGAGATCTACTACTTCGAGATCGCCGCGGCGCACGGCACGGAAGGCCTCGGCTACCAGCGGGTCTCCCCCTCGGGGCACGGCCGCGGCACGGACGTGCTCGCCGAGGTGCGCTCCGGCGACCTGGTCCTGATCCCCGACGGCTGGCACGGCCCCTCCATCGCCGCCCCCGGCCACGACATGTACTACCTCAACGTCATGGCGGGCCCCGGCGCGGAGCGCGACTGGCTGATCTGCGACCACCCCGACCACGCCTGGATCCGCGCCACTTGGCCGGACCAGCCGGTCGACCCCCGCCTCCCCCTCTACGACGCCCCCTTGGGAGACACACGATGAGTGGAGCCACCCGCAGGCTCACCACGGCCCAGGCCCTGGTGGAGTTCCTGGCCCACCAGTACACCGAGCGCGACGGGAGGCGGCGGCGCCTCATCGCCGCCTGCTGGGGCATCTTCGGCCACGGCAATGTGGCGGGCCTCGGCCAGGCGCTCCTGGAGACCGGCCGGGACGCCATGCCCTACCTCCAGGGCCGCAACGAACAGGCCATGGTCCACGCGGCCGTCGGCTACGCCCGCCAGTCCAACCGGCTCGCCGCCCAGGCCGTCACCACCTCCATCGGCCCGGGGGCCACCAACCTGGTCACCGGCGCCGCCCTGGCCACCGTCAACCGGCTGCCCGTGCTGCTGCTGCCCGGCGACATCTTCGCGACCCGCCCCGCCGACCCGGTGCTGCAGCAGCTCGAGGTCCCCTCCGCGGGCGATGTGTCGGTCAACGACTGTCTGCGGCCGGTCTCCCGCTACTTCGACCGGATCGTCCGCCCCGAATCCCTGATCCCGGCCGCGCTGCAGGCCATGCGGGTGCTCACCGACCCGGCCGACACCGGCGCCGTCACCCTCGCCTTCCCGCAGGACGTGCAGGCCGAGGCGTTCGACTGGCCCGAGGAGTTCTTCGCCGACCGCGTCTGGCACGTACGCCGCCCGGCGCCCGACCCGGCCGAGCTCGCCGCGGCCGCCCGGGCCGTGCGCGCCGCCCGGCGGCCGCTGATCGTCGCGGGCGGCGGCATCCACCACAGCGAGGCCGAGGACGCCCTGCGCGCCCTCGCCGACGCCACCGGCATCCCCGTCGCCTCCACCCAGGCGGGCAAGGGCTCGCTGCGCCACGACCACCCCGCCGACATCGGCGGCATCGGGCACACCGGCACCGCCGTCGCGGACGACCTCGCCCGCGGCGCCGACCTGGTCATCGGCGTGGGCACCCGCTTCAGCGACTTCACCACCGCCTCCGCGACCCTCTTCCCGAACCCCGACGTCCGCTTCCTCAACCTCAACATCGCCCCGTTCGACGCGCACAAGCTCGCCGCGACCACCCTGGTCGCCGACGCCCGCGCCGGCCTCGAAGCGCTCACCGAGGCGCTGGCCGGCCACCGCGTCGAGGAGGCGTACGAGGCCGAGTACACCGCCGGGAAGGCCCGCTGGGAGGAGCGGGTCGACGCCGCGTACGCCGTACTGGACGAATCCGCCCGGCCCTCCCAGACCCAGGTCCTGGGCGCCCTCGACGCCGTCGTCGGCGACGAGGACGTCGTCATCAACGCGGCCGGCTCGCTCCCCGGCGATCTGCACAAGCTGTGGCGCGCCCGCTCACCGCGCCAGTACCACCTCGAATACGGCTACTCCTGCATGGGCTACGAGATCCCCGCCGCCATCGGCGTCCGGCTCGCGGCCCCCGACCGCCCGGTGTGGGCGCTGGTCGGGGACGGCACGTACCTGATGATGCCCACCGAGATCGTCACCGCGGTCCAGGAAGGCGTCAACATCAACATCGTGCTGATCCAGAACCACGGCTACGCCTCCATCGGAGGGCTGTCGGAGGAGACCGGCGGCGAGCGCTTCGGCACCGCCTACCGCTTCCGCGCCGCCGACGGCACCTACACCGGCGACCCGCTCCCCGTCGACCTGGCCGCCAACGCCGCCTCGCTGGGCATGGAGGTGATCCGGGCCGGCAGCGTGGCCGAACTGCGGACGGCGCTGGCCGCCGCGCGCGCCTCGGAGCGGCCCACATGTGTCTATGTGGAGACCGAAACAGCCGACACAGTGTCCGGCGCGCCCGCCGCGCAGGCGTGGTGGGATGTGCCCGTCGCCCAGGCCGCGACCCGTCCGGCAGCCGTGAAGGCCCGCGAGCTCTACGACCGGCAGGCCGCCGCCCGCCGCCGCCACCTCTGATCTGTGAACGAAGAGAAAGGCCCGCAGCCATGAAGACCCTCAACCACTGGATCGGCGGCAAGCCCGTCGAGGGCGCGTCGGGCGAGTTCGGCCCGGTGTACAACCCGGCGACCGGCGCGCAGGACACCCAGGTGGCCTTCGCCTCCGTGGCGGAGGTGGACGCGGCGGTCGCCGCCGCCAAGGAGGCGTTCGCGTCCTGGGGCACCGTATCGCTGGCGAAGCGGACCGCGATCCTCTACAAGTACCGCGAGCTGCTGGACGCCCACCGCGACGAGATCGCCCGGCTGATCACCGCCGAGCACGGCAAGGTGCACTCCGACGCCCTCGGCGAGGTGGCCCGCGGTCTGGAGATCGTCGAGCTGGCGTGCGGCATCGCGGAGAAGCTGAAGGGCGAGCTGTCCACGCAGGTCTCCGGCGGCGTGGACGTGGCCTCGATCCGCCAGCCGCTCGGCGTGGTGGCCGGCATCACCCCGTTCAACTTCCCGGCCATGGTGCCGCTGTGGATGTTCCCGGTGGCCATCGCCTGCGGCAACACCTTCGTGCTCAAGCCCAGCGAGAAGGACCCCTCCGCCTCCTGGCGGCTGGCCGAACTGGCCGCCGAGGCGGGCCTGCCGGACGGCGTGCTCAACGTCGTCAACGGCGACAAGGTGGCCGTCGACCGGCTCCTCGAGCACCCCGACGTCGCCGCGGTCAGCTTCGTCGGCTCCACGCCCATCGCCCGGTACATCCAGTCCAGGGCCATCGAGCACGGCAAGCGGGTGCAGGCGCTCGGCGGCGCCAAGAACCACATGCTGGTGCTGCCCGACGCCGACCTGGACTTCGCCGCCGACAACGCCATCAACGCGGCCTACGGCTCGGCCGGCGAGCGCTGCATGGCCGTGTCCGTCGTGGTCGCGGTGGGCGACACGGGCGACGAGCTGGTGAAGAAGATCGCCGAGCGCGCCGCCAGGCTCCGCATCGGCCCCGGCGACGACCCGGCCTCCGAGATGGGCCCCCTCATCACCAAGGAGCACCGCGACAAGGTCGCCTCGTATGTGCACGGCGCCGCCGCGCAGGGCGCCGAGGTGGTGGTCGACGGGACGGGCTACACGGTCGAGGGCCACGAGAACGGCTTCTTCATCGGCGTCTCGCTGCTGGACAAGGTGCCCACCACCGCCGACGCCTACCGCGACGAGATCTTCGGCCCGGTGCTGTGCGTGGTCCGCGCCGAGACCTACGACGAGGCCATCGAGCTGATCAACAGCTCGCGGTGGGGCAACGGCACGGCCATCTTCACCCGCGACGGCGGCGCCGCGCGCCGCTTCCAGCTGGAGGTGGAGGCGGGCATGGTCGGCGTCAACGTGCCGATCCCGGTGCCCGTCGGCTACCACTCCTTCGGCGGCTGGAAGGACTCGCTGTTCGGCGACCACCACATCTACGGCAACGACGGCGTGCGCTTCTACACCCGCGGCAAGGTCATCACCACCCGCTGGCCGGAGCCCTCGGAGGAGGTCGGCATCAACCTCGGGTTCCCGAAGAACCACTGACGCTTTCTGATGCTGAACGATCTCTGAACGATCGGTCGTTCATTCGTTCGGGTGAAGCCTCCCGCCGGTACGGATCCGGCGGGAGGCTTCGTGTGTATTCAGGGTGAGGGGGCCGCCAAGGCGGGGCTGTTACGGCCCTGTTGCACGGCGGCCGGGCAACCATCCGCTCGGGGCGCGGGTCTCTCTTGGTGTTCGGCCGACCAATGGCCACAAGACCACTCACAGACTGATAAGCACCACACAGGGGGAAATCTCATGCTTCGTTCTCTTCGTCGCTCTGCGGCCCTCGCCGGTGGCTGCGCGGCCGCGCTCGGCCTCGGGCTCGTCCTCGCCGCCGGCTCGCCCGCGTCCGCCGCCGAGCGGACCGACCCCAACGGCCGCTACACCGCGGAGGAGATCCACCACTTCCTGGAGGGCTTCTACGGCGACCACGGCCCGACCGCCTGGGAGCGCAAGCACCTGGTCTCCAAGCAGCTCAAGGAGAAGGCCGCCGAGAACCCCGGCTTCGACGTGCTGCTGTGCGCGCAGAACGAGCCGCTGGACATCGAGGTCGGGGAGGTCACCACGGCCCAGTCGGCGCGGGTGGGCTGGGCGACGATCACCACCACCTGGGGCGGCGAGCCGAGCACGGCGTCCTTCACCGCCTATGTGGACCTCGACGCCAGTAAGCCGATGAAGCTGCTGGACGTCGACTGCGGCGTGGCGGGCTGAATGTCGCGCGGGCGCGACACCGACGAGGCGATGCCGCGGATCTGACTCGGCGGATCTGACTCGGCGGATGTGACGAACCAGTGCGGAACGGCCGGTTCAGTTTCCGTGGATCAAGGCCGTAACCTCGGCGTATGAGCTGGTCACACGCCTTGAAGGCGACCGCACGCGCGGGGCTTGCGATCGAGCGCACCAGGCTGGAACCGCTCGTCGCGCTGCGCGGCGCGTGCGGGGTCGCGCTGGTCATCGGCCTGACCCTGTGGCTCGGCTCGCCGACGCTGGCCGTCTCCTCGGCGTTCGGCGCCTTCTCGTCGGGGATCGCGACCTTCCAGCGCAGCTGGCGGCCGCGCCCCGCGCTGGCGCTGGCCGCCGCGGGCGGACTGGCGGTGTCCACGTTCCTCGGCTATCTGGCCGCCGCCCACACCGCGACCTTCCTCGTCATGATCGCCGCCTGGACGCTGCTGACGGGGATGGCCTGGGCGGTCGGCCCGGTGTCCGGGCTGGTGTCCACCCAGATGGTCGCGGTGATGCTGGTCACCGTCACACTGCCGACCTCGGCGCTGGGCGCCCTGCAGCACGCCGCCCTGATCGGGCTCGGCGGGGTGGTGCAGGCCGCGCTCATCGTGCTCTTCCCGGTCCGGCCGTGGGGGGTGCAGCGCGACGCCCTCGCGGACGCGCTCGCCGCGGTGGCCGACTACGCGCGCCGGCTGCGCCACGACCCGGTGGCGCCGTTCGACCCGCAGCCGCTGATGGAGGCCCGCAGCGCCGCCGCCCTGACGCCTCGGCAGGCCCGGCGCCGGCCGCGCCAACTGCGTGGCTACCGGCTGCTCGCCGAGCGGATCCGGCCGGTGCTGGCCTCGCTCGCCGACCCGGTGGTCGGCGCCGCGCCGGACGGGCCCGAGCGCGACCGGGCGCGTGATCTGCTGGGGGCGACGGCCACCGTGCTGGACGCCGTCGCCCACGCGATCCGCTGGGGCAAGCCGGTGCGGCTGCCGCCCGACGCGATGGCGGTCCTGGAGGTGCCCCCGACCGGGCCGATGCTCAGCGGAGCCGCCCGCCGCGCCGCGCTGCGGCTGATGGCGCTGGTGGCCGATGTGGTGGAGTCCTCGGACGAGCCGGTGGAGGCCGTCACGGCCGAGGGGGCCAAGGACCGCCGCTATCTGCCCCGGCCCACCGTGCCCGGCATGGTGCCGGTGGCGCTGCGCGCCCTGCGGCGCGAGGCACGGTGGTCCTCGCCCGTGCTGCGGCACGCGGTGCGGGTGTCGGTGGTCGCCTCCTGCGGCTATCTGCTGGGGACCGCCCTGCCGTGGGGCCACGGCTACTGGGCGCCGCTCACCTCGGTGATGGTGCTGCGGCCGGACTTCGGCCAGACCTTCTCGCGGGGCGTGGCGCGCTTCACCGGCACGCTCGCGGGCGTGGTGCTCGGTGGCGCAGTGATGGCCCTGGCCCACCCCGGCCCGTATGTGAGCGCGGCTCTGGCCGTGGTCTGCGCGGCGTCGCTGTACCTGCTGATGCGCACCGGCTTCATCGTCGCCTCCGCGTGCGTGACCGCGTATGTCGTCTTCCTGCTGGGCATCGCGGGCGAGGGCTGGTCGCAGACGGTGGCGGCGCGGGTGGCGCTGACCCTGCTCGGCGGGGCGCTGGCGATGGCCGCCTATGTCGTCTTCCCCGCCTGGGAGACGCCGCTGCTGCGGGACCGGCTGGCCGACTGGCTGGGGGCGAACGGCCGCTATGCCGTCGCCGTCTTCGACGTCCACGCCCGCCCCGCCGACCGCCGCCCCCGCCAGGTGCGGGAGGCGCTGCTGGACGCCCGGGCCGCGCGGGCGGCCTGGGAGCAGAGCGAGGCGCGGGCCCATAAGGAGCCGGTGCGCCACCGCGGCCTGTCCCGGGGCGCCGCCCGGGCGGCGCAGACGGCGCTGTCCACCATGGGGCGGGTCACGATGCTGGTCGAGGCCCATCTGCCCGCCCCTGACGCGCCCGCGTCCAAGGAGGCCGAGGCGTTCGCGGAGGCGCTGCGGCAGTCGCTGCCGGAGGCGGTCACGGCCGTGCGGGAGCGCCGGGCCGCCGAGTGGGACGCCGTGCACGAGGCCCTGGAGCGGTGGCAGGACCGGGAGGAGGAGCGGCCGGGGGTGGCGGTGCGCGGCGCCGAGCTGCTGGTGGAGGCCCTGGACGACCTGACCCAGGCTCTCGCCCGGCGGCCCGGTAAGCCAGGGAGCAGGCCAGGGGGTAATCCAGGGAAGGACTGACGCACCGCCTCAGCCGGGACTGCCGGGGCTGCCAGGGCCGCCGGGGATTCCCTGGCCGCCGCTGAAGAGGCGCGCCAGGTGGGCCTCGATCAGGCCCATGGCCTCCTGGGGCGCGAGGGTCTCCATCAGCACCTCGCTGGAGAGCCCCTCGGTGAGCGCGATCAGCAGCGTCGCCTCGCCGACGGGATCCCGGTCCGCCGCCACCTCGCCCCGGGCGATGGCCGCCTTCACCTGGTCGGCGAAGAAGCCGCGGAGGGCCGCGGTGCCTTCCTTGGCGTGGGTGCGCAGCCGTTCGTCGTGCACGGCGCGTACGAAGTAGGAGATCTGCACCAGATGGCCGGTGCGGCTCGCGTCGTCCAGGGGCAGCATCTCGGCCAGCGTCTCGCGGAGGATGACCCACGGGGTGGGGGCGCCGGGCAGCGCCTCGATGCGGGTCCGTACGCGTTCCTCGGCCAGCTGCGCGATATGCCGGAGGGCGAAGACGATCATGTCGTCCTTGCTGGTGAAGTAGTGCTGCAGCTGCCCCAGCGAGATCCCCGCCTCCGTGGCCACATCGCGCAGGCTCGCCCCGTCCAGGCCGCGCTCGGCGGCGATCCGCCACAGCGCCCTGGCGATCTGTCTGCGCCGTTCCTCGTGGTCCACCCGCTTCGGCACACCGGCCTCCCTTCCCGCTTTCGCAAGTCGATCGTATTGCTATACCGTGGCGGGCGCGTGCCAATACAGCTGACTTGAAAAAGCCCGGGGGATCTCCCATGTCCATGCCCACACCCAGGCCCCGTCTCAGGGATCCGCTCCACGGGGTCGATCCGCGCGCCCGCCGCTGGTGGACCACGCAGGCGCTGCTCGTGGTGAGCGGGCCGATGCTGCTGACCGCCGCCGCCCTGCTGGTCCTCTCGCTCCTCTTCTTCCCCGGCGCGCTGCCCTGGCTCGGCCCGCTGCTGCTGGTCACCCTGGTGCTCCCCGCGCTCGGCTACGTCTGGGCCATGCCCCGGTGGCGCTACCGCACCCACGCCTGGGAGCTGGGCGAGCGCGCGGTCTACGCGGCGAGCGGCTGGTTCTGGCGCAGGCGGCGCATCGCCCCGCTGTCGCGGGTGCAGACCGTCGACACCGTGCGCGGCCCCCTCCAGCAGGTCTTCGGGCTGGCGACCGTCACCGTCACCACCGCCTCCACGGCGGGCGACGTCCGCATCGCGGGGCTCTCCGACGCCGACGCGCGTGAGCTGGCCCGGCGCATCGGCGACGCGGCGCAACTGGTGCCCGGTGATGCCGCGTGACCACCCACGGCACGACCCCGGGCGGCACGGCCCCCGACGACGCGACGCGCGACGAGACGGACGTCCCCTGGCGCGCGCTCGACCCCCGCACCGTCGCGGTCCACTGCGGCTGGATGGCGGCCCCGCTCGCCTCGCTCGCGCTCACCGCGCTGGCCACCGGGGGCCACCCGGGCGACCGGGCCTGGATCACCCTCGCCGTCATCGCGGCCACCTTCGCCTGCGTCACCGCCGCCGGGCTGATCGGCTGGTCGCGCACCCGCTACCGGGTCACCGCCGACTCCTTCGAACTGCGCAGTGGCCTGTTCGTCCGCCGTCTGCGCGCGATACCGCTGCACCGGGTGCGCAACGTCGATCTGACCGCCCATCCCGTGCAGCGGCTCTTCGGCCTGGTCGTGCTGCGCGCGGGCACCACCGGGGCCACCGGCGGCCGCGACGGGCTCACCCTGGAAGCCCTCACCCGCCCCGCCGCCGAGCGGCTGCGCGCCGAACTGCTGGCCCGCGCGGGTGGCGGCGACGCCGCCGACGAGCCGGTCCTGTCCACCGGGGACCCGCGCTGGCTGCGCTACGCCCCGCTCACGTTCTGGGTGTTCGGAGGGGTGTTCGCGGCCGTGGGGGCGGTGTGGCGGGTCCTGGACGACCTGGGCGTGCAGCCGTGGCGCATCGGGGTCGTCCGCCGCGCCTTCGAGCAGTTCGGCCACAGCGCCCTGTGGCTGACGGTCCCGCTGGCCCTGCTGGCCGTGGCCGCCGTGGGCAGCGTCGGCGCGCTCGCCGTGTACGCCGAGAACTGGTGGCGGTACCGCCTGGAGTGGGCGGACGCGGGCACCCTGCGGGTGCGGCGGGGGCTGCTCACCACCCGCTCGGTCTCCATCGAGCGCGCCCGGCTGCGCGGCGCGGTGCTGCGCGAGCCGATGCTGCTGCGCGCGGCCGGCGGGGCGACCGTACGGGCCGTGGCCGGCGGCCTCGGCGACAGCGAGGAGAACCGCGCGCGCAGCACGGTGCTCCCGCCCGCCCCGCGCGCGGAGGCGCTGCGGGTGCTCACCGGAGTCCTCGCGCCACCCGGCGCCCTCCCGCCGCCCGGCGTGGCGCCCGTCGGCGAAGCGCTCTTCGACCGGCGCGAGTTGGTCCGCCACCCGCGCGCCGCCCTCCGCCGCCGTTTCGCGCGCGGCATGGCGTGGGCCGTGGCGCCGGTGACGGCCGCCCTCGTCGTCCTCGGGGCGCTGCTGTCGCTGCCCGTGCTGCTGTACTGCGCCGGGGGCTTCCTCCTCCTCGCGACCCCCGTCGCGTACGCCCTGGCGCGCGACGCGTATCGCGCGCTCGGCCACGGGCTGCCGGACGGACCCGACGGCCATCTGCTCATCCGCTCCGGCACCTTCAGCCGCGACACCGTCGCCCTCGCCCGCACAGCGGTGCTGGCCTGGACGTTCACCGACACCCCGATGGCGCGGCGGGCCGGGGTCACCACGGCGACGGCGGCCGTCGCGGCGGGGGAGGACGGCTATCGCATCCCCGACATGGCGGCGGGGGAGGCGGCGGCCTTCGCGCACGCGGCGACGCCGGGCATCCTCGACGAGTTCCTCGCCTGGTGACGGGTGGGGCCGCCCCCCCCCGGGCCGCCCCCCCGGGCCGCCCCCCCCGGGCCGCCCCCCCGGGCCGCCCCCCCCGGGGCGGCCCCACCGGAATCCGGGGCGGCCCCACCGACCGGGCCCGTGGCAGACGCTCGCCCGGAGATGCTACGGTGCGGGGTCATGAGCAGCCCGGAGTCCGACAGACCGTAGCCACCGGCGAGTACCGGTGGCGTCAAGGCCGTTGAGCCACGCACACCGGTGGCCGGATCTCCGTTTCCTGGGCAGCGGACGACTCCGACCGGATGTCGAGCGTCGACTCCCCTTCGAGGGCACCTGATTCCCCTGGTTCCCGCGATGGTTCCCGCGATCTCCTTTCGGCGCACTCTCCCGTAGGCGCACTTCCGTGCCGGCGCGCTCTCCGTAGGCGCGCTGTCGCGCGGGCGCACTCCTCCTGGTGAGCCACTCCGTCGGCGAACGCTGCCCGTTCGCAGTCACGTCACCTTCACCTTCACGCGGGGAGTACCCCTATGCCCTTTGCCGTCTACATGCTCGGGCTGGCCGTGTTCGCCCAAGCCACCTCGGAGTTCATGCTGTCCGGCCTGGTGCCGGACATCGCCGCCGACCTGGGGGTCTCCATCCCCCAGGCCGGCTTCCTGACCTCGGCCTTCGCCATCGGCATGGTCGTCGGCGGGCCGCTGCTCGCCATCCTCACGCTGCGCCGGCCACGGCGGACCGCGCTGGTGGCGTTCCTCGTGGCGTTCGCCGCCGCCCATGTCGTCGGCGCGCTCACCGACGACTACGGCGTGCTGCTGGCCACGCGGATCGTCGGCGCGCTCGCCAACGCCGGATTCTGGGCGGTGGCCGCCGGCGCGGCGGTCGGCATGGTGGAGCCGGGGGCCAAGGCCCGTGCCATGTCGGTGGTGTTGGGCGGGGTCACGCTGGCCTGTGTGGCGGGTGTGCCCGGCGGCGCGGTGCTGGGGCAGCTGTGGGGCTGGCGGTCGGCGTTCTGGGCGGTGGCCGGGCTGTCCGTCGCGGGCCTCGTCGCCGTCCTGGCCTCGATCCCGGCCGGCCGCCCCGACGCGCCCGCGACCGGGCTGCGCGCCGAGCTGCGCGAGCTGGTCGGCCCCCAGCTGCTGACCGCCTACGCCATGAACGCCCTGGTCCAGGGCGCGACCTTCTGCACCTTCACCTATCTCGCGCCGCTGCTGACCGAGGTCAGCGGCTACGGCGACGGGTGGGTGCCCGCCATGCTGGTGCTGTTCGGCCTGGGCGCGTTCGTCGGCATCACCGTCGGCGGCCGGATCGCCGACGCCCGGCCGTATACGGTCCTGCTGGCCGGCATGAGCGCGCTGACGCTCGGCTGGGCCGTGCTGGCCCTGTCGGCCGGGGGCGCGGTGGCCGTGTTCGCGCTGGTCTTCGTCCAGGGCATGCTCGCGTTCGGTATCGCCCCCGCCCTGACCTCGCGCACCTTCTACCTGGCCGGTGGCGCCCCCACCCTCGCGGGAGGGTTCCTCACGGCGGCGTTCAACGTCGGCAACACGGCGGGCCCCTGGTTCGGGGGGCTCACCATCGACGCCGGCCTCGGATTCCGCGCGCCGGTGTGGACCAGCGCGCTGATGATGGCCGTCGCGCTGGGCACGCTCGGTCTCGCGGCGGTCCTGCGCCGCCGCGAGGAGCGGCGCCAGGAGACGCCGGTGACGGCGGCGGTCTGAGCACGGGGTCCGAGGAGGGCCGCCACCGCCGGCCCTACGGGTCGGCGTACGACACCCTCGTACGCCGACCCGTACACCGTCGTACGGTCAGCCCCGGTTCCTGCCGCCGCCCTTGACGCTCGCCCGCAGGAACTCCCGGTTCATCATGGAGATGCTCTGCAGCGGGATCCCCTTGGGGCAGGCCACCGCGCACTCGCCCGTGTTGGTGCAGCCGCCGAAGCCCTCCTCGTCCATCGCCCCGACCATGTCCAGCACCCGCGACTCGCGCTCCGGCTGCCCCTGCGGCAGCACGTTCAGATGGACGACCTTGGCCGAGGTGAAGAGCATCGCCGAGCCGTTGGGGCAGGCCGCCACGCACGCCCCGCAGCCGATGCACTCGGCGTGCTCGAAGGCCGTGTCGGCGACCGGCTTGGGCACGGGGGTGGCGTGGGCGTCGGGGGCGCTGCCGGTCGGCGCGGAGATGAAGCCTCCCGAGCCGATGATCCGGTCGAAGGCCGAGCGGTCCACGACCAGGTCCTTGACCACCGGGAAGGCGGCGGCGCGCCACGGCTCGACGTCGATCGTGTCGCCGTCGGAGAAGTGGCGCATGTGGAGCTGGCAGGTGGTGGTCCGCTCGGGGCCGTGCGCCTGGCCGTTGATGACCATGCCGCACGCGCCGCAGATGCCCTCGCGGCAGTCGTGGTCGAAGGCCACGGGCTCCTCGCCGCGCAGGATCAGCTCCTCGTTGAGCGTGTCCAGCATCTCCAGGAAGGACATCTCGGGCGAGATGCCGTCGATTTCGTACGCGGTCATGGCGCCGGGCTCCTCGGGGCCGCGCTGGCGCCAGATCCGCAGGGTGAGCCTCATGCGTAACTCCGCTGCGTGGGGTGGACGTACTCGAAGGCCAGGTCCTCGCGGTGCAGGACGGGCGCGCCGCCGGTGCCCTGGCCGTGCTCTCCCGGGGGCCGGCCCCCGGACCCCCGGTATTCCCAGGCCGCCACGTACGAGAAGTTCTCGTCGTCGCGGGCCGCCTCGCCGTCGGGCGTCTGGCTCTCCTCGCGGAAGTGGCCGCCGCAGGACTCGGTGCGGTGCAGCGCGTCCAGGCACATCAGCTCGGCCAGCTCCAGGTAGTCGACGACGCGGTTGGCCTTCTCCAGCGACTGGTTGAGCTCCTCGCCGGTGCCCGGCACCTTGATCCGCCGCCAGAACTCCTCGCGGAGCGCCGGGATGCGGTCGAGCGCCTTGCGCAGCCCGGTGTCGGTGCGGGCCATGCCGCACTCGTCCCACAGCAGTTCGCCGAGCTCGCGGTGGAAGGAGTCGGGGGTGCGGTCCCCGTCCACCGCCAGCAGCCGCGCCAGGCGGCCTTGCACCTCCGCCACCGCCTCGGTGACCGCCGGGTGACCGGGGTCCACCTCGCCGTGCGGGTGGCGGGCCAGGTAGTCGTTGATGGTGGCGGGGAGGACGAAGTAGCCGTCGGCCAGGCCCTGCATCAGCGCGGAGGCGCCGAGCCGGTTGGCGCCGTGGTCGGAGAAGTTGGCCTCGCCGATCGCGAACAGGCCGGGCACGGTGGTCTGCAGGTCGTAGTCGACCCACAGGCCGCCCATCGTGTAGTGGATGGCCGGGTAGATCCGCATCGGCACCCGGTACGGGTCCTCGGCGGTGATCCGCTCGTACATCTCGAAGAGGTTGCCGTACTTCTCCGCCACCGCCTCGCGGCCCATCCGGGCGATCGCGTCGGCGAAGTCCAGGTAGACGCCCTGGCCGCCCGGGCCCACCCCGCGCCCCTCGTCGCAGACGTTCTTCGCGGCGCGGGAGGCGATGTCGCGGGGCACCAGATTGCCGAACGACGGGTAGATCCGCTCCAGGTAGTAGTCCCGCTCGTCCTCGGGGATCTCGGCCGGCGGGCGGGTGTCGCCCTTGGCCTTGGGCACCCAGATGCGGCCGTCGTTGCGCAGCGACTCGCTCATCAGGGTCAGCTTGGACTGGTGGTCGCCCGAGCGCGGGATGCAGGTGGGGTGGATCTGGGTGAAGCAGGGGTTGGCGAAGTACGCGCCGCGCCGGTGCGCCCGCCAGATGGCCGTGGCGTTGCTGTTCTTGGCGTTCGTCGACAGGTAGAAGACGTTGCCGTAGCCGCCGGAGGCCAGGACGACGGCGTCCGCGAAGTACGTCGAGATCTCGCCGGTGATCAGGTCGCGGGCCACGATGCCGCGGGCCCGTCCGTCGATGACGATCAGGTCGAGCATCTCGGTGCGGGGGTGCATCTCGACGTGGCCCGCGGCGATCTGCCGCGACAGCGCCTGGTACGCGCCGAGGAGCAGCTGCTGGCCGGTCTGGCCGCGGGCGTAGAAGGTGCGGGAGACCTGGACGCCGCCGAAGGAGCGGGTGTCCAGCAGCCCGCCGTACTCGCGGGCGAACGGCACGCCCTGGGCCACGCACTGGTCGATGATCTCCACCGAGACCTGGGCGAGGCGGTGCACATTGGACTCGCGGGCGCGGAAGTCGCCGCCCTTGACGGTGTCGTAGAACAGCCGGCGGATGGAGTCGCCGTCGTTGCGGTAGTTCTTGGCCGCGTTGATGCCGCCCTGGGCCGCGATCGAGTGGGCCCGCCGCGGCGAGTCCTGGTAGCAGAACTGCACCACGCGGTAGCCCTGCTCGGCGAGGGTCGCCCCGGCCGCGCCGCCCGCGAGCCCCGTGCCGACCACGATCACCGTGTACTTGCGGCGGTTGGCGGGGTTGACCAGCTTGGCCTCGAAGCGGCGGCGGTCCCAGCGCTCCTCGATCGGGCCGTCCGGGGCCTTGGTGTCGGTGATCGGCTCGCCGGTGGTGTACGCCGTATACGCGCTCATGTCAGCTCACTACTCCGGTCATGACGCCGATGGGCACGGAGATGAACCCGCCGGCCAGGACGACCGCCACGGCGGTCGAGGCGATCTTGAGGGCCCGGTCGCGGTGCGGGCGGCCCGCGCCGAGGGTCTGGCAGGCACTCCACAGGCCGTGCCTGATGTGCGCGCCGAGGGCCAGCATCGCCACGATGTAGATGGTGTTGCCGTACCAGGTGGAGAAGGTCGCGACCACGTTCTGGTACGGGTGGCCGGGCTCGGCGCGCTCGTTCACGGTGAGCGTGGTCAGGTCCAGGATGTGCCAGACGACGAACAGGCCGAGGATCACACCGCCCCAGCGCATGGTCCGGGTCGCGTAGCTCGCGCCCTGCCTGCGGCGCGCGTACTTCCGCGGCCGCGCCGCCAGGTCCCGGCGGCTGAGCTGGTACGCGGCCACGCCGTGCAGCACCACGGAGGCCACCAGCGCCACCCGGACCAGCCACAGGAACCACTCGTAGTGCAGCGCGGGCTCGCCGATGACGCGCAGCCAGTGCGCGTAGTGGTTGAACTCCCCGGGGCCGAAGAAGATCTTGAGGTTGCCGAACATATGGGCCGCCAGATAGGCCAGCATGACCAGCCCGGTGACGGCCATCACCGCTTTCTTGCCGACGGTCGAGCGCCACACGGAGCCGATCAGTGACGGCCTCCGCGCGGGCTTCCGCGGCGGTTCCGGCCGCTGTCGCGGCCCCTTCTGGGCGGGCCGCTCAGGGTCCGTCCGCGTCGCCAGTGCCATGGGACAAGACGCTAGGCAGCCCTTGGCGATTCGTCCAAGACATGGTATGGCTGGAATCGATAGAGCATGCCTATCATGCCTGCGTGAGACTGCAGCAGCTGCGCTATTTCGCCACCGTGGCCGATACCCGCCATTTCACGCGGGCCGCGGAGATCCTGCACGTCGCCCAGCCGTCGCTGTCCCAGCAGATCCGCACCCTGGAGCGGGAGCTGGGCGCCGAGCTGTTCCACCGCGCCCGCGGCAACATCGCCCTCACCGACGCCGGGGAGGCCCTGCTTCCGCTGGCCCGGCAGATCCTCGCCGACACCGAGACCGCCCGCCGCGAGGTGCAGGAGGTCGCCCAACTGCGGCGCGGCCGGGTCCGGCTCGGCGCCCCGCCGAGCCTGTGCGCCAGCCTCGTCCCGGACGTGCTGCGCCGCTTCCACGACGAGTTCCCGGGCATCGAGCTGGTCGTGGACGAGGGCGGCTCGCAGGACCTGGTGCGCACCCTGGCCGCGGGGGAGCTGGACCTCGCGCTGATCATCACCCCGCTGGCCGGGCAGGCCCCCGCGCTGGCCACCACCGAGCTGCTGCGCGAGGAGCTGGTCGTGGCCTCCTCGCCGGCCTCCCCGCCGCCCGTCCGGCGCCGTCACATCCGCGTCGAGGACCTGCGGGACCAGCCGCTCGTGATGTTCCGGCGCGGCTACGACCTGCGGGAGTTCACCACCTCGGCCTGCCGGGCGGCCGGCTTCGAGCCCGCCTTCTCCGTCGAGGGCGGGGAGATGGACGCGGTGCTCGGCTTCGTCCGGGCCGGGCTCGGGATCGCCGTGATCCCCGGCATGGTGGCCGCCAGGTCCGGGCTGCGGGCCACGCCCTTCGCGGGCCACGACATGCGGCGCACCATTTCCCTCGCGCACCGCAAGGACGTGGCGCCGCCGCGGGCGGCCCGGGAGCTGCGCCGGGTGCTGCTGGAGCACCTGCGCTCGCCGCGGGTGGGCCAGGAACTGACCCCGGGCACCAGGCTGCTGCCGGCCGCTCCCGAATGACGGGCTGAATGACGGGCCGCGCTGGTCAGCCCCACAGGGCCCGGGCCAGCGCCGCACCGGCGAAGGCGGCGCCGAGCCCGGTGGCCACGCTCACCACCACATTCGCCACCGCGAAGCCCCGCGCGCCGTCCTCGGCCAGCCGCAGCGTCTCGTACGAGAACGTCGAGTACGTCGTCAACGCCCCGCACAGCCCCGTGCCCAGCAGCAGCCGCAGCTCGGGGGAGGCGGCCCCGGCGGTGGCGGCGCCGGTCAGCAGGCCCAGCACCGCACAGCCGATGACATTGACGGTGAAGGTACCCCAGGGGAACACCGAATCGTGCCGGGACTGCACCGCGCGGTCGGTCAGATAGCGCAGCGGCGCGCCCACCATGCCGCCGATCACCACCAGCAGCCAGTTCACCGGGCCTCCCCGCTACCGTCGCCACCGTGGTCGTTTCCACCGGGGCCCGGGGGTCGGACCACCTCGACCGGGTCGAGGACGGCCAGGCCCTCCTCGCCGAGGAGCTCCTCCAGGTCCGGCAGGAAGGCCCGGACCCGCTCCTCCGTGTCCACGATCACGATCGCGACGGGCAGGTCCTCGCTCAGCGACAGCAGCCGCGAGGTGTGGACGACCGACGAAGCGCCGAACCCCTCCACCCCGCGAAAGACGCTCGCCCCCGCCAGGCCCGCCCGATGGGCGCGGTGCACGACCTCGGCGAACAGCGGCCGGTGGTGCCAGGTGTCGCTCTCGCCGACCAGGACGGTCAGCCGCAGGCCGTTCATCGCGCGCCCCCGCCGCCGGCACCGCCCGCGCCGGTCGCCTGACCGGCACCGCCCGCGCCGGTCGCCCCGCCGACAGCGGCACCGCCCGTCTCGCGCGCCCCGAACGCCCCGATGGCGCGCCGCGTCGCCACCACCGCGGCCCACACCGCCGCCAGCGCCACCAGCGGAGTGGCCGCCAGACAGGCCAGTCCGGCGGCCGGGTGGTCCGTGTCGAGCAGCCGCTGGACGTCCACGGCGTACGTCGAGAAGGTGGTGAACCCGCCCAGTACCCCCGTGCCGAAGAACGGCCGGACCAGCCGGTGGGCCGCCCACACCTCGGTGATCAGCACCAGGAACACGCCGATGACCGCACAGCCGACCGCGTTGACCGTGAACGTCGTCCAGGGGAACGCCCCCGTCGGCGTCGGCCACAGCAGCGACGCCCCGTACCGCGCGGCCGCCCCGGCTCCGCCGCCGACCGCCACCGCGCAGACCACCGGGCCCTGCCCGCGCCAGGCGCCGCGGCCCGGGCGCGCGCCGGCACCGGTGCCGTGCCCGGTGACCTGCTCCGCCAGCGGAGACCGTGAGCTGCCCATGGGCCTCAAGGTTACGGGGCGGCCCGCGCGGCGGCCCAGGGCGCTCCGGCCGCTGACGCGCCCCTCACGCGCGCCTCCGTGTCCCCGTGCCGCCGCCGCAGTACGTTGCCCCGGTGGCGCAGGATGATCAAGGCATTACGGGCGAAATGCGGGCATGGGTGGTGCGGAGCCCGGGCCGGCTCGAGCAGGTGGAGCTGCCGGTTCCGCGGCCGGCGGCGGACGAGCTGCTGGTGCGGGTCAGGGCCTGCGGGGTGTGCCGCACCGACCTCCACGTACGCGACGGCGAGCTGCCGCCCCGCAAGAGCCCCGTCGTGCCCGGCCACGAGGTGGTCGGCGAGGTGGTCGCGGCGGGACCGGCGGCCGAGGGCTTCCCGCCCGGGGCCAGGGTGGGGATCCCCTGGCTGCGCCGGACCTGCGGCCGGTGCCGCTACTGCCTCAGGGGCCGCGAGAACCTGTGCCCGTCCTCCGCGTACACCGGCTGGGACGCGGACGGCGGCTACGCCGAGTACACCACGGTCCCGGCCTCCTACGCGTACGAGCTGCCCGCCGACTACACCGACGAGGAGCTCGCCCCCCTGCTGTGCGCCGGGATCATCGGCTATCGCGCGCTGCGCCGCGCCGAGCTGCCGCCGGGCGGCCGGCTCGGCGTCTACGGCTTCGGCGGATCGGCGCACCTCACCACCCAGGTCGCGATCGGCCGCGGCGCGGTGGTCCATGTGCTGACCCGGTCGGCGGCGGCGCGCGCGCTCGCGCTGGAGCTCGGCGCGGCGTCCGCCGGCGACGCGTACGACCGGCCGCCGGAGCCGCTGGACGCGGCGATCCTCTTCGCGCCGGTGGGGGATCTGGTGCCGGTGGCCCTGGAGGCGCTGGACGCCGGCGGCACCCTGAGCGTCGCCGGGATCTACCTCTCCGACCTCCCGTCCCTGCGGTACGAGCGGCATCTCTTCCGCGAGCGCACCCTGCGCAGCGTCACGGCGAACACCCGGGAGGACGGGCGGGAGTTCCTGAACGCGGCGGCCGCCCACCGGCTCCGGGTCAGCGTGACGCCGTACCCGTTCGACCGGGCGGACGCGGCGCTGGACGACCTGGCGGCCGACCGGGTGCACGGGGTGGCGGTGCTGACGATGAACCGGGGAGCGCCCGGGGCGTCGAGCTGATTCATGTCATCGGAAGGACCCACGAATCTCATGGACTTCGATCAGCGCGTCATCGAGGAATTCCGGGCGAACAACGGACACGTGGGCGGCACCTTCGAAGGAGCCTCCCTGGTCCTGCTGACCACGGTCGACGCCAGGACGGGCAAGCCGCACACGACCCCCGCCGGGTATCTGCGCGACGGGGACCGCCATCTGGTCTTCGGCTCCCCCGCCTGCCGCCCCCGGCCCCCGGACTGGTACCACGACATCCTCGCCGACCCGCATCTCACCGTCGAACTCGGCACCGAGGAGGGCGCCGTCAAGCCGTTCGCGGCGCGGGCGGTGGTGCTGGAGGGCGAGGAGCGCGACCGCTGCTGGGAGCTGCGGTGCTCGCGCGACCCGGGCTTCCGCGCGCACGCCGGGCAGGCCGAGCAGGCCGAGCGGCCGGTACCGGTCGTCGCCCTCCACCTGCTCGACCTCGCCGGCAACCCGGAGCGCAATCGGATGATCGGCCAACAGCTGATCCTCCACCACCGCGACCTGCGCGCCGAGCTCCACCGCGCCCGCGCCGCGATCGACCGGGTGCTCGCCGGGGAGCCCGCCCCGGAGCCGGAGGCCGACCTCGCCGCCGGGATGCGGCGGCACTGCCTGACCTTCTGCTACGCGCTGCGGGCCCATCACCTCCAGGAGGAGGGCACCTTCACCGCCTTCGAGAAGCAGTTCCCGCACCTGGTCCCCGCCGTCACCCGGCTGCGGCGGGAACACGCGGTGGTGGAACGGGCCCTGGCGGAGTTCGAGGCCCTGGTGGGCGGGGCCGCCGAGGGGCTGCCCGGCGACCCCGCCGACGCGGAGAAGCTCCGCGCCGAGCTTGACCGGCTGGTCACGGGCCTGGAGGAGCACTTCGCGTACGAGGAGCGGCACCTGCTGCCCGCCCTGGGCACGCCCCCTCCCTCCTGACGCCCCCGCCGCGAGCGCAGGCGCGCCCCGGGATAGCTTTGCCTCGAAGACGAGCACGGAGATGAACAGACGAACGCGCGGGGCCGTGAGGGGGCAGGGGTGTCAACGGAGCGCGAGCCGGCGTCCGGCCGGGAGCCGGGCCTGACCTCGGACGAGGCGATCCGGGCCATGCTCCTGCTGATGCCGCGCGTCGCCGCCCGCCTCAAGCGCACCAAGATCCCCGAGCGGCTGCGCTCCTTCCAGCTGGCCCCCCGGCATCTGTCGCTGCTGTCCTATCTGCTGTTCGACGGCCCGATGCCGGTCAACGAGCTGGCCGCCCGCCTGGAGGTCGCCCCCACCACGGTCAGCCTGATGGTCAGCGACCTCAGCCGGCAGGGCGTCCTGGAGCGCCACACCGACCCCGCCGACCGCAGGCGCGCCATCGTCGCCATCACCGAGGACGAGGAGACCCGCTCCGCCATCGAGAGCTGGCTCGCCCACGGCGCGAACGCCTGGCGCAAGGCCTTCGAACCGCTCACCCCCGAGCAGCGCGCCATGTTCGTCCGGACCATCGAGACGTACGAGAGCGGGGCCTCCGGCGCGGCCGGCTGACCCCGCCGGCCGTCGCCGGCCGCAGCAGGGATGCCCGAGGTCAAGGGCGGCCGCGGTGACTTTGCCTTCGCCCACTCGGCCACACCAGCCGGGACTGGCGGCGGGATTCGAACCCGCGAGGATGTGATCCAGAAGTATCCGCTGCCTGCGCACCGGGCACCCCGCGACGCTGCGTGTCCATGGGCAGCGGAGGCAGGACCCGCCATGCCGCCCGGACATCCTCACCCTAGCCGTCCGCGCCGACAGCGCCGACCGGATTTTCCCCGGTCAGGTCCCCTATGGCGCGTGAATGTCGACGAAGACCAGGTAGACGCCGTACAGCGCGGACAGGGCGGCGGCCGTGCTCAGCAGGGTGAGCCGGACGCCGCCGGAGCGGACCCGGGCCAGGCCGGCCGCGAGCGGCAGCAGCAGGGGGAAGGCGGGCAGCAGGAACCGGGCCCGGACGGCGAAGAACGCCGAGTCGCCCACGGCGATCACCAGCAGTCCCAGGCTGTAGACGACCAGCGGCAGGGGCTGGCGGTGGGCCACCGTCAGGGCGCAGAGGAACGCGCCGCCGCACAGGACGAGCGCCACGACCACCGTGGTGAGCGGCGCCGAGGCGGGGTGGAGGCAGATGTGCCACAGCTCGCGGGCCGTCCTGACGCCCCCGTCGAACCGGGAGTGCCACAGCCTCTGGACGGCGAAGTAACCGTCCCAGCGATCCACCCGGGCGCCCACCCACGCGATGAAGCCCAGCCAGCCCAGCGGGGCGATCGCCGCCCCCAGACACGGCCGCCACCACTCCTCCGCCGACCGCGGCGCCTCGGCCGACTCCCACCACCCCTCCGCCGACCGCGGCGCCTCTGCCTGCCGCGACGCCTCCGCCGGCCCCCACCCCACCTCCGCCGAGCCCCTCCCCAGCCCCGCCGGCCCCGGCGCCGCCCGCCGCCCCCGCGCCCGACCTCGCACGATCGTCGCGACGGCCGCCGCGACGACCGCGGCCACCAGGGCCACCGCGGTGGGCCTGGTCAGCCCCGCCAGCGAGCACAGCGCGCCGGCCCAGATCCAGCGGCGGGTCAGCACCGCGTACAGCGACCAGGCGGCCAGGGCGGTGAACAGCGCCTCCGTATAGGCCAGGCTCTCGACGACGGCGTGCGGCAGCGCGCCCCACACCACCGCGGCCAGCACTCCGGTGCGCCGGCCGTGACACCAGGCGGCGACGGCGAAGATCCCCCAGGCGGCGGCCAGGGAGGCGACCCAGGCGATGAGCAGCGCGGCGCTCGGGAAGCCCAGCGGCGTCACGGCGCGCACCAGCCGGATCAGCGCCGGGTACAGCGGGAAGAACGCCAGGTTGGAGTAGGCGTCCCCGGTGTGCGCGCCGGCCCCCGGGCTCGGCAGGCCGTGGTCGTATCCGGCCGCCGCGACCTCGGTGTACTGCTGGGCGTCCCACAGCGTCGCCATTCTCTCCGCCGCCGGTCGCCCGCTCCGGTGACCCCAGGAGAAGAGCACCGCCACCCCGATGACCCGCACCGCCGCGAAACCCAGCAGCGCGGGGGCCGCCTCACGGGCGGCCGCGCGCAAGCGGCGGAGTCGCGCGGGCACGGCTGCCCCTTGTGGTCATGCCGTCACGGTAGGCAAGCTCCGCCGGTCCCACACGCGGGACTCGGCCGTCCGGACCACCGGGTGCCGGGCGCGCGGGGGGCTCGCCGGCGGGGCCGACCATGCGACACCCCTCCCTCTACGGGCGTAGAGGGAGGGGTGGGAGGCGCCCCCGGCAGGACTCGAACCTGCGGCCAAGTGCTTAGAAGGCACCTGCTCTATCCACTGAGCTACGGGGGCCGGACGGTGGTCACGCAACTGCTGAGCCCCCGGGTGCCCGCGGTTCCGACGGTGCGTGGCCGTGGTGCCGGTGGCCGGGCGCGGCGGATCCGTGACCTTGCCGGGGACAAGGATAGGGCTCCAGGTGCCTCGCCCCGGTTGCTTCACCTCCGTGGCACGTTGTGGAGGTTCGGTGAAGCGGTTAGATAATCGCAGGGAGGTGCGAATCCCGCATCGTTTTTCACGCCCCAAAGAGCGGGTGTTGTCTACTCGTTATGCCCGAGCCCCGGTCGCCCCGTCCGCCCCTTGCTCAATCTGGGGTAATCCGGGTGGGTCTGTTTGACGCGCAGGAGTGAGCATACGCTTCAAAAAGAGATCAAAAGCGGGCATTCTTCACCCGTGGCGATCTTGGACGTACGGCCCCGACTGCTCGACGCACTGACCGCACTGCGCGCCCGTGTCGATGCCGCACGGTTTCCGCTCCCCCTCCCCGGCGCCGACCGCGCCCGGCGCGGCCGCGCCGAGCTGCTCGCCCAACTGGACGACTACCTCGTGCCCCGGTTGCGCGCCCCCGAAGCCCCCTTGCTGGCCGTCATCGGCGGCTCCACCGGCGCCGGCAAATCCACGCTCGTCAATTCGCTGGTCGGCCGCCGCGTCACCGAAGCCGGAGTGCTGCGCCCGACCACCCGCACCCCGGTGCTCGTCTGCCACCCCGACGACCGCCAGTGGTTCGCCGGACAGCGGGTGCTGCCCCAGCTCACCCGGGTGTGGGTGCCCGCCCAGGGCGAGCGGACCGACGGCGGATACGAGGAGGAGGCGTACCCGGCGGCGTACGGGACGACCGCCTACGGGCAGGGGGACAGGGGCGCGCGGGCGGCCGGCGAGGAGGGCGGGGCGGCGGGCGCGCTGCGCGTCGAGACCGACCCGGGACTCGCGCGCGGCCTCGCGCTCCTCGACGCCCCCGACATCGACTCCCTCGTCGCCCGCAATCGCGACCTCGCCGCCGAGCTGATCTGCGCGGCCGACATCTGGGTGCTGGTGACCACCGCCACCCGCTACGCCGACGCCGTGCCCTGGCACCTGTTGCGCACCGCCAAGGAGTACGACGTCACCCTCGTCACCGTCCTCGACCGGGTGCCCCACCAGGTCGCCGCCGAGGTCTCCCACCAGTACGCGGCCCTGCTCACGGCGGCCGGTCTCGGCGAGGTGCCCCGCTTCACCATCCCCGAGCTTCCCGAGTCCGCCGGCGGCGGCAGCGGGCTGCTGCCCGGCACGGCCGTCGCCGCCCTGCGTGACTGGCTCACCCGGCACGCCCAGGACCCGGCCGTCCGCCACGCCGCCGCCGAGCGCACCGCCGCCGGGGTGATCGCCTCGCTCCGCGCCCGGATGCCCGCGCTGGCCGGGGCGGCGGCCGCCCAGCACGCGGCGGCCGTGCGGCTGGTCCAGCATGTCGAGGGCGCGTACCAGGAGGCGGCCGAGCGGGTGCGGCGCGAACTGGACGCAGGGGCGGCACTCGCGGGGGGCGCGCTCACTCACTGGCACGGCCGGCCGTACGACAGCACACCCGAGGAACTCCTCACCGCCCTCGCCGACTCCCTCGCCACCCTGCTGCGCAGCGTCACCGCCGCCGCCGACGAGCGGATCGCGGAGGCGGGCCGGCGCGACCCCGCCGCGCGCGCCGGGCTCGCGCCGTGCGACGCGCGCGGCGCCGGGGAGCGGATCGGCGTGGCCGTACGGCGCTGGCGGCGCTGTGTCGAGGAGCTCGCCGAGGAGGAGGTGGCCCAGCGGGCCGCCGAGGGCGGCTCCGGCTGCGCGCCCGACGAGGCCGCCGCGCTGCTCGTGGCCTCCCTCATCGGCGGGCGCCGCACCCGTACGGCGGGCGAGCGGCTCGCCGAGACGCTGGGCGCGCAGGGGGCGCTGCGCCTGCGCGACCGGGGCCGGCGGCTGCTCGACGACTGCGTCGGGCGGGTGCTGGCGGCCGAGCGGGACCGGCGGCTGGCCCCGCTGGACGCCCTCGATGTGACCCCGGACCACCAGGTCCGGCTGATCGCCGCGCTGTCCGTGCTGCAGAAGGAGAGGTGACGGTGGTGACGGCCACTGCGATGTCCGGGCCGGAAGGCGCCCCCTCGGGCGCGGCCGACGCGCCGCCCCGGCAGGCGTCCCGGCAGACCTGGGACGACGGCCTGATCGCGCGGCGGGTACGGCACCGGCGCCCCGGACCGGCGGCCGCCGCCCCGGCGGGGGAGCGGGGGCCGGAGCCCCCCTATGGGGAAGAGGTCGACGGCGGGCCCGCTCAGGGGCACGGCGGCGGGGCGTATGCCGAGGGGTACGGCACGGGCCATGGCGGCGGAGCGTGTGGCCACGGCGGCGGGGCGTACGGCCATGGCGGCGGGGCGTACGGCCACGGCGGCGGGACGCTGCGCGAGCCGTGCGCGCCGGTCTACGAGGCGTACGAGCCGTACGAGCCCGGCGGGCGCGGCTTCGTCACCGGGACGCTGCGCCCCCGCCTCGACGCCCTGCGCGAGCTGGTGGGGCTGTCCCGCACCCGGCTGGACGGGCGCACCCTCGGCGAGGCCGGGCGGGTGCTCGACGAGGCCGTCGCGCGCGGGCGGCACCCGCTCGGCCACACCGTCGTGGCCCTCGCCGGGGCCACCGGAAGCGGCAAGTCCACGCTCTTCAACGCCCTGGCCGGCGCGTATCTGTCCGAGGCCGGGATCCGTCGCCCCACGACCGCCGCGCCGCTCGCCTGCGCGTGGACCGACCACGCCGACGGCCTGCTCGACCGGCTGGACATCCCGCACCGGGACCGCCGCCGCCCCGCCTATCCGTACGACCCGACGCTGCGCGGGCTGGTGCTGCTCGACCTGCCCGACCACGACTCGGCGGCCCCGGGCCACCGCGAGCGGGTGGACCGGCTGCTGGGGCTGGTCGACGCGGTGGTGTGGGTGGTGGACCCGGAGAAGTACGCGGACGCGGTGCTGCACGAGCGCTATCTGCGCCCGCTGGCCGGATACGCCGAGGTGACCTTCGTCGTGCTCAACCAGGTGGACCGGCTCCCGGGCGAGGCCGCCGACCAGGTGCTGGACGACCTGCGGCGGCTGCTGGACGAGGACGGGCTCGCGCTCGGCGAGCACGGGGAGCCCGGGGCGACCGTCCTGGCGCTGTCCGCGCTGACCGGCTCGGGCGTCGGCCAGCTGCGGGAGGCGCTGGGTCGGCTCGCGGCCGAGTGCGGGGCGGCGGAGCGGCGGCTGGCGGCGGACGTGGACGGCGTGATGGAGCGGCTGCGCCCGCAGTACGTGGCGGACGGGGCGCCGGTCGGCTTCTCCGCGCGGGCCCGCGCGGAGTTCGAGGACCGGCTGGCGGACGCGGCGGGCGCGGTGGCGGCCGGGCAGGCGGCGGAGCGCGCCTGGCTGCGGGACGCGCGGTGGGCGTGCGGGACGCCGTGGGGACGGCTGAGGCAGCTGAGACGGGCGGGGGCCGTGTGGTCCTGGGAGCGGGACGTGGAGGCGGCGGGGAGCGGGGGCGCGGCCGGCGGCCGGGCGGGGGGACGGGGCGGGGCCGGGCGGGAGATCCCGGGGGCGAGGGCGAAGGCGGCGGCGGTGCCCGCGGTCACCGCCCGGCCCGCGGTGGAGGAGGCGGTGCGGGCCTTGGCGGACGAGGCGACGGAGGGGCTGCCCGCGCCCTGGGCGCAGGCCGTCCGGGAGGCGGCGGCGTGGGGCGGCAAGGGGCTGCCGGACGCGGTGGACGAGGCGGTGGCCGCGTCGGCGGACCGGCGGCTGTCCCGGCCGGCGTGGTGGTCGGTGGTGGCGGCGGCGCAGGCCGCGCTGGCGGGGGTGCAGCTGCTGGGGGTGGCGTGCCTGCTGGCGGTGGTGGCGGGGGTGTTCGGCGGCCCGGCCTGGTGGGTGGCCGCGGTGCCGGCCGCGGTGGCCGGGGCGGGCGGGCCGGCGCTGGCCTGGGCGTGCGGGCTCGCGGCCCGGGGGCCGGCGCGGCGGTACGGGCTGGCGGCGGAGCGGCGGCTTCGGGAGGCGGCCGCGGAGTGCGGGCGGGCGCGGGTGCTGGAGCCGGTGGCGGCGGAGCTGGCGCGCTATCGGGAGGTGCGGAAGCAGTACGTCATCGCGGCGGGGGGAGCGCCCGGCTACTCACCCGGGCGGGGCACCGGGTTGTCCACAACCGGGGAGTAGTCCACAGGCCCCGGCGGGCTTCCGCGAACGCGTGCAGCATAAAGGCGGAAGGACGCGGGAGCGCGGTGAAGCGACGGGGGAGGCGGCGCGGTTGAACGAGACGTGGGTGACGGTGGTGGGCAATGCCGCCACACGGCCGGACTACTGGGAGACGGCGGCCGGGGTGGCGGTGGCCCGGTTCCGGCTGGCGGTGACGGCGCGCCGCTGGGACCGGGCGCGGGAGGCGTGGCTGGACGCGTACACCAGCTTCTACACGGTCTGGACCTGGCGACACCTCGCGGTCAATGTGGCCGCGTCGGTCTCGCTCGGCGAACCGCTCGTCGTGCACGGGACGTTACGGGTGCGGGAGCGATCGAGCGAGGGGCAGGGCGGATGGCCCGGCGAGCGGCCGGCGGAGCGAGCGGGCGAGCGGCGGGTGCCCGGCGCGGGGGAGGGGGCCGGAGAGCCGCGGCGGGAGGACCCCGGCGGGGCCAGGCGGTGGATCACCGCGGACATCGACGCGGTGGCGGTCGGCCACGATCTGGCGCGCGGCACCTCCGCGTTCCGCAGGGTCTCGCGGGCTAAACCTCTTTTAAATGCATCGACCGGGGCAACCTCCCCGTGATCCCCGGAGATTTATCGATAAAGCCAGGTCAGCGGCCCGGTGTGATGAGATAACGATTTCGATTCGGATCGGTTGGGCCGTGGCATTCCTGGGGATCGCGAGGCGCGATCTCCTTAGGATCCCTGGTGCCAACGGGGGCTCCTGAGTTTTGAGTTCGCCGGCGAGGCGCACCCACAGATCGGCGCTCGCCCGAAGGGGAAACCATGATTTCTGTAACGAGGCGGGGCTCCGCTCGCCTTGCAGCCGCTGTCCTGGCCTCCGGCCTGGTCGCCGCGGGTGCGATAGCCACGGCCGGCGTCGCCGCCGCGGACGAGGCCCCTCCGAGCCAGGGCGGCGCCACCGCCACGCTGAGCGGTCTCAAGACCTTCGACAAGGCGGTCATCCACGACAAGGGCAAGGACCAGCGCGTCGGCGCGGGCCTGTTCGAGATGGCGGTCGACAACGGCGGCACGATCCAGACGTACTGCATCGACCTCCACAACCCGACGCAGAGCAAGGCCAAGTACGAGGAGAAGCCCTGGAGCGCCACCTCGCTGGCGCACAACGCCGAGGCCGGCAAGATCAACTGGATCCTGCAGAACTCCTACCCGCAGGTCAACGACCTGTCCGCGCTGGCCGCCAAGGCCAACTCCGGCCCCCTGACGGAGAAGACCGCGGCCGCCGGCACCCAGGTCGCCATCTGGCGCTTCTCGGACGGCGCGGACGTCGACGCGGTCGACCCCGCGGCCCAGAAGCTGGCCGACTACCTCGAGAAGAGCGCGCAGAGCCTCCAGGAGCCCAAGGCGTCGCTCAGCCTGGACCCGCCCGCGGTCTCCGGCAAGTCCGGTGAGCGCCTGGGCCCGATCAAGGTCCACACCAACGCGGACAGCGTCACGGTCACCCCGGGCGACACCGCCTCCTCCGGCGTCAAGGTCGTCGACAAGGACGGCAAGACGATCACCAGCGCCACCGACGGCAGCGAGCTGTACTTCGACGTGCCGGCCGGCGCCGCCGACGGCAGCGCCACGCTGACCGCCCAGGCCGCCACCAAGGTCCCGGTCGGCCGCGCGTTCGCCAGCGCCACCAAGAGCCAGACCCAGATCCTGGCCGGCTCCAGCGAGTCCACCGTCTCCGCCACCGCCACCGCGGACTGGGCGAAGAAGGGCCCGATCCCGGCCCTGTCCGCCGAGAAGAACTGCGCCAAGGGCGGCGTGGACATCACGGCGACGAACAAGGGCGACGAGGCGTTCAGCTTCGAGCTCCTCGGTGAGAAGCACACCGTCGAGGCCGGCAAGTCCGAGACCATCACCGCCCCGGTGAAGGAGGACCAGGCCTACAAGTTCACGATCACCGGTCCGAACGGCTTCGAGAAGACCTTCTCCGGCGTCCTTGACTGCAAGACCGCCAGCACCGGCGGCGGCAGCGGTGACCAGACCCCGTCCTCCCAGCCGAGCCCGGCCTCGGCCGGCGGCGGCAGCGCCGACAGCACCAGCGGCGGCGACCTGGCCGAGACGGGCAGCAGCAGCAACACCCCGATCATCGCGGGTGTGGCCGTGGCCCTCGTGGTGATCGGCGGCGGCGCGGTCTTCCTCGTCCGCAAGAAGAAGGCGACCGCGACCGGTGAGTGATCGCTGACCGGATGTAATCGCCGAACGGGCCGGGGCCTCGCCAAGAGGCTCCGGCCCTTTCGCGTGCGGATTCGCGTACAGATTCGCGTACGGCGGGGAAGCGCGGGGGTGGAAAGCGGGGGGAATCGGGCCGGGCCCGGGCCGAGGCGGGGCCGAGGGGCAACGAGTTTCCGTCGCGAGCTTGGCGTACGGCAAGATGGGGTGTATCCGATGACGCGGCGCGGCCGCATACCGACCCCACGCGGCGACCTTCGTGGTAGGGCCGGATTTCGATACCTACGATTGCCGGACGGTTTCTCTTGGCTGAGTACATCTACACCATGCGCAAGACGCGCAAGGCTCACGGCGACAAGGTGATCCTCGACGATGTCACGCTGAGCTTCCTGCCCGGCGCCAAGATCGGTGTCGTGGGTCCCAACGGCGCCGGTAAGTCGACGGTGCTGAAGATCATGGCCGGCCTGGAGCAGCCGTCCAACGGTGACGCCTTCCTCTCTCCCGGATACAGCGTCGGCATCCTGCTCCAGGAGCCCCCACTGGACGAGTCCAAGACCGTCCTGGAGAACGTCCAGGACGGCGTGGCGGAGATCAAGGGCAAGCTCGACCGCTTCAACGAGATCGCCGAGCAGATGGCGACCGACTACTCCGACGCGCTGCTCGAGGAGATGGGCAAGCTCCAGGAGGAGCTGGACCACGCCAACGCCTGGGACCTGGACGCCCAGCTCGAGCAGGCGATGGACGCCCTCGGCTGCCCGCCCGGCGACTGGCCGGTCACCACCCTCTCCGGTGGTGAGAAGCGCCGCGTCGCCCTGTGCAAGCTGCTGCTTGAGGCGCCCGACCTGCTGCTGCTCGACGAGCCCACCAACCACCTGGACGCCGAGTCCGTGCAGTGGCTGGAGCAGCACCTCGCCAAGTACGCCGGCACCGTCGTCGCGATCACCCACGACCGGTACTTCCTGGACAACGTCGCCGAGTGGATCCTCGAGCTCGACCGCGGCCGCGCCATCGGCTACCAGGGCAACTACTCCACCTACCTGGAGACCAAGCAGACCCGGCTGAAGGTCGAGGGCCAGAAGGACGCCAAGCGCGCCAAGCGGCTCAAGGAAGAGCTGGACTGGGTCCGCTCCAACGCCAAGGGCCGCCAGGCCAAGTCCAAGGCGCGACTGGCCCGTTACGAGGAGATGGCCGCCGAGGCGGAGAAGACCCGGAAGCTGGACTTCGAGGAGATCCAGATCCCGCCGGGCCCGCGCCTGGGCAATGTCGTGGTCGAGGTGGAGAACCTCTCCAAGGCGTTCGGCGAGAAGGTCCTCATCGACGACCTCTCCTTCACCCTGCCGCGCAACGGCATCGTCGGCGTCATCGGCCCCAACGGCGCGGGCAAGACCACGCTGTTCAAGATGATCCAGGGCCTGGAGACCCCCGACGCGGGCAACATCAAGGTCGGCGAGACGGTCAAGATCTCCTACGTCGACCAGACCCGCTCCAACATCGACCCCAAGAAGACGCTGTGGGCCGTCGTCTCGGACGAGCTGGACTACATCAACGTCGGCCAGGTCGAGATGCCCTCCCGCGCCTATGTGTCCGCGTTCGGCTTCAAGGGCCCGGACCAGCAGAAGCCGGCCGGGGTGCTCTCCGGCGGTGAGCGCAACCGCCTCAACCTCGCACTCACCCTCAAGCAGGGCGGCAACCTGCTGCTCCTCGACGAGCCGACCAACGACCTCGACGTCGAGACCCTCTCCTCCCTGGAGAACGCGCTGCTGGAGTTCCCCGGCTGTGCCGTGGTCGTCTCCCACGACCGCTGGTTCCTCGACCGCGTCGCGACGCACATCCTCGCGTACGAGGGCGACTCCAAGTGGTTCTGGTTCGAGGGCAACTTCGAGGCGTACGAGAAGAACAAGGTCGAGCGCCTCGGCCCGGACGCGGCCCGTCCGCACCGCGCCACGTACAAGAAGCTGACCCGGGGCTGATCGTGGCCCGCCACATCTACTCCTGCCCCCTGCGCTGGGCCGACATGGACGCGTTCGGCCACGTCAACAACGTGGTCTACCTCCGCTATCTGGAGGAGGCGCGCGTGGACTTCATCTGGCGGCTGGCGCCGGGGGGCGGCAGCGACGCGTTCACCGGCGGCGTGGTGGTGGCCCGGCACGAGATCAGCTATCTCAGGCCGCTCGTCCACCGGCACGCGCCGGTGACCATCGAGCTGTGGGTGTCGAAGATCGGCGCGGCGTACGTCACGCTCGATTACGAGGTCAAGGACGAGGACGCCGTGTACGCGCGGGCCTCCACCACGATCGTCCCCTACGACCTGGAGCGTGGCCGGCCGCGCCGCCTCACCTCCGAGGAGGAGGGCTTCCTGGCGAAGTACCAGGAGAACGAGCCCTCCGGACGCGACGAGCAGCCCGAGGGGGCCATGGCCGTATGACGGGGCAGGGGGAGGAGCTGCGCTTCGCCGACCCCAGGGAGGCGGCGGACCTCGCCGCCTTCCTGGCGAGGCTGATCCACTACGACCGGGCCGCGGCGGTGCGGATCCAGGCGGGCGGCGGAGTGCTCGCCGTCTTCGGCCGCCCGCCGTCCTTCGAGGTGCTCGCCATCCGTACGGCGCGGCTCGCGGCCGACACCGTGCTGGACACGACGGTCTCGGCCGGGCAGTTCGCGGACGCGCTGGACGCGGGGGCGCGGCGCGCGGCCGACGGCGCCGGCGCCACTGAGGCGGCCCCGGTCCCGGCGGCCCCCGCCGGCGCACCGGCCACCGCCCCGGCCGTCGCCGTGCCCGAGCCGGTCACCGGCCCGCCGTGGGCCGGACTGCTGCCGCCGCGCGCCGGCTGGCGCCGGGTGCCCGGCCTGCCGGGCGTGGACGAGGTGCGCGCGGCGGTCGCCGCCGCGGTCGCCGAGTTCCGCGCCCGGGACGCGGCGCTGCCCGAAGAGCGGCGCACCCGCGCCGAGCGGGATCGCATCGGCCGCGAGATCTGGTCCCGGACGCTCGGCGGGACCGGCCTCCCCCTGCGCGCGGTCCACGCCGCGCAGTCGCTGGGCTTCCTGCGCCCCACGCGGACCCCGACGCCGGTCGCGGCTGCCGTGGCGGCCGTCCCGTCGGGCCCGTCGGGTCCCGGCTCGACGGAACTCGCCCCCGAACCCGAGCAGCTCGCGCTGCTCGCCGCGGGCGGCTGGCTGCGGCTGCGCACGCCGTACGGCTCGATAGCGGTGCGCAAGACGGGGCTGACGGGCCTCTCCGGCCTCTCGGTGACGCCTGCCTGACCGCGCCTCGCCCCCTTGACGGGCCCCGGCTTCACGGGCCCCGGCTCGACGGGCCCCGGCCGTCCCCGGCCGGGGCCCGTACCTCGCGGTCTCAGCCGGCGGTGTTGACCATGGACGCGGCCGCGTAGGTCATGTACTCCCACAGCTGCCGCTCGAGCTCCGGCGCCAGCTCCAGCTCGTCCACGGCCACGCGCATATGGCGCAGCCAGGCGTCGTGGGCCGCGCGGTTCACGGTGAAGGGCGCGTGGCGCATGCGCAGCCTGGGGTGGCCGCGGTTCTCGCTGTAGGTGCGGGGGCCGCCCCAGTACTGCATGAGGAAGAGCCTCAGCCGCTCCTCGGCCGGGCCCAGGTCCTCCTCGGGATACATGGGCCGCAGCAGCGGGTCCTCCGCCACGCCCTGGTAGAAGCGGTGCACCAGGCGCCGGAAGGTCTCCTCGCCGCCGACCTGTTCGTAGAAGGTCTGCTCCTGAAGCGTGCCGCGCGGATTCTCAGTCACCCCTCCATGCTCTCAGACTGCGTTTCATGCCGGCCCGCCTCCGTGGCGCCTCAGTCCCTGCCGCTCGCTCGCCCCGCGCCGGAGGAGGACTCCGGGCGTAGGTCGCGGTCGGGGCGCGGGCGCAGGACAGTGGAGTCATGGGCAGCGCGCGCACGGGCAGGCGCGGCGCGGACGGCACGGACCGGACCTCCGATCCGTACGCAGCGACGGCCGCGACGCTGAGGGCCGCCCTCGTCCGGGAGATCGTCGCGGACGGCGGGCTGACCGACCCGGCTTGGCGGGCGGCCTTCGAGGAGGTGCCGCGCCATCTGTTCGTCCCCCACTACTACGAGGCGGGCGGGCCGGGACCGCCGGGCGGGGCGGGGGCCTACGAGCGGCTGGGGCGTCACGACCCCGATCCGGCGCGGCGGGCGCGCTGGCTGGCCGGGGTGTACGCGGACGCGCCCCTGGCGACGCGGGTGCGCGACGGCGAACTCGTCTCCTCCAGCAGCCAGCCCTCGCTGATGGCGCGGATGCTGGAGGGCCTGGAGGTGCGGGAGGGGAACCGGGTGCTGGAGATCGGCACGGGCACCGGCTACAACGCGGCCCTGCTCGCCCACCGGCTCGGCGACGGCCTGGTCACCACCGTCGACATCGACCCGGACATCACCGAGGCCGCCCGCGACCACCTGGCCGTCGCCGGATACCACCCGGCGGTCGTCACCGGCGACGGGGCGCTCGGCTGCCCCTCGCGCGCCCCCTTCGACCGGATCCTCGCCACCTGCGCCGTGACCTGGCTGCCGCCCGCCTGGCTGGCCCAGAGCCGGGCCGGTGGGCTGATCCTCGCGCCGCTCGCCACCGGGCTGGTCGCGCTGCGGGTCGCCGACGCCCGGCACGGGCAGGGGCGCTTCCTGGCCACCCCCGCGTACTTCGTCCCGCTGCGCGGCAGCGAGCCGCCGCCTCCGGTCCGCACCCAGGGCCTGCCGAGCCGGCCGCTGCTGGACGACTCCTTCCGTTTCCTGCTCAACGTGGTCAATGCCCGGATGGACTCGCTGGAGGCCCTCGCGCTGTGGGAGCACGAGGACCGGCCGGGGCGGGAGCGCTACGGCGTGACGGTGCGCGAGGGGCGGCAGTGGGCGTGGCTGGACGACCCGGAGGGCCCGTACGCCTGGCCGCTGGGACCCGCCGCCCGCACCGAGATGGGGCTTTTCTGACTCGAGCCCGAGCCCGAGCCCGGGCTCCACGATGGCCCGGCCCAGGGGTGGGGTGCGGCCGGTGGCGGGCGATCGGCCTAAGTCGGCCCGCCGCCCGCCACCGGCTCCGCGGCTGTCGTTCCCGGCCGCTGCCCGCGGCCGTGAGCCCCGGCCGCTATCCCCGGCGCACGGTGATCGTCGTCCAGGCGCCGACGTGGACGCGGTCGCCGTCCTGGAGGGGGACCGGGACGTACGGCTGGATCGGCTCCTCGGCGCCGTTGATGGTGGTGCCGTTCGTCGAGTCCTGGTCGACGACGGCCCAGCCACCGTCCGGCTGCTGGACGAGGACCGCGTGCTGGTGGGAGACCCCCGGGTCCTCCGGCGGGCGCGCCAGGTCGATGTCGGGCGACTCGCCGGTGCTGTGGCGGCGGCGGCCGATGGTGATCTGCTGCCCGGTGAGCGGGAGCTGCTGCTCGGGGGAATAGGCCGGGAGGTTCAGACCGGCCGCCTCCGGGCCGCTGCGGTTCATCATGGCCATGAAGTACTCACGGTCGGGGGCGATGACCGCGACCCAGTTCCCGGGCCCGCCGGGGCCGGGGGCGCCCGGGGCACCGCCGCCCTGGGTGAAGTGGGCGGGCGGCCCCTGATGCGGCGGCCCCTGTGGGGGTCCCTGGGGCGGCGGCCCCTGCGGCGGTGCCTGATGCTGCGGAGGCCCCTGATGCGGTCCGGGCGCCGGGGCGCCCGGACCGCCCGGGAAGGGCTGGCCGGGCGGCTGCGGCGCTCCGTACGGCGACGGGGGCGCGGGGGCGTTCGGCGGCGCTCCGGCCCCGGCGGCGTTCGGCGGCGGCAGCGTCCAGTCGTCGTCGGCGAGGGCCGGGCCCGGGGGCCGCTGCGCCCAGTCGTCCTCGCCGAAGGCCGGGCCCGGGGGCCGTTGGGAGGGCGGGGCGTAGTCAGGGGTTCCGTACGGCCCCTGGGGCGGGTACGGCTGGGGCTGCGGCGGCTGGAAGCCGCCGGGCCCGGGCGGGGGCGGCGGGGCGTACGAGGTGGGCGACTGGGTCAGGAAGTTGTAGCGGCACTCCTCGCAGAAGGGCGCCTGCGCCTCGCGGGGCGTACGGCACTGGGGGCACAGCTCCGCCTGGAAGGTCGAGTCCGGCGACTGCGGGCCGGGCGCGGGGTAGCCGTAGCCCCCGGGCGCGCCTTGGGGCCCCGGGGCGCCGGGCGGGCCGGGGAATCCGGGAGGGCCGCCCGGCCCGCCCGGGCCGGGCATCGGCGGCGGAGGCGGGGGGACGGCGCCCGAGGGCACGGGCGTCCCCGACATCCGGTGGCCACACACCTCGCACCAGTCGTCGGCCGCCGATTGGTGGCCGTTAGGGCAGGTCGGCATGTCGGTGTTCCCCCTCTTGTGCCGTTCTTGGCATGTGCTGCCGTTTTGTGCGCTTGTCGCGTTACTGCTTGTTACTTCTTGACGCGAACTGTCTTGGTGGAGCGCGTCTCGAGAGTCATCTCGTCCGCCTCCGCGACCTTCGCCTTCAGTCGCACAGTACCCGTCGCCACGTCGACGACGTCCACCACCTTCGCAAGCAGTTTCGCCGTGTCCGCGTTCCCCGAGGCGCTCGCCAGCTGGACGGCACGTCCCAACCGCGCCGTGGCTCCTCCCACATCACCCGCTTTGCGGGCATCCATCCCTTCTTGGATGGCCTGTGCCAGTTCGGCCTGGCCCGTGTAGTGCGCGACCTGCGGATTCATCGCGGTCGAGGCGGCGGCGTCATCCGTCCACACTGCCCGGACCAGCCCCTGGGCGAGGGTGGCCGGCAGTCCGCCGGCGGGCCGCGGCAGGACCAGGGAGACGCGGGCGGCCAGCATCTCCTGCCCGACCTCGGCCGCCGGCACCCGCACACACAGGTGGTAGTCGCGGGACTCGTCGCCCCACGAGCCCGTCGGATAGTCGCCCGCGCGCGCCCCGGCCTCGGCGCGCCGGCCGGTCAGGTCCTCCACCGCGGGCGCCACCTGCTTGAGGAACACCACCTCGGCGCCCACCGGCGTCCACACCCGCAGGCCGACGTCCGCGACCTCCTTGGCCATCACGGCCTCCAGCATCCCGGTGAAGTCCGCGGTCAGCGCGGCCAGATCGGAGGGGTCGGCCACGATGTCGGCCGTGCCGAGCAGCGCGGAGGCGATGCCGGTGACCTCCTTGACCTCCCAGTCGGTGCCCACCCCGCGCGCGTCGCAGGTGAAGCGGCCCGCGCAGGCGTCCAGCGCGGCCCGCAGTTCGGCCGGCTCCTCGTGCTCGTCGCGGCCGTCGGTGAGCAGGATGCCGTGCCGGATCGGCGCCTCGGCCGTCGCCAGCAGCCGGTCGGCCAGGCGCAGCCAGGTGCCGATCGCGGTGCCGCCGCCGGCGCTCAGCCGCCGCAGCGCCTCCTTGGCCCGGGCCCGGGTGGCCGGGTCGGCCGTGGCCAGCCCGCCCCCGCCCGGGAAGACCTCCTCGGCCCGGTGGGTGCCGGCGACCACGGCGAAGGCGACGCCGTCGCGGAGCGTGTCGATCGCGGCGGCGGTCGCCTTCCGCGCGTGGCGGATCTTCGTCGGCGGACAGTCCATGGAGCCGGAGCAGTCGACCATGATGACCACGGCCGCGCGGGGGGACGGACCGCCCGTCCGGTCCCGGGCCGGGGCGGGTGCCGGGGCCGCGGGGAGGGGCAGGCCCCCGGTGGTGCCGCCGCCCGTGGAGGTGACCGTGACGATCGCGTTCACCTCGCGACCCCCCTCGGGGAGGTACTCGTTCTGGGAGACCTCGACCGAGAACCGGGGGACCGTGGACTTGGCGAAGTTGGCCATCAGATCCGCTCCTTGGCGCTTCCGCCGGCACTCACCGGAGGATCAGCCGGATCCTGCCCTGCCCGGCTCCGCGGGGAACGGCAGCACGGCCACTGTTACGTTGTCGTGGCCGCCGCCCTCCAGGGCGTGACCGACCAGGGCGCGAGCGCTGTGCATCGGCCGGGTGCGGGCGTCCGGCGGCACCGCGCGCGCCATCTCCTGCGCCGATTCGGCGTAGTTCCACAGCCCGTCGGTGCACACCACCACCACGCCCGGCCGGTCCGGCTTGAAGGACGCGGTGTGCGGGTCCAGTTCATAGGCGTCCGCGCCGAGCCAGCCGGTGATGGCGTGGGCCCGCTCGTCCGCGTAAGCCTCCGCCTCGGACATCAGACCTGCCGCCACCATCTGGGCCGCCCAGGAGTCGTCCTCGGTGAGCCGGGCGGGCGGGGCCGAGCGGTCGTCGGGCACCCAGTAGGCGCGGCTGTCGCCGATCCAGCCGACGGTGAGGATGCCGGGGGTGACCACCGCGCTGACGATGGTGCAGGCCGGCGCGTTCTGCTGGCGCTGGTGGGGGTCGTCGTGCGGGCCGGCCCCGCCGGTCTCCGCCGCCAGGGAGTTGACCGCCTCGGAGGCGGCGACGATCGCCTCGTTCATCGCCTGCTGGGGGTGGGTGCCGCGGGGGAGGGAGGCGAGCAGCGACCGGCCGGCGGCGTGGGCGGCGGCCGCGGAGGCGTCGTCGGGGCGGGTCGCCGAGGAGACGCCGTCGCAGACGACGGCGAGGACGGCCGGTGAGCCGTCGGGCAGCGCGGCGGCGGACACGGCGAACGCGTCCTCGTTGCGGTGGTGGCGCAGGCCGCGGTCGCTGGCCGCCGCGACACCCGCCAGTTCCCGCTCCATGTGGTCGCGGTCCCGGGGCTGGGCGTGGCCGCAGGAGTCGCAGTAGCCGTCGTGGTCGATGGTGCCCTCCTGGCACACGGCGCACCGGCGGCCGCCGCCGCCCGCCGGCCGGGGGTACGCCCCGCCGCCGCTGTTCGTATCACTGTCCGTCGGAATACCCGGAGTACCCGGAATGCCCAGAGTGCTCGGGACACCCGGGTTGCTCGACGTGCCCGCAGTGGCCTGAGCGCCCGGGGCGCCCAGCTCGGCCGCGGCCCGCGGGTCGGCCCCCGGGGCCCCCGCATCGGGTGCGGCGGCGTACGGGGCGGCCGGTGCCGGTGGGGTGGCGGGGGCGGGCGGTGCGTCCCAGACGGCCCCGGCCGGCGGAGCGGGGGGAGCGGGGGGACCCGGCGGGGCGGGCCGGGAGGCCTGGGCAGGGGCCGGGAGGGGGTAGTCCTCCGGCTCCTCCCGCCTGGCCCGCGCCGTCCCGCTCACCGGCGGCTCCGGATAACCCACGGCCACCTCGGGGGCCGGTGGGACCGGCGGGACGGGCGGGGCCGGTGGGGCCGGTGGGACCGGCGGGGCCGGCGAGGCCGACGCGAGGTCGGCCCCGCACACGCCGCAGAAGTTGTCACCCGACTCCAGCGGCTCTTCACAGGTCGGGCACGCTGCCACCCGGGGCAGCCGTGGCATCTGCGACATCGATCACACCCACGTCCTGGGGCGGAAACGGTTGGCCCGCTCCACCAGTTCGATCCTTTCCTCGCCGCGCTGTGCGAGCCTGGCGAGTACCCGGTACGAGCGTTCCAAGCCGAAGCGCAGCCCCCGCTCGTCCAGACTGCTGCCGAGCAGCGACGGCCGGGCGCCGCCCGGCGGCGCACCGTTGCTGCCGGACAGTACCCAATCCAGGGCGCTGCCCAGTACTTCCGTGCACAGCCGCTCGTACCGCACCGCGTCGATGCCCAACTGCCCCAGCCGCTCGACCTGTTGCGCCGAGGCCGTCAGATCGCCCAGCAGCGGCTCGTGCGCGGCGCGCTGCCGCAGCCGGGCCCGGACGGCCGCGACCCGGGCCGCCGTGTAGTGGATGGACGACTCCGGCACCGATTCGAGGGCGGCCACCGCTCCCGCGCGGTCCCCGGCGTACAGCAGGACCCGGGCCAGCCCGAAGGCGGCGCTCACATGGTTCGGGTCGGTCGTCCACACCAGCCGGTAGTACTCCGCCGCGTTGTCCAACTGGCCGAGCACCTCGGCGCACACGCCGAGCGCCAGCTTCGGCGCGGGCTCGCCGGGGAACGCGTCGTAGACGGCGTCGAAGGCCAGGGCCGCCGTCTCGTTGTCCCCCGTCGCCAGCGCGTGCAGGCCCCGGTACCAGACGATCCGCCAGTCGTCGGGATAGCCGGCCTCCAGGCCGTCCAGCGCCACTCCCGCCTCGCGCGTGTGGCCGAGCTCCAGCTGGGCGCGGATGCGGCGCAGCCGCAGCTCCAGCGAGTCGGCCGGGGCCGCCCGCAGCGCCGCGTGCAGCTCGGTGGGGGCCGAGGTCAACAGCCCGGCCAGGAAACCGGCGTTGGCGTCGTCCGGGTCCACCAGCGGCACGGGCAGGGCCAGGGCGGTGGCGCGGGCGTCCAGCGGGGCGATCGCGGGCAGCGGCAGCGGGAGCACGCCCTGCGGCGGGGGCGGGTCGGCGGCCGCCTTGCCCCGGCGGGCGCGGCGGGCCCCGAGCGCGGACGGGTCCTGGCCCTGCTCCGCGAACAACAGGGTGTCCACCACCCGCGGTTCGGGTCCGAAGAGGGTGGACATCGCGGGCCGGGGCCGCCCGGTCTGCAGCGCCACGACCTCCCGCAGCACGCCCGTCAGCTGGTCGGCCATCTCCTGCGCGGAGCCGAACCGCCGGTGCGGATCGGGGTCGGTGGCCCGCACCAGCAGCCGGTAGAACGACTCGTAGCGCTGGAACACCTCGATGTTCCCCGGGTCGGGCAGGCTGTCCGCGAAGACGTTCGTATAGCCCTGGAAGTCGAAGGTCAGCACCGCGAGGGTGCGCGCCACCGTGTACAGGTCCGAGGCGACCGACGGGCCCAGCTCCGACACCTCAGGGGCCTGGTAGCCGACCGTGCCGTAGATCGGGCTCTCGTCGTCGTCCATCCGCCGCACCGCGCCCATGTCGATGAGCTTGAGCTGGTCCTGCTGCTGGATGGCGTTGTCGACCTTGAAGTCGCAGTAGAGCAGGTTGCGGCTGTGTAGATGGCCCAGGGCCTCCAGCGCCTCGATCCCGTACGCGCAGGCCTGCTCCACCGGCAGCGGATCACGCCTGCCGTCCGGCGCCCGGCGGGAGTTGGCGATGTCCTTGAGCGACTTGCCGCCGACGTACTCCATCACGATGTAGCCGTCGAGGCTGCCGGTGCGGCGGTCGAGGTGCTCGACGAAGTTGTAGATGCGGACGATGTTGGAGTGCTCGATCTCGGCGAGGAACCGGCGCTCCGACACGGCGACGGACAGGGCCTCCTCGTCGCCGGTGTCCAGCAGGCCCTTGAGCACCACCCAGCGGTCGGACACCGCGCGGTCGATGGCCAGGTAGATCCAGCCCAGACCGCCGTGGGCCAGACACCCCACCACCTCGTACTGGCCGTGCACGATGTCGCCGGGGCTCAGCTTGGGCACGAAGGAGTACGGATGGCCGCACTTGGTGCAGAACCCCTCGGTGCGGCCCGGCCGCCCGCCCCGGGCCCGCCCCACCGGCGCCCCGCAGTCCCCCCGGCTGCAGAACCGCTTGCGCTCGGGCACCTCCGGGGTGGCCAGCACCGCCGTACGCGGGTCGGGTCGCGGCACCTCGGGGATGCTGACCAGGCCCGCGCCCAGGCGGTTGCGCCCGGACGAGGCCGCGGCCGAGGAGCGGGAACTGCGCACCGACACCGAGCGCGAGGAGGACCGCCCCGACCCCAGCGAGCGGGACAGCCGCCCGGACACCGACCGCCGGGACGAGGAGGACCGGGACGACGGGCGCGAGGAGGAGCGGCCGCTCCCCGACGAGCCGCTGCCCCGGACCGCGCCGCGCCCGACGCCGGTGACGCCGGTGGGCTGGGAGCCGACCATCCCGTCCCGCGAGACGACCGGGGCCATCCCGCACGTGTCGCAGTACAGCTGGCCGCCGCCCACGTCCTCGTACGACCCGCCGCACCCGCGCCGCTGACACCTGCCCGCCTTCACAGCATCCCCCGTGAGCCCCGCCGCGGCAGCGGCTGATGTCGCCGTCGCCCGCGCAGCGACAGTTCGTGCATCGTGGTCGTCTGCGGCCCGGCGGCCGCGCGTGCGACGCTCACAGGACCTCCCCCGTCCTCCGGCCGCCCGGCTCCGTCCCGCGCGGGGCCAGGGCCTCGGCCGCGGCCTGCTGGTAGCGCAGCACCGCCGCCTCGGCGGCGCGCAGGTCGCAGGGCGCGCTCCACAGCATCCGGCGCGCGGTGTCGTACCGCTCGATCAGCAGGGGGTCCTCGGCCAGGCCGTGCCGCGCGACCTTCGCCTTGTACGCGTCCAGGCGGCCGCGCAGCTCGGCGCGCACCGCCAGCGGCGCGGTCACCGCGGTCAGCGACTCCCGGGCGCGCAGCAGCTCCTCGTCCGCGCGCCCCTCCAGGGACTCCAGCAGCGGGGAGAGCCGGTGCCACTGGGCGCGCCTGCGGTACTCGGCCGCCGTGACCAGCTGCTCCTGCAGCACGGTCGGCGGGCCGCTGACCGCGGGCACCTCGGACGCCGCGATCTTGGCCAGCACCTCGCCGCGCGCCTGCCGCGCCTCGGCGAGCGTGCGGTCCGCGCGGGAGAGCACATCCCGCAGCCGCATCAGCCGCCGCTCCGCGTCCTGCCGCACATCGAGAACCGCCTCGATCTCGCGCCGCACGTCCTCCAGGGCGCGGGCCGCGGCGTCGTAGCGGGTGGTGTCGGGGCGGCCGCCGCCGGGCGCCGAGCTGGGCGAGGCCCCGGACCAGAAGGCGAGCGGGTCGCGGACGACCTCGGCGCGCAGCGAGGTCAGCTCGGCGGTGATCCGCTCGAGGTCGTCCCCCGAGGGGTGCTCCCCGGGGCGCACCCCGACGGAGTGGGCGAGCGAGCGGGTGCGCCGCAGCTCGGCGGAGAGCATGTCGATACGGGCGGGCAGCGCGGACCACACCGCGTCGGCCGTCACGATGACGTCGAGCGCCTCGGCGTACCAGCGGTTCATCCGGTCGACCAGCGCCTGCAGCGTCAGCTGCTCGCTGAGCAGCGGCGAGCCGGTGAGCGAGGCGCTGCTGGGCAGTGTGATGCCGGGGCCGCGCAGCAGCTCCGTCAGCTCGGCCAACTCGCCGGGCGTGGGCCAGCGGTGGCGGGCGCGCACCTCACGGGCGGCGTTCAGCGCGTCGGTGTAGGCGTCGAAATACGTCCACAGCAGGGAGATGGCCTGCTCGGTGGTGGCCCAGCGGTCCTTGGTGACGCCGGTCAGCTCGGCGCCTTCGAGGAGTCTGCGGCCGGCGTGGTCCTGGAGGGCGAGCAGCGAGGACTCGATCGCCTCGTGTTCGGCGACGAGCCCCGCCAGCACACGGTCGACCTCCTCGCGGCCCATGACCGGCTTCTCGGGTTCCCCCGTGGAACTGGGGAAGGGTCCCGTGCCCCCCATCGATCACCTCTCCGTGTCCGTGCCCTGCGACTCAGTCCTTGTAGGCCGGCGCGGGTGCCGCCGGATTCTCCTCCGTCTTGCCGAGATCTTCGGCGAGCCACTTGCGGTAGGCCCGCATCCAGCGACTGTTCTCACCCCCGGAGCGGTACTCCTCCAGCACCTTGTTGACCCGGCGTACCAGGTCCTTGTCGGATCTGTTCATCGCCACGCCGTAGAACTCCTCGGTGAACGGCTTGCCGACGAGCTTGACGGACGGGTCCTGGGCCGCCTGCCCGGCCGCCAACGCGTTGTCCGTGATCACGGCGTCGACCTGGCCCAGCTGCAACCTGACCAGGCAGTCGAGCTGGTTGGGCACCGGGTCCACCTTGATGGCGCCCAGGTCCTTCGCGCCGCCCTTCTCCTGGTCCAGCGCGGCCTCGGCGGTGGAACCCTTCGCCGTGCAGACCCTCTTGCCGCGCAGCGACGTGTTGTACCCGGTGACGGAGGAGTCCTTGGGGACGAGCACCTGCTGGCCCGCCTTGAAGTAGGCGGTGGAGAAGGCGACGTCCTTCAGGCGGTCGCAGTTGATGGTCATGGTGCGCACGACGATGTCCACCTTGCCCTGCTGGAGGGCCTTGATCCGCTGACTGGTGGGGATCGCGCGGTAGATGACCGCGTCCGGGTCGCCGAAGATGTCCTCGGCGATGGCGCGCACCAGGTCGATGTCGAAGCCGGTGAGATCGCCGGTGGCCGGGTCGCGATAGCCCCAGCGGTAGCTGTTCTGGTCCACCCCGGCGATCAGCTTGCCCAGCTTGTGGCCGTCCACCCGGCGGTTCTTGATGCGCTCTATGGCCGGGCCGCTCGCGCTCGACGGCCGCAGACTGGCCTCAGGCCGGACGCACGTGTCGGCGGTGGCCGCCGCCGTGGTCCGCGCGGCCCTCGGGTGCGCCCCGGCCCCGCCGCGCGCGGTCCCGGCCCCGTCGCCCTGGTCGTCCAGCGTCGCGGGCACGAAGATCGCCGTGGCCACGCCCAGGGCGCACACGGCCGCCGCCGCGCCCGATCGCACCGATCGCCCGGATTGCATCCTCACGCCCCCCGTCGCCCTCACCGGTACTCCGCCAGCCGGCGGCCCATGCCCAGCAGCGCGGCCACCGCCCCCAGCGCGGCCAGCACCCCCGCGCCGACCGCGAGCCCGGTCAGCGCGCCGCGTCCGTCGTCCGCCGCCCGTGCGAACTCCCGCTGCTCATGGGCCAGGGCCTTCGCCAGCAGCTTGTCGACCTCGTCGAAGGACTCGCCGGTGCTGCCCTCGCCCCCGATGACCTTCGCCCGCGCGTCCTTGTAGTTGCCCGCGTCGTCGGCGGCGCGGGCGGCCTTGTGGCGCTCCTGCCACTCCTGGAGGCGGGTGACGGCCTCGTCCACCGGGGCGCGGCCCTCGGCGTCGTCCGCGAGGTCTCGCGCCCGGGCCAGCAGGCTGCCGGAGGCGGCCCGGCCGGCCCCGGCGCCCGCCGCAGCGCCTGGCCCGGCGCCGGGCTCGCCGACGAGGTCGGCCATCCGCTCCGCATAGCTCACCTCATAGGCGTCCTTGCCCTTGTCCTCGCCCTTGTCGACGACGACCGCGCCGCGCGCGACCAGGGTCAGGTTCTCGTCGCCGCGGGCGCGCAGCGAATCGATGCGGGCCTCGTTGAGCACGTGCAGGGACTGGGCGCCGTGGCGGTCGGAGTCGTCGAGCCCGGCGCGGGCGAGGGCGTGGCCCGCCACCAGCCACAGCAGCGCCACCGCCGAGGCGGCGGTCGAGGCCAGCAGCCCGCGGTTGAACACCCGATTGGTGCGCAGGAAGTCGCGGCGCTGCGCCCATCCCAGGGCGGCCAGCGCGGCGGCGCCGGTGCCGATCGCCGCCCACGGCCAGGACTTCGCCTCCCCGTAGTCCTCGCCGAGCCGCGCGGTCTCGGCCTGGTACAGCCGGCCGGCGGCCGGCAGCAGCCGCTCCCGCATGGTGTCGTTGGCGTACCGCAGATACGCGCTGCCCAGCGGCAGTCCCTGGCGGTTGTTGGCGCGGGCGGACTCGACCAGGCCCGTGTAGACCGGCAGGAGTTGATTGATCCGGCGTATCTCCTCGCGGGCGGTGGCCGAGCCGTCCGTGGTGGCCGCGGCCCGCACCAGCAGCTTGGACGCCCGGTCGATGTCCGCCTCGTACCTGCGGCGCACCTCGGCCGGCTCCTGCCCGCCGGCCAGGAAGGCGCTCGCGGCGGTGGTGTCGGCGTCGGCGAGGGAGCGGTAGATGTCGGCCGCGGCGGCGCTCAGCGGCTGGCTGTGCTCGGCCACCGCGTCCGCCGCGGTCCGCCGGTCGGAGACCTGCCAGGCCGTCACCGCCCCGAAGGCCACCACCAGGGCGGCGAGCACGGCTCCGATGAGGCGCAGCCGGCCCGGCTCGGTCGTCGCCGCGGCCCGGGCCCGCTCGATGCCCTCCCGCCACGCGGGCCGCCGCCCCGACAACGCGCCCGCGGCCGGCGATCCGGCCGCGCCGGTGGTCGGCGGGTGTGCCACGAGACCTCCCCCTGGGTCCTGACCCCTTACGTCACTGTCGGCGGCCCGTCGCCCGGTGCGGCGGGGGACAGGTATCCGGGCAGCAGTATGGACTCGGCCGCTGATGAGCACACCGGTCGTGCCCGGATCTTGGCCCGATCGCGATCTTCGCCTCGGGGCCGTCGGGCCCGGGGGGTGTCCGCGTCGTCCTCCTCCTCCTCCCTATCTCTCATACGGTTTTCGGCGCGTTTCGGTTCCCGATGACCCGCCGCGACCTGGAACGACCGGGAACGACCCGGGGCACAGGCGTCATCGGCGGCGGGCGTAGTGCGCGCGCAGCGCGGCGTACGCGGCCGCGGGGGCGTCCGTGCGGTCCAGGCCCAGCAGCGCGGCCCCGAGGACGGGCGGCGCGGTGACCACCCTCGGGTCGGCCTTCGGGGCACGCTCGGCGAGCAACTCGCGCACCCGCCCGTCCAGGAGCGGCTGGCGCGCCGCGAGCACCCCGCCGCCGAGGACCACCGGCGTCGGCTCACCGAGCAGGTCGAGACGGGTGAGGGCGACGGTGGCCATGGTGACCACCTCCTCGGCCTGCCGGGCCACGACGGCGCGCGCGATCTCGTCGCCGGCGTCGGCCACCGCGAAGAGCACCGGTGTCAGCTCATGGCGTCGGGCCGGGGCGATCCGCCCCAGGTGGAGCGCCTCGATCAGCTCGTACATGGTGGTCAGCCCGAAGTGCTCGGGCAGGGCGCGGGCCAGCAAGGTGGGCCCGCCGCGGCCGTCCTCGGCGCGCGCCGCCCACCACATGGCCTCCTTCGACAGATCGCCCCCGCCGCCCCAGTCGCCGGAGATCCGGCCGATGGCGGGGAACCGCGCGGTGCGGCCGCCGTGGCCCAGGCCCGCGCAGTTGATGCCCGCGCCGCAGACGACGGCGACGCCGGTCGGCTCGCCGTCGTCCGCGACCCCGGCCCGCAGCAGCGCGAAGGTGTCGTTGGCGACCGTGACGGTGGCCCCCCAGCCCTGGGCCGCCAGCAGCGGGGTGACCTGCTCTTCCTCCGCCGGGAGGTCCACATTGGCCAGGCACGCCGAGACGTGCCCGGCCCGGGGCGGCCGGTCGAACCCCGCGGCCTCCGCCGCCCGCGCCACCAGCGGGGCGAGCGAGTCCACCGCGGCCTTCGGGCCCACCACGGGCGGCAGGAACCCGCCGCCGCGGGCGGTGCCGAGGACCGTCCCGTCCGTGCCGACCAGCGCCACGTCGGTCTTGCTGTTGCCCGCGTCGATCGCCAGGACGGACGCGTGCGGAGGGTGGGCGGTCGGGCCCTGGGACTGCGTCAGGCCCACGCCAGGTGCTCCCGGTTGTGTGCGAGAAGGGTGTCGGTCAGCTGCTCGGCGTACTCGATCTGGCCGATCAGGGGGTGGGCCAGCAGGGCGTCGAAGACCCGCTCGCGGCCGCCCTTGAGCGCCGCCTCCAGCGCCAGGTCCTCGTACGCGGTGACATGGGCGATCAGCCCCGCGTACAGCGGCTCCAGGGGGCGCACGGGGAGCGGGCTCGCACCGCCGGCGTCCACGGCGGCGGGGACCTCGATCACCGCGTCGTCCGGGAGGAAGGGCAGCGTGCCCTGGTTGAACGTGTTGACGATGCGCACCTCGCCAGTGTCCCGCAGCAGGGACGAGGTCAGGTCGACCGCCGCCTCCGAATAGAAGGCGCCGCCGCGCTTGCCCAGTAGCTCGGGCTTCTCGTCCAGCGCCGGGTCGGCGTACATCTCCAGCAGCCGCCGCTCGATCTCCGCGACCTCGGCCGCCCGCGAGGGCTTGGTCTTCAGCTCCCGCACGACCGCGTCGTGCTGGTAGAAGTACCGCAGGTAGTAGGAGGGCACCACGCCCAGGCGGTCCAGCAGCGCGCGGGGCATCCGCAGGTCGTCCGCGATCGCGTCGCCGTGCTCGGCGAGCAGCTTGGGCAGCACGTCCTCGCCGTCGGTGCCGCCGAGCCGCACCGCCCGCTCCCAGGTGAGGTGGTTGAGGCCGACGTGGTCCAGCGACACCTGGTCCGGGGCCACGCCCAGCAGCTTGGCGAACTTCCGCTGGAAGCCGATCGCGACATTGCACAGCCCGACCGCCCGGTGCCCGGCCGTCAGCAGCGCCCGTGTCACGATGCCGACGGGGTTGGTGAAGTCCACGATCCAGGCGTCGGGGTTGCGGCGGCGCACCCGCTCGGCGATGTCCAGCACCACCGGGACCGTGCGCAGCGCCTTGGCGAGCCCGCCCGCGCCGGTGGTCTCCTGGCCGACGCAGCCGCACTCCAGCGGCCAGGTCTCGTCCTGGTTCCGGGCGGCCTGTCCGCCGACGCGCAGCTGCAGCAGGACCGCGTCCGCGCCGTCCACGCCCGCGTCCAGGTCGTCGGTCCAGGAGATCCGGCCGGGGTGGCCCTGCTTGGCGAAGATCCTCCGCGCCAGCCCGCCGACCAGCTCCAGCCGGTCGGTGGCCGGGTCGACCAGGACCAGCTCCGCCAGGGGCAGCGCGTCCCGCAACCGGGCGAATCCGTCGACGAGTTCGGGGGTGTAGGTGGAACCGCCACCCACCACTGCGAGCTTCAACCCTTGACTCCTGTCAGTGTGACGCCTTCGACGAAGGCTTTCTGAGCGAAGAAGAAGACGATGATGACGGGGGCCATGACCAGCAGTGTCGCGGCCATCGTCAGGTTCCAGTTGACACTGTGCGCGCTCTTGAAGCTCTCAAGCCCGTACGAGAGAGTCCAGGCGCCCGGATTCTGCGCGGCGTAGATCTGCGGGCCGAAGTAGTCGTTCCAGCAGTAGAAGAACTGGAAGAGCGCGACGGCCGCGATGCCCGGCTTGGCCATGGGCACGATGATCCGCAGCAGGGTGCGCAGCTCCCCGCAGCCGTCCACCTTCGCCGATTCGAGGTATTCGCGGGGGATCGTCAGCAGGAACTGGCGCAGCAGGAAGATGGAGTACGCGTCGCCGAACGCCATCGGAATGATCAGCGGCCACAGCGAGCCCGACAGATGGAACTGCTGGGCCCACACCAGATACATCGGCACCACCACGACCTGCGGCGGCAGCATCATCGTCGAGATGACCAGGATCATCGCGGTGCGGCGGCCGCGGAAGCGGAATTTGGCGAGCGCGTAGGCGACCGGCAGGGAGGAGATGAGCGTGAAGGCCGTGCCGAGACCGGCGTAGATCAGTGAATTGCGCCACCAGTCGAGAAAGCCGGGGGTGTTGAAGACCTCGGCGTAATTGGACCAGTGCCAGCCGTCGGGCCACAGCTCGCCGCTCATGGCCTGGCTGTCGCTCATCACCGAGGTCAGGAAGACGAAGACGAACGGCAGCACGAAGAAGAGCGCGGCGGCGACCGCGACCGCGTGGACGGCGATCCAGTGCAGCACGGCCTTGCGCCGGGCGGCGGGGGCCGAGGAGCGGCGGGAGGCGGGCCGTACCGGCGCGGGCGGTGCCGAGAGGGTGGTGGTGGTCATGTCGGTTTTTCCTCCCGAGCCTTCTCAGTCGTCCGCCGACAGCAGGCCGGCGCGCCGGCGCATCAGCAGGGTGGTGACGGCCATCGCGATCGCGAAGAGCACGAGCGAGAGCACACAGGCGGCTCCGGTGTTGAAGTTCTGGAAGCCGAGCGAATACACGAGCTGGGGCACGGTGAGCGTGGAATGGTCGGGATAGCCGGGCTCGATGACGGTGCCCGGTCCGATGCTGACACCGGAGGCCAGCTTTCCGGCGACCAGGGCCTGGGTGTAGTACTGCATGGTCTGCACCACGCCCGTCACGACCGCGAACATCACAATGGGAGTGATCGACGGCCAGGTGACATAGCGGAATTTCGTGAACGCCCCGGCGCCGTCCAGCTCGGCCGCCTCGTACTGTTCCTTCGGCACGTCCAGCAGCGCGGCCATGAAGATGACCATCAGGTCGCCGATGCCCCACAGGGACAGCAGCACGAGCGAGGGCTTGGCCCAGGCCGGGTCGTTGAACCAGTTCGGCGCGTCGATCCCGACCTTTCCCAGCATGTCGTTCACCGGGCCGGTGCCGGGGTTGAGAAGGAAGACGAACGCCACGGTCGCCGCGACCGGAGGAGCCAGATAGGGGAGGTAGAAGGCGGTGCGGAAGAACCCGGCCCCGGACTTTATCTTGGTGATCAGCAGCCCGATGCCCAGGCCGAAGACGACGCGCAGCGCGACCATCACCACGACCAGCCACAGCGTGTTCCACAGCGCGGGCCCGAACAGCGGCATCTGCTCCAGCACATACCGCCAGTTGCGCAGGCCCACGAAGGTCGGCGCCTTGATCTGGTTGTAGTGCATGAAGGAGAAGTAGACGGTGGCGACCAGCGGATAGCCGAAGAAGACCGTGAAGCCGACCAGCCAGGGGGAGAGAAAGCCGAGGGTGCGCAGCCGCTCGCGCAGGTGCTTGCGGCGCAGAGCGGGGGCGGTGGTTGTCATCGTGGCCATGTCGCGCTCCGTCAGTCCTGCGCCTGGAGAATGTCGGCGTCTATCTGGTCGTCCAGTTCCTTGAGGCCCTCGTCCAGGTCATGGACCTTTCCCGCCTCCACCCCGTAGGAGAAATCCCGCAGCGATACGACGTACTGTCCACCGTTGACCGAGGGCGGAAGGGCGTTGCTGTACTTGTTCTGCGCGATGTCGAGGAAGGCGCGGAACGCCGGGTCCGGGTCCAGCTTCGGGGAGGTGAGCGCCGCTTTGGTGGACGGCACATTGTGGATGGCGTTGGCGAAGGCGACCACCTGGTCGGTGTCGGCGGTCAGGAAGCGCACCAGTTCCCAGGCGGCGTTCTGGTGCTTGCTGCTGTGCGCGATGCCCGTGACGGTGCCGGTGAGAAAGCCCCGGCCATAGGTGTCGGCCTGGTCGTCGGGCACGGGCAGCGGGGCGGTGCCCCAGTCGAACTTCGCGTCCTTGAGGAAGAGGCCGCGCCATTCGCCGTCCAGGTGCATGGCCAGCTTGCCGGTCAGAAAGGCGTTCTGGGAGGAGAACTCATCGCCGAAGGAGGTGCGGAAGGTCTCCAGCGCCCCGTATCCGCCCTGTTCCTGAATGAGGTCCCGCACGGTGGCGTAGAACGCCTTGATCTTCCCTTCCTTCGCCAGCCGCGCCTTTCCGTCCTTGTCGAAGTAGGTCGGCCCCCACTGGGCGAAGAGCCGGTCCGGGCTGTTCTGGTAGAGCCGGAAGTTGGGCATGAAGCCGACGCGCTCCAAGCCGCCGCCCTTGGTGCGCTGGGTCAGCTTGGCGGCGTCCCGCTTGAGCTCCGACATGGTGCGCGGCGGGCGCTCGATGCCCGCCTCCTTGAAGGCGTCCTTGTTGTAGTACATGCCGTAGGCGTCGGCGAGCAGCGGCAGCGCGCACTGCTTTCCCTGGTAACTGGTGTAGTCGAGAAGCGTCTTGGGGAAGACCTTCTTCTTGTCCAGGCCGGTCTTCTCCATGAACGGGTCGAGATCGACCCACATTCCGGACGAGCAGTACTGGCCCACGTTGTTGGTGGTGAAGGACGTGACGACATCGGGCGCGTCGCCACCGCCGGCCCGCAGGGCCTGGTTGATGGTCTCGTCGGTGACATTGCCGACGGACTTCACCGTGATGTTCGGGTGGAGCTTCTCGAAGCGGGCGATGCTGTCGTTGATCGCCTTCACCTCGTTCTTCTCCGACCAGCCGTGCCAGAAGGTGAGGGTGACCGGTTTGGTCGGATCGTCGTCGGCGCTGCCGGTGCTCGGGTTGGCGCAGCCGGCCAGCAGCAGGGCGCCGGCGCCGAGCGCGGACGCGAGACGGGCCAGTGGTCGTCGTGGCATGGGCGGACTTCCTTGTGCGCGGGGGACGGCAAGGTGGGGCCGACGGATCAGGCGGTGTCGAAGACGGTGTGACGGGCATCGGCGAGCGCCGTCTGAAGCGCGCCGATGAGAATCGGGTCCCCCTCGATGGCGCTGATCCGCAGGAGCGGCCGGGGCAGCGCGAGCCCGGTCATCTCCGCCTCGACCAGCTCGCGCAGCCGCTCCCCGCCGGCCTGGGCGACCTGCCCGGAGAGCACCACCAGCTCCGGGTCGACCACCGCCACGACCGAGGCGAGCCCGGTGGCAAGCCGACGGGCCAGCTCGGTGAGGACGGCGTCCCCCGCGCCGGGCGTGCGCAGCGCGGTGGCGAGCGCCTCGGGGGCGGTCGGCGCCTCGATGCCGTGCTCCCGGGCCAGCTCCACCACGGCGGGGGAGCCGACCAGCTTCTGGAAGCCGCCGCCGGCGTCCGGCCGGGCGGCGCTGTCGTCGCCGCGCGCGAGCGGGGCGCCCGGCAGGGGCATGTAGCCGATCTCCCCGGCGCCGCCGGTCGCCCCCCGCAGCAGCGTGCCGCCGAGCACGATGGCCGCGCCGACGCCCTCGTCGGCCCAGACCAGCGCGAAGTCGTCGAAGTCCTGCGCGGTGCCGTGGTGCTGCTCGGCGACGGCCGCGAGGTTGACGTCGTTCTCGATCACCAGCGGGGTGCCCAGTACCTCGGCCAGCTCGTCCCGCATGGTGCGGGACTGCCAGCCGGGCAGGTGCGGTGCGTAGCGCAGCACCCCGGTGCGCGGGTCGAGCGCGCCGGGTGTGCCGATGACCGTCTGCCGCAGCTCGCCCCGGCCCAGCCCGGCGGCGGCCAGCGCCCCGTCCACGGCCTCGGCGACCAGCTCGCCGGTGCGGTTGCGCACCGACTCGGCGGTCGCGTCGGCGGTCACCCGGTGCTCGCCGAGGATCCGGCCGGTGATGTCGGCGACGGCGGTGGTGATGCCCTCCTGGTCGACGGAGAGCGCCGCGACATGGGCGGCGGCCGGGTTGATCTCGTAGAGCTGGGCGTTGGGCCCCGGCCGGCCGGTGACGTTCCCGGTCGTCCGGACCAGTCCGGCGGCCTCCAGGCGGGTGAGCAGCTGGGAGGCGGTGGGCTTGGAGAGACCGGTCAGCTCGCCGAGCCGGGTCCGGGTCAACGGGCCGTGGGCGACCAGCAGTTCGAGCGCGGCCCGGTCGTTCATGGCGCGCAGCACGCGCGGCGTCCCCGGAGTGCCTGATGCCGCCATGGTGGGTGCCCCCGTATCGCTTCCGGTCTCTGTTAAGAAACTTTCCTATTGATGAAGAGCAAGGTAAGGCGCGGGAACGGGACGCGTCAATGGGTGCGACCGATCCTCCACCGGCGGTCCAGCGGCGCCTGACACCGTCGCCGAGCGGCGGAGAGAACGAGGCCTCACCGGAACGGGGCCTGATGGGAACGGCTTGAGAGCGGGGAATCGATGAAGAGGACTTCGGGAGGGCCGCTCGCGGTGCTCCTCGCCGTGCTGCTCGCGGTCGTCGTCGGCGCGGGTGACGCGAGGGCCGCGTCGGGCGGCCAGGGCGGTCAGGGCGGCGCGGGCGGGACACGCGGCGCGGGGGGCGAGACACACGGCGCCGGATCGGCGTCCGCGCCGCTGGCGGGCCCGGGGGAGGGCGCGGGCGGCGGGGGCGGCCAGGGCGGCGTCCATGCCGCCGCGGTCGGCCGTCCGGCCCGGGGCAACACCCCGACCGTCACGGCCTGAGCTGTCCCGCCCACAAGAGTCCCTGGCCGCAATTGGACGGCCACTTTTGGATCGCCACTTCCGGGCGGCTACTTCTGGGTGGCCACTTCGTGGCGGCTACTTCTGGGCGGCCACTTTCTGGGCGGCCACTTCCGGGCGGCTACTTCTGGACGGGCGGGGCGGCCGGAGGGGCGGCGGGTGGCGGTATCGGGGTGGCGGCCTGGGCCTGCGGGGAGTCCGGGTTGGACAGGGCCGACGGCGGCGCGACGGTCACCGTCGTGGTCGAGGCGTCCTCGGGCTGCAGGTCCGGGTCCACGGGGCGGCCGACGATCCGGATGCCCGCCTCGTCCAGCGCCTTCTTGATCCGCCACCGCAGCTCGCGCTCGACGCCGAGCGCCTTGCCCGGCATGGTCCGCGCCGACACCCTCACGACCATGGAGTCCAGGTAGACCGCGTCCAGCCCGAGCACCTCGATCGGCTCCCACAGCCGCTCGTTCCAGGGCTCGTCCTTGGCCATGTCCACGCCCACCTGCGTGATCAGCGCCCGGACCTCCTCCAGGTCCTCGTCCGCGCGGATCTGGACGTCCACGCCGGCCGTGGCCCAGCCCTGGCTGAGGTTGCCGATCCGCTTGACCTCGCCGTTGCGCACGTACCAGATCTCGCCGTTGTCGCCGCGCAGCTTGGTGACGCGAAGACCGACCTCGATCACCTCACCGGAGGCCACCCCGGCGTCGATCGAGTCGCCGACCCCGTACTGGTCCTCCAGGATCATGAACACGCCGGACAGAAAGTCGGTGACCAGGTTGCGGGCGCCGAAACCGATGGCCACACCCGCGACACCGGCGCTGGCCAGCAGCGGGGCCAGATTGATCTGCAGCGTCGACAGGATCATCAGCGCGGCCGTGCCCATGATCAGGAACGAGGCGACGGAGCGCAGCACCGAGCCGATCGCCGCGGACCGCTGGCGCCGCCGCTCCGCGTTGACCAGCAGGCCGGCCAGCGCGGTGCCGTCCACGGCCTGGGCGGTGCGGTTCATGCGCTCTATCAGCTTGGTGATCGCGCGCCGCACGACCGACCGCAGCACGAAGGCGATCACCAGGATCAGCGTGATGCGCAGCCCGATGCTGAGCCAGGTGGACCAGTTCTCCTCCACCCAGCCCGCGGCGTTGGTGGCGCTCTGCTGCGCGTCCTTCAGCGTCGTGGGGGGAGGCGTGGAGTCGGCGGCCGGAGCAGCGGACCAGAACACAGCGGAAACCCTTCATGTGCGACATGCCCGCCCGGAGTGACCGCGCGAGCAACCCTTCACACAGTAGCCGGGGCGGGAATGCGCCGTTGCTGTGTTCGAGAGCGCGTGAAGGCGTCAAGGGGGCGTACGAGAGCGGGGCGAGGGCGTGGCCCCGGCGGTTTCCGCCGCCGGGCCCGGGCGGCCCGTGATTCTCGCCACTCACGCGGCCGGCCCAGGCCCGGACCGCCGCCCGATTCCGCTCGTTCGGCGGTATACGGGCGGGGCCCGGAAATGCTTCTCAACCGTTAACCCGGTGATGGTGGCGTTCCGGCCGGGGTTCAGGGGAAACTGGGGGAGATCGTCCCGGCGCGAGCCACGCGCCGCCGGCGTACAAGGAGGCACCCGTGCCGCATGTCCTGGTCCTCAACGCGTCGTACGAGCCGCTCGGCGTCGTACCGCTCCGCCGCGCGCTCGTACTCGTCCTCAATGACAAAGCCGTCAGCCTCGAGGACTCAGGCGCCCTGATGCACAGCGCGACCCGTGTGATACCCGCCCCCAGCGTGGTCCGCCTCAAGCGGTTCGTGCGGGTGCCCTACCGAGGCCCCGTCCCGCTCACCCGCCGTGCCCTCTTCGCCCGCGACGGCGGGCGGTGCGCGTACTGCGGCGGTGTGGCGACCAGCGTCGACCACGTCATCCCGCGCAGCCGCGGCGGCCAGCACACCTGGGAGAACGTGGTCGCCGCGTGCCGTCGCTGCAACCACGTCAAGGCCGACCGCCATGTCGCCGAGATCGGCTGGCGGCTGCGCCATCAGCCGGCGCCGCCGTCGGGCCTCGCCTGGCGGATCATCGGCACGGGGCATAGGGACCCGCGCTGGCTGCCATACCTGCAGCCGTACGGCGCGGAGGACGCCATGGCCCGGATCGACGGCAAATCTGCCTGAGTCCGGGCCATTGTCATGACTGCGGACGGTCCACCGGCCGTCCGCGGGGCGTCCCCTACGGAGATACCCCCCTGGAGGGAGACACCCCCTGGAGGGAGACACCCCCCTGGAGGGAGACACCCTCCCTGGAGGGAGACACCCGCTAGTCCTCCGTCACCGCGTACGCCGACACCGACCACAGGGAGTAGCCGAAGCGGGTGGCGCGCTCGACGCCCTGGACGCGGATGAAGCGGGTGCCGGGGGCGTCCATCCGGACGGTCTCGTGTCCGCCCCGGCCGCCGGAGACGGTCGCCGCCGTGCGCCAGGTGCGGCCGTCGGCGGAGACCTGGACGCGGTAGCGGGAGGCGTAGGCGTCCTGCCAGTGCAGGTCGAGCCGGCCGACGCGGGCCGGGCGGGCGAGCTCCAGCCGCAGCCAGGCCCCGTCCTCGGCGGGGGAGGACCAGCGGGTGGCGGGGTCGCCGTCGATCGCGGCGGAGGCCGGGAAGTCGGGGGTCTCGTCCCCGGACGAGGTCGCCGTGGCGCCGTCCGCGCGGGCCAGGTCCGGGCCGCCGGTGGGCGGGACGGCCCGGACGGTCAGCACGCGCTCCTGGGAGCCGAAGCGCACCGGGACGGTGAAGGTCCCGGTCCTGGTCCCGGCGGGGACCGAGAGCTCGATACGGGCGGTCGCGGTGCCCCCGCGCGGGGCGGTCACCGCCTCGTCGGCCGTGACACGGACGCCGCGCGGGGCGTGGACGGTCAGCTCGCCGTGGACGTCCTCGGGGCGGCGGGCGGTGACCCGGGCCTCGACGACGGCGGCGCGGCCGCCCGCCTCCACGTCCACCGCCTCCCGCGACAGCCGCAGCTCGGCGGCCGGGGAGTCGGCGAACCACGGGGTGATCTCGTGCACGGCGGGGGGCGTGGCGCCCGCCGCCCAGGTCAGGCGCAGCGCGTCGGCCCTCAGTCCACGGCCGGTGAGCTGGGTCCAGCCGCTGCCGGAGACCGCGCCCAGCCGCCGCCAGCCCTTGCCGGGGACATGCGCCTCCACGGTGCCGGGCGAGGCGGCCGCGCGGCCGGTGAGCGCGGAGACGGCGGTGAGCGGGCGGGCGCGGTCGAAGCGCACGGTGACCGGGTCGTCCGCGGTCACCGAGGTCGTGGCGTCGCCGTCGGCCGCGGCGCGCAGGTCCTCGGAGGTGCGCAGCGACGCGCGGTCCGCGCCGTCCAGGCCGGCCCAGGCGTCGGCCCGGGCGAGGGCCTGCTTCAGGAAGGGGGCCAGGACGCCCTTGCCCACCGTCACCCGGCTCTCCGCGGTCTTCTCCCACAGCTCCTGCACCGCGGTCCGGCCGCGCCAGCCCGCCGCCCCGTCGCCGCGCGCCTGGGCGGTGAGCATGTCCACGGCCCGTACTCCGGCGTCGCCGTAGCGCCCCAACTGGTCGAGCCAGGGGCCCAGTTCCTCGCCCAGGGTGACGGAGAGCCGGCCGGGGGCGTCCCGCATCGTCCTGAAGGCCGAGCGCAGCCGGTCCGCCGCCCGGTCGAGGCGCTCCCCGCCGGCCCCGGACCTGCCGGACTCGCCGGGCTTGCCGGTCTCCCCGGACAGCGCCGTCCAGAACGCCTCGATCAGCGGGCGCAGATACGCGGACTCCTCTCCCCCGAGGACCGAGGACGCGTCGTTCCCGGCGAGGGCGCGCAGGGCCGCGCGGGTGCGCGGGTCGGGCCCGGCGAGGTCGTCGACGGCCGCCCGCCAGGACTCCTGGGGGCGGTAGCCGCGCGGGTTCCAGGCGAAGTCGGCGGCGGTGAACAGCGCGATGCGGGAGGCGACCGGCTGCTCCATGGCGTTGGCGAGCAGGGCCGCGGACCCGCCGGCGACGGCCGGGTCGCGCCCCTCGTAGGGGCCGAGGAAGACCCGGTCCTGGGCGTAGTCGTTGACCGGGTAGTTGTCCATGGTGACCAGCGCGTGGCCGAAGACGGCCCGGGCGCCGGCCAGCTCGGCCCCGGTGATGGCTCTGGGCACCACCCCCACGCCGGTCCAGGCGACCTCCACGTCGGGATCGAGCCGCTCGGCCAGCGCGCGCCTGAAGTCGGTGTCGCCGTCCTGGTAGTACTCGGTCGGCAACAAGGAGAGCGGGGCGGCACCCGGGTGGCGCGCGGCCAGGTGCGCGGCGACCGCGCCCGCGACCCGGGCCTGGGCCTTCGCCGCCGCCTCGGGGCCCGAGCCGAAGGTGTCGGCGTCGGCGCCGCAGTGCCACTCGCTGTAGCTGACGTCCTGGAACTGGAGTTGGAAGGCGCGCACGCCGAGCGCCCACATGGCGTCCACCTTGCGCAGCAGCGCCTTGAGGTCGTCGGCGGAGGAGAAGCACAGCTCCTGGCCGGGGGAGACCGCCCACGCGAGCGTGACGTGGTTGCGGCGGGCCCGGTCGGCCAGCTCCCGGAACTGCTCGCGCCGCTCGGCGGGGTACGGGTCGCGCCAGCGGGCCTGGCGGTAGGGGTCGTCGCCGGGCGCGTAGAGATAGCGGTTCTGCTTCGTACGGCCCATGAAGTCGAGGTGGGCGAGCCGGTCGCGGTGGGACCAGGGCCGGCCGTAGAAGCCCTCGGTGGTGCCGCGCACGGCGGCGGCCGGCCAGTCGCGCACGGCCACCCCGGGGAAGGTGCCCGTCCCGCCCTCGGGCCGGACCATGAGCCGGCGCAGCGTCTGGACGGCGTGGAAGAGGCCGTCCGGGCCGACGCCGGACAGCGCGACCGTCGGCTTCCCGGACATCTGACCGGTCGCCAGGCGGTAGCCGCCGGAGGGGAGATCGCCGCGCTCGGGCGCGCCCAGGGCGCGCAGCGCGCGCTCCGCGCCCCGACCGCCGACGCGCACCACCAGCCCGTCGGCCAGCGGCATGCCCTTGGGCGTGGGTTCGGTGGCCTCGTTAACGACCCGTGCCCCGGCGTCGTGCAGCAGGGCGCGCAGCGCGTCCAGCGCGTACGGGTCGGAGTCGGCGTCGGCGACGAGCGTGACCTCCCGGCCCACGCTCACCCCGGCCCCCTGGGCGCGCAGCGACTGGGGGCGCGGCCATACGGGCGGCAGGCCGCCGTCGCTCTCGCGGTCCGTGGCCGAGGCGCCGGGGGCGGTGGGAGCCCCGGGCGCGGCGGCGGCGCCCGGCGCGGCGCCCAGCAGCCCGCCGATGACCGCCGCGGCCATGGCCGTGGCGCCGGCCGCCCTCGACGTTCTCCCGCGGCTTCCCCGGAACTGCACGGGCTTCTCCTCGATCCGGACGCGTGTGGCCCCACCGGTCGTCGAGCCCACCATCGCGCGCGCGAGGGTGTCAACGGCGGTGACCGAAGTGCCGGTAATGCCGTGGTGGGGCTGTCGCGAGGTGAGCAGTGAAGCCCCACGGCAGAGGGGCGGCGGCGGGGCGGGCGGCGGGGTGCGGGCTCCGCAAGTCTGACGCCGGAAGGCCCGGTCGGTCAGTAAGCTGTGTGCCCCGGACCCCTCACGGCCGTGAAATCGCCTGCCTCAAAGAAATGTGACCTGGGGCACGTTAGGGGACCGGTTACGTCTGCGGCCGCCCTTATTGGGTAGGCCTGCCCCTGACCCACTGCCGACACCCCCGGAGGCCCGTGTGGCCGCGTCAGCTCAGCTTCTGCTCTCCGCCCTCTCCAAACCCATGCCGGAGCCGGACCCGTTCGCCGGGGTCTCCCACCCCGACTGCGGCCTGTGCGGCCTCGAGGGGTCCGGCTCCGGACCGTACGCGGAGGCGCCGCTCACCAGCGAGCCCGCGCCCGCCGACCTGGCCCCCCTCACCAGTGAGCCTCCGCTCGCCGCCGAACCGCGGCTGACGAGCGAGCCGACCACCGCCGCGTTCGGCCCGGGAGCGGGCATGGAGCCGATGGAGTACTGATGGGCAGAGCGCGGCTCGCCGAGCTGCACGGCGTCGCCACCTCCTACGAGCCCGCCCCCGGGCGCACCGTACGGGTGCCCGACGAGACCGTCGTCGCCGTGCTCGCCGCGCTCGGCGTGGACGCCTCGACCCCCGACGCCGTGCGGGCCGCCCTGGAGCGGTACGACCGCGAGGAGCGCTCCCGGCTGCTGCCCCCGTGCGTGGTGGCCCGCCCCGGCAGGCCGCCGCGTCTACGGCTGCCCGAGGGCACCGCGCTGCGGGTGGAGACCGAGGACGGGGCGGTGCTCGACTGGCGGCCCGGCGCCGACGGCCCGGCGCCCCCGGGTCTCCCCCCGGGCAGCCACACCGTGCGGGCCCAGGCCCCCGACGGCCGCTCGGCCACCGCCACCCTGATCGTCGCCCCCGGCCGGATGCCCGCCCCTCCGGCGCGCAGCCACGGCTTCCTCGTCCAGCTCTACTCCCTGCTGTCCGCGCGGTCCTGGGGCATGGGCGACCTCGGCGACCTGGCCGACCTCGCCGCCTGGTCGGGCCGGGCGCTGGGCGCCGGGTTCCTCCAGCTCAACCCGCTGCACGCGGCCCTGCCCGGCACGCCCGCCGAGCCCACCGACCCCTCGCCGTACCGCCCCTCCTCCCGCCGCTTCCCCGACCCGGTCCATCTGCGGGTCGAGGACGTGCCCGAATACGCCCATCTGCGCGGCCCCGCCCGACAGCGCGTCGACGAGCTGCTGGACCGGGCAGCCGCGCTGCGCGCCGCCGTGCTCCACGAGGGCGCGCTGATCGACCGGGACGCGGTGTGGGCGCTCAAGCGCGAGGCCCTGGAGCTGGTACGGACCGTGCCGCTCAGCCCCGGCCGCCGGGCCGCCTACTGCGACTTCCTGGCCGAGCGCGGCCAGGCCCTCGAGGACCACGCGATCTGGAGCGCGCTCGCCGAGATCCACGGCCCCGCCTGGCGCGCCTGGCCGGTCGGGCTGGCCGACCCCGGCTCCGCCGCCGTCGCCCGCGCCCGGGGCGAGCACCTGGACCGGGTCGACTTCCACTGCTGGCTCGCCTGGCTGACGGACGCGCAGCTGGCCGCCGCCCAGCGCGCCGCGCTTGACGCCGGGATGGCCATCGGCCTGGTGCACGACCTGGCGGTCGGGGTGCACCCCTCGGGTGCCGACGCCTGGGCGCTGCGGGACGTCTTCGCGTCCGGGATGTCGATCGGCGCGCCGCCGGACGCGTTCAACTCCCGCGGCCAGGACTGGGGGCTGCCGCCGTGGCGGCCGGACGCCCTGGCCGCCACGGGCTACGCCGCCTACCGCGACCTGCTGCGCGGGCTGCTGCGCCACGCGGGCGCGCTGCGCATCGACCATGTGATGGGCCTGTTCCGGCTGTGGTGGGTGCCGGAGGGGCGGGAGCCGACCGAGGGCTGTTACGTCCGCTACGACGCGGAGGCCATGCTCGGCGTGCTCGCGCTGGAGGCGCACCGCGCGGGGGCGGTGGTCATCGGCGAGGACCTGGGCACGGTCGAGCCGGGGGTGCGGGAGGCGCTGGCCGAGCGGGGGGTGCTGGGCACGTCGGTGCTGTGGTTCGAACGGGACTACACCGGCGCGAACGGCGGGGGCGGCGCGGACGGCGCGGACGGCGAGGCGAGCGGAGCCCACCCGAGCGGAGAGCAGAGCGAGCAGAGTCAGCCGGGGGAGCAGAGCGAGCCGGGGGAGGGCGCGGGTGCCGCGCCCGCCCGGGCCCGTCCGCTGGCGCCCGAGGAGTGGCGCGCCGACTGCCTGGCCACCGCCACCACCCACGACCTGCCGAGCACCGCCGCCCGCCTCACCGGCGACCATGTCGAGCTGCGGCACCGGCTGGGCCTGCTCACCCGCCCGCTCGAGCGCGAGCGGGCCGAGGACGCGGTGGAGGTCGCGGAGTGGCTGGCGCTGCTGGGGCGGCTGGGGCTGCTCCCGGAGGGGCCGGACGACGAGGAGGGGGCGGTGAAGGCGGTCCACCGCTTTCTGCTGCGCACCCCGGCGAAGCTGGTCGGGGTGTGGCTGCCGGACACGGTGGGGGACCGGCGCCCGCAGAACCTCCCCGGGACCTGGGACCAGTATCCGAACTGGCGGCTGCCCATCGCGGACGCCACCGGGCGCCCGGTGTCACTGGAGGATCTGGTCGCCTCGCCCCGGCTGCACGCCCTGATGGGCGAGGTCACGCGGGCGGCGCCACCCGGGGCCGAGAGCGGGCGCGGGATCAAGCCCACCCCGGGCACGCGGGGCGCGAGGGCGTCCGATACCGTGAGTCCGTGAGCAACAAGGTCAAAAAGAACGCCGTGCGCGCCGGTGCCATCGTCGCCGCGACGACGGCGATGCTGATGGTGTCGTCCCCCGCGTTCGCGTTCCGCGACGACGGTGACGACCCGGGTCCGGGCTTGAGCGTCGCCGAGACGCTGGGCCTCTACGTCGTCACTCCCCTTGTCCTCTTCGCCGTCATCGCCGGTCTGGTGATGATCGGTGACAAGAGCCGCAAGCGCAGTGACTGACATGAACTGACGCGACGACGCCGTGAAACGAGGGCGCCCCCGGCCATGGGCCGGCGGGCGCCCTCGTCGTATCCGCGCCTGTCCGCGCCCGCGCGTCACCGGACACCGGCCCCCCGCGTTCTCCCGCCGCGTGGGGCCCTTTATTTTCGCTTTAACCTACGGTGTCGTAACCTACGGATCCGTAGGTCGAACCTACGCAGCCGTAGGTAACACATCGCACAACGCCCCCCAGGAGCCGCTGTGACCCTTGCCCCCTCCCGCCGTCACGGTCAGGCCGTATGGAGCGACAGCCGCCTGCTGTACGCCCTCGAAGAGGTCGTCGAGGCGGAGCTCAACCGGCATCTGAAGGTCGCCAAGGAGTGGATGCCCCACGAGTACGTGCCGTGGAGCGAAGGCCGCGACTTCGACGGCGTGATGGGCGGCGAGGCATGGGCGCCCGAGCAGTCCAAGGTCAGCGAGGTGGGCCGGATCGCGCTCGTGGTCAACCTCCTCACCGAGGACAACCTGCCCAGCTACCACCACGAGATCGCCACGCTCTTCGGCCGCGACGGGGCCTGGGGCTCCTGGGTCCACCGGTGGACGGCGGAGGAGGGCCGGCACGGCATCGTCATGCGCGACTACCTGCTCACCAGCCGCGCGGTCGACCCGGTCGAGCTGGAGCGGTTCCGGATGAGCCACATGTCGGAGGGCTTCGAGTCCGACAACCGCCACAGCATGCTGCACTCCGTGGCGTACGTGGCCTTCCAGGAACTCGCCACCCGCGTATCCCACCGCAACACCGGCCACCACTCCGGCGACCCGGTCTGCGACCGGATGCTCGCCCGCATCGCCACCGACGAGAACCTGCACATGGTCTTCTACCGGAACCTGCTGGGGAAGGCGTTCGAGCTGGCGCCCGACCAGACCATGTGCGCCGTCCGCGACGTGGTCGTCGGCTTCCGCATGCCGGGACACGGCATCCCCGGGTTCGAGCGGGCCGCCGCGCAGATGGCCATCGGCGGCATCTACAACCTGCGCATCCACCACGACGACGTCCTGCAGCCCGTGCTGCGCTTCCTCAAGGTCCTGGAGATCTCCGGGCTCAGCGGGGAGGGGCTCAAGGCGCAGGAGGAGCTGGGGCTGTACATGGGCGGCCTGGACGCCCAGGCCACGAAGTTCGACGAGCGCCGCGAGGCGATGCTCGCCCGCCGCGCGGCCCGCGCCGCGCGCGTCTGACGCGGCGGCGGGCCGACCCGGCCCCGGCGGGGCCGGCCCCCCGCGGGGCTCCACCCCCGGCCCCGGCCCCGCCCATCGCTCATCCCGGAGCTTCCGGCCCGTCCGGGCGGGGAAGCCCGGGTCGGTCGCGCGCCGCCGACCGCGTGGCGCTGCGCGGCCGCGGCCGCGCGGCGGCTGGGGCCCGGCACGCCTGCCCCGGTTCGGTTCGAGAAGCGGCCGAGGGACGGGGCGGGGGACCCCTGAGCCGCCCCTCGGCCGCCGCGTGGGTCAGCGGCCCCCGGCCGCCCGCGCGTCCGCCGCCTGGGCCTTGAGGGCGCGCTCGACGCCCGCGCGGGACTCGGTGACCAGGCGGCGCAGGGCCGCGCTGGGGTCGGCCGAGGCCAGCCAGGCGTCGGTGGCGTCCAGGGTCTCCTGCGAGACCTGGACGTTCGGGTAGAGCCCGATCGCGATCTGCTGCGCCATCTCGTGGCTGCGGGTGTCCCAGGCCCCCTTCACCGCGGCGAAGTACTTCTCGGTGTACGGGGCCAGCAGCTCGCGCTGGTCGGTCTGAACGAAGCCGCGGATGACGGCCTCCTGCACCGCGTTGGGCAGCTTGTCGTCCTCCACGACCGACGCCCACGCCTCGGCCTTCGCCTCCGGCGTCGGCCGCGCGGCGCGCGCGGTGGCGGCGTGGCGCTCGCCCGCCGAGGTGCGGTCCCGCTCCAGCTCCGCGGCGATCGCCTCCTCGTCGGCCCGGCCGGTCGCGGCCAGCCGCTCCAGCAGGGCCCAGCGCAGCTCGGTGTCGACGGCCAGGCCCTCGATGGTCTCGGTGCCCGCGAGCAGCCCCGCCAGCAGGTCGAGCTGCTCGTCGGTGCGGGCGGTGTCGGCGAAGGCCCGCGCCCAGGCCAGCTGGTGGTCGCTGCCGGGGGCGGCGGCCCGCAGGTGGTCCAAGGTGGCCTCGGTCCACCGCGCCAGTCCCGTCTCGCGCCAGTCGGGGGCCGCGTACAGATCGAGGGCGACCTTGACCTGGCGGTGCAGCGACTGAACGACGCCGATGTCCGACTCCTTGGGGATGCCGGAGAGCACCAGCGAGAGGTAGTCGCGGGTGGCCAGCTCGCCGTCGCGGGTCATGTCCCAGGCCGAGGCCCAGCACAGGGCGCGCGGCAGGGACGCCTCGAAGTCGCCCAGGTGCTCGGTGACCACGGCCAGCGAGTCGGCGTCGAGCCGCACCTTCGCGTACGACAGGTCGTCGTCGTTGAGGAGGATCACGGCCGGGCGCTTGCGGCCGGCCAGGGCGGACACGGGGGTCAGCTCGCCGTCCACGTCCACCTCGAGGCGGTCGGTGCGCACCAGCTTGCCGGTGTTGTCGAGGTCGTACAGGCCGATCGCGACGCGGTGCGGGCGCAGCAGTGGCTCGCCCTTGGCGCCGGGCGGCAGGGCCGGGGCCTCCTGGTGGACCGCGAAGGAGGTGATCGTGCCGGTGGCGTCGGTCTCGATCCGGGGCCGCAGGACGTTGATCCCCGCCGTCTCCAGCCACGCCTTCGACCAGGTCTTCAGGTCCCGGCCGCTGGTCTCCTCGAGCGCGCCGAGCAGGTCGGACAGCCGGGTGTTGCCGTACGCGTGGCGCTTGAAGTACGCCTGGACGCCCTTGAAGAACTCCTCCTCGCCGACGTAGGCGACGAGCTGCTTGAGGACGGAGGCGCCCTTGGCGTACGTGATGCCGTCGAAGTTGACCAGGACGTCGTCCAGGTCGCGGATCTCGGCCATGATCGGGTGGGTGGACGGCAGCTGGTCCTGCCGGTAGGCCCAGGTCTTCATCGAGTTGGCGAAGGTGGTCCAGGCGTGCGGCCACCTGCTGCCGGGGGCGGACGCCTGGCAGGCGATGGAGGTGTAGGTGGCGAACGACTCGTTCAGCCACAGGTCGTTCCACCACTCCATGGTGACCAGGTCGCCGAACCACATGTGGGCCAGCTCGTGGAGGATGGTCTCCGCGCGCACCTCATAGGCCGCGTCCGTGACCTTGGAACGGAACACGTACTGGTCGCGGATGGTGACCGCGCCCGCGTTCTCCATCGCGCCCGCGTTGAACTCCGGCACGAAGAGCTGGTCGTACTTGGCGAACGGGTAGGCGTAGTCGAACTTCTGCTGGAACCAGTCGAAGCCCTGCCGGGTCACCTCGAAGATCGCGTCCGAGTCCAGGAACTCGGCGAGCGAGGGGCGGCAGTAGATGCCCAGCGGCACCGACCGCCCCTCGCCCTCCCAGCTGCTGTGCACGCTGTGGTACGGCCCCGCGATCAGCGCGGTGATGTACGTCGAGACGCGCGGCGTCGGCTCGAAGCGCCAGACGTTGTCCTTGGGCTCCGGCGTCGGCGAGTTCGAGATCACCGTCCAGCCCTCGGGCGCCGTCACGGTGAACTGGAAGGTGGCCTTCAGGTCCGGCTGCTCGAAGTTCGCGAACACCCGGCGCGCGTCCGGCACCTCGAACTGCGTGTAGAGGTAGGCCTGCTGGTCCACCGGGTCGACGAAGCGGTGCAGGCCCTCGCCGGTGTTGGTGTACGCGCAGTCCGCGACCACCCGCAGCTCGTTGCGCCCCGCCCGCAGACCGGTCAGCGCGATCCGGGAGTCCGCGAAGACCTCCGCCGGGTCCAGCTCGTACCCGTTGAGCACCACCTGGTGCACGGTGGGGGCGACCAGGTCCGCGAAGGAGTCCGCGCCCGCCTCGGCCACCTCGAAGCGCACCGTGGTGACCGACCTGAAGGTGCCGCCCTCCTGCGCGCCCGAGAGATCCAGCTCGATCTCGTACGAGTCCACGGTGAGCAGCCGGGCCCGCCGCTGCGCCTCTTCGCGGGTCAGGTTCGTTCCAGGCACCTGGGCATCTCCTTCGCATACGACGTTTCGGCCATCCTTCCACGCAAGGCCGGTCGGTCGCCCGCGATAATCCGCCCGGCGCCGCGGGTGCGCCCCTCAGGTGCCCGGAACGGCGGTGCTCAAGCGAGCTCGGCCGCCACCAGCTCCGCGATCTGCACCGCGTTGAGCGCCGCACCCTTGCGGAGGTTGTCGTTGGACAGGAAGAGCGCGAGGCCGTGGTCCACCGTCTCGTCCACCCGGATGCGGCCCACGTAGCTGGCGTCCTTGCCGGCGGCCTGCAGCGGGGTGGGGATCTCCGAGAGCTCGACGCCCGGGGCGCCCTCCAGCAGCTCGTAGGCGCGGGCCACGCTCAGCGGGTTCGCGAACCGGGCGTTGACCTGGAGCGAGTGGCCGGTGAAGACGGGGACGCGGACGCAGGTGCCGGAGACCTTCAGGTCGGGGATCCCGAGGATCTTGCGGGACTCGTTGCGGAGCTTCTGCTCCTCGTCCGTCTCGAAGCGGCCGTCGTCCACGAGGTTGCCCGCGAACGGCAGCACGTTGAAGGCGATGGGGCGCTTGTAGACGGCGGGCTCGGGGAACTCCAGGGCCGACCCGTCGTGGGTCAGCGCGGGCGCGCCGTCCACGACCTTGCGGACCTGCCCGTCCAGCTCCTCCACCCCGGCCAGGCCCGAGCCGGACACGGCCTGGTAGGTGGTGGCGACCAGGGCGGTGAGGCCGGCCTCCTCGTGCAGCGGGCGCAGCACCGGCATGGCGGCCATGGTGGTGCAGTTCGGGTTGGCGATGATGCCCTTGGGGCGGTGCGCGGCGGCGTCCGGGTTGACCTCGGAGACCACCAGCGGCACCTCGGGGTCCATCCGCCAGGCGGAGGAGTTGTCGATCACGACGGCGCCGGCCGCGGCCACCTTGGGCGCCAGCGCCCGGGAGGTGGCGCCGCCCGCGGAGAACAGCGCGATGTCCAGCCGCGAGTAGTCGGCGGTGGCCGCGTCCTCGACGGCGATCTCGGTGTCCCGCCAGGGGAGCGTCCGCCCGGCGGAGCGGGCCGAGGCGAACAGGCGCAGCTCCTCGACCGGGAAGTCCCGCTCCGCGAGGATCTTGCGCATGACCCCGCCGACCTGGCCGGTGGCTCCGACGATTCCGATCCTCACGACGCGCTCCTTCATGTTCCGTGCCTGCTGCTGGGGGCCGCTGTGGGCCCGGCGTGCCCCCATCATGCGGGTGGCCCCGGCGGCCTTGTCCAATCCATTGTCCGGACCTCGGGACGCTTCCGCGCCGGGCGTACGCCGCGCGCACACGGCGCACACGCCCCGCCCCGGGTTCTGCCGGGGTTCCCAGCCCCGGTGAACTCCGGGTGAGCGGCGGAATTCCGGCGGCGGAGTGCGGGATGACCGTTCGCTCCCGCCAAGATCCACGTGCGTATTTCGGCGGCGGGCGTTGCCGCATCGTTAACTCGCAGGTCACCCCGGCTGCCAACGATCCCAGGTGACAGGGCAGCCCGCTGCCCGACCGCTGCCGCGCATCCACTCGGGGAGATCCCGCATGTCCCGCATACGGTCCGCCGCCTCCACCGCCCTCGACCGCCGCGCTCTCCTCGTCGCCGCCGCCTCCGCCAGTGCCGCCACCGGCCTGGGGCTCGCCTTCGGGCCCGGCAGCGGCTCGGCCACCGCCTCCCAGCCCGCCCAGGTGCGCGCCGCCGGCCGCAGGGTCGCCACCGCCCCCGCGCTCCCCTCGACCGCCGGGACCACGCTGGAGACCTTCTCCGCCCCGCGCGGCGCCGGCTCCTACCGCCGGCTCGGCGACGGCCCGGCCTGGGCCCGTACCGTGCGCACCGAGCTGGCCGGGGCCAAGAGCGGCCGGGAGGCCCGGCGCACCACGCTCGCCTCCTTCGTGCAGGTCACGGACCTGCACCTCACCGATGTGCAGCACCCGCTGCGCTACGAGTTCCTGCGCGCCGGGCGGCCCGGTTCCTGGCGGCCCCACGAGGCGCTGACCGTGGTCGGCGCCGCGTCCCTGGTCGAGCGGGTCAACGGCCTGCGCGGCGGGCCGGCCACCGGCTCCCCGCTGTCCTTCGTCATGACCACCGGCGACAACACCGACAACAACGCGCGGATCGAGCTGGACTGGTTCCTGGGCGTGATGAACGGCGGCCGGATCACCCCCAACACGGGCGACCCGCGCCACTACGAGGGCGTGCAGAACAGCGGGATCAAGGCCTTCTGGCACCCGGAGAGCGCGCTGCGCGACGCCGACAAGCAGCTCGGCTTCCCGCGCGTCGACGGCTTCCTCCAGGCCGCGCTGCGCACCGTCAACAGCCCCGGGCTGCGGCTGCCGTGGTACTCGACCATCGGCAACCACGACGACCTGGCCGGCGGCGTCTACTCCTTCGGCGGGAACTACTTCGCGGACCTCGCCACCGGCAGCCGCAAGCTCCAGATCATCCCGGCCGCCGAGGCCGCGGAGCGCTTCAAGGACGAGCGCAAGGGCGGCGACCCCACGGGCAAGGTCATGAAGGAGCTGCTGCGCGCCCACGCCAAGGACATGCGCACCGTCACCCCCGACGAGCGCCGCGCGCCCTTCACCCGCCGCGACTTCCTCGCCGCCCACCTGGACCCGGCCCACACCGGCCCCGGCCCGGTCGGCCACGGGTACACCAAGGCGAACCTCGACGAGGACACCTGCTACTACTCGTTCCGGATCTCCGACGACGTCCTCGGCATCAGCCTGGACACCACCGACCCGGGCGGCCACTACACCGGGTCGCTGGGCACCGCGCAGCTCCGCTGGCTGGAGCGCACCCTGAAGGCCCACAAGGACGACCGGATCCTGGTCTTCAGCCACCACTACAGCCGCAGCATGGACAACCTGAACCGGGACCCGGCCCGCCCCGGGGAGGCCCGGCACGGCGGCGACGAGATCGTGGCCCTCTTCAAGCGCCACCCCCAGGTGCTGGCGTGGATCAACGGCCACAGCCACAAGAACGAGATCACCCCGCGCGGCACCTTCTGGGAGATCACCACCGCCTCCCACGTGGACTTCCCCCAGCTCGCCCGGGTGATCGAGGTGGTGGACAACCACGACGGGACGCTGTCGCTGTTCACCACCCTCGTCGAGTCGGCCGCGCCGCGCCGCACGGACCACTCCGACCTGTCCCAGACCGGCCTCGCCGCGCTCTACCGCGAGCTGTCCTACAACGCCCCGGGGCGCAGCCAGGCCCTCGCGGGCGACCCGGGCGACCGCAACACCGAGCTGCTGCTGCGCAAGCCATGAGCCCCGGGCCCGGCCGCCCCGGGCCCGCCGCCCACGGCCCCGCGACTCACAGCCCGGCCGCTCAGGGCCGCCCTCGCAGCCCCGCCGCTCAGCGGGGCCGGATCACCACATAGGGCGCCGGCTCGCGGTCGACCGCCGCGATCAGCGCCGTGCGGACCACCGCCGCCTGCGCCTCCGGGCACTCGCGGAGCTTCCTGGGGGTGACGCGCACGACCGTGATGCCCATCCGCTCCATGTGCTCGCCCCCCGGCGTGAAGCCGCCCAGCGGGGCGGTCGCGCCACGGCGGGGCGTGCGCGCGTCGATCTCCAGCGCCACGGCCTGCGCCGGCCAGTAGGCGTCCACGCCGGCCAGCAGGGAGCCGCCGGGCAGCCGCAGCTCGACGTTCCACAGGGGCTCGGGCAGCGCGTGTCCGCGCACCATCTCGTACAGCAGGCCCTCGGCCAGGGCCCGCCCCTCGGCCAGCAGCGCGTCCACGGCGTCCACGACGTGCGGCCGGGACAGCAGCCGGGCCCGGCTCAGCTCCCGCACGACGGCCGACGCCTCGCAATGCCCGTGGCGCACGGCCTCGACCAGCACCCGGCGTACGGCCACGGGGTCGGGCAGCCGGCCCACCGCGTCGGCGAGGGCGCGGGCGGCGGGGGCGGTCGGCAGGCCGGTGATCCGGCGGGGGCAGGGCAGGGCGGTGGCCCGGACGAAGCGCACATAGCCGGTGGAGCGCAGCCGCCGCGAGCGCGGTACGAGTACGTCGACGTGGTCCAGGGAGCGCAGCGAGGGGGCGGCGGAGAAGCGGTGCAGGGCCAGCGCCGCCAGTCCGGTGATCATGGCCTCGCCGTAGGGCTCGCCCGCCCCGGGGGCCCCGCCCGCCGCGCCCGCCCCGTCCGTGGCGCCGGCGCGCTCGCGGCCGGCCGCGTACAGCAGCGCCGCGCACAGCCGCTCCTCGCCGGTGGCGGGGCCGGGGTGGAGCAGATGGACGCCCGGCAGGATCCGCTGCCAGGGCCCGCCGGGACGGCAGCGCTCGGCGGCCTCCGCCGCCGTCACACCGTGCTCACGGAGCTGATGACTCGTCAGAACGCTTCGCCCGCCGTCCACGAGGTGGTGCAGCGGGCGGGGCGAGAGCGGGGTGTCGGAGTTCATGCCTCCGCCATTCCCGGGCCCGCCCGGCCCGCTAACCGCTGTGACACACTCGTCGACAAACAGGGACAACACCGCACTAAAGTACGGGAGTTCGATTGCCGAAAGCGCTCTGCCGGACGGCTCCGCCGGACAGCTCCGCCGGACAGCTCCGTCAGGCGGGTCCGTCCGCCGGCTCCGTCGGCCGGCTCCGTCAGGCGGCCGAGCGCGCGTCGCACTCCTGTCCGCGCAGCGCCCGGGCCAGGTCGTCCCGCGCCTCCAGGACCAGCCGGCGCAGCGCGGGCGGGGCGTCGGGGTGGCCGGCCAGCCAGGCGTCGGCGGCTTCCAGGGTCGCCGTGTCGCCCTGCCCCGGGAACAGCCCGCGGACGATCGACATCGCGATCTCGATCGACCGCTCCCGCCACACCCGCTCGATCACGGAGAAGTACCGCTCCGCGTACGGCGCGAGCAGCTCCGCCTGCGACGGCTGGGCGAAGCCCGCGATGGTGGCCTCCACCAGGGCGTTGGACAGCGCGTCGGAGTCCACGACCGCCGCCCACGCCTCGGCCTTGACCTCGGCCGAGGGCCGGGCGGCCAGGCAGCGCACCTGGTGGCGCTTGCCGGAGGCGGTGTCGTCGCGCTCCAGCTCGGCGGCGATCAGCGAGGCGTCGGCCGCGCCCTGGGCGGCCAGCGAGGCCAGGAACGTCCAGCGCAGCTCCTGGTCGACATCCAGCCCGTCGACCCCGGCCGTGCCGTCCAGCAGGCCGCGCAGCAGCCGCTGGTCCAGCTCGGTGGCGGCGGTCTGGGCGAAGAACCGGGCCCAGGCCAGCTGGTGGCCGCTGCCCGGCGCGGCCCGCCGCAGCTCGCGCAGCGCGCTCTCGGCGACCCGCAGGCCGCCCTCCTCGCGCCAGTCGGGGGTCGCGTAGTGCTGGAGCGCGGACTGGGCCCACGCCTGGACCATCTGGAGCACGCCGATGTCGGTCTCCGCCCCGGCGAAGCGCTCCACCAGGGCCAGGAAGTCGCGGGCGGGCATCAGCGCGTCACGCGTCAGGTTCCACAGGGCGGACCAGCACAGCGCCCGCGCCAGGGGGTCGGTCAGCTCGCCCAGGTGGCCGCGCAGGGTGTCCAGCGAGACCTCGTCGAAGCGGACCTTGCAGTACGTGAGGTCGTCGTCGTTGACCAGGATCAGATCGGGCCGCTCGGCCCCGGTCAGCTCGGCCACCACCGTGCGCGGGCCGTCCACGTCCACCTCGGCCCGGGCGTAGCGCACCAGCGCGCTGGGCTCGCCCGCGGTGGCGCCGGTCCTGCGGTAGAGGCCGACGGCGACCCGGTGCGGGCGCAGCGTCGGGTGCTCCGGGGAGGCGGCGTCCTGGACGATGGACAGCTCGGTGATGTGGCCGGCCGCGTCATAGGTGGCCTGCGGGGTGAGCACATTGACCCCGGCCGTCTCCAGCCAGGCCCGGGACCAGGCCGTCATGTCCCGACCGGAGGTCTCGGTCAGCACCGACAGCAGATCGCCCAGGCGCGTGTTTCCGTAGGCGTGGCGCTTGAAGTAGCGGCGCGCGCCCTCCAGGAAGGCATCCCGCCCCGCGTAGGCGACCAGCTGCTTGAGCACGGAGGCGCCCTTGGCGTACGTGATCCCGTCGAAGTTGAGCTTGGCGTCCTCCAGGTCGCGGATGTCGGCCGTGACCGGGTGGGTGGACGGAAGCTGGTCGGCGCGGTACGCCCAGGCCTTGCGGCGGTTGGCGAAGGTGATCCAGCCGTCGGTGAAGCGGGTCGCCTCGACGAGCGAGAAGGCGCCCATGAAGTCGGCGAAGGACTCCTTGAGCCACAGGTCGTCCCACCACTCCATGGTGACCAGGTCGCCGAACCACATATGGGCCATCTCGTGGAGGATCACATTGGCCCGGTGCTCGTACGAGGCCTGCGTGACCTTGCCGCGGAAGACGAACTCCTCCCGGAAGGTCACACAGCCCGGGTTCTCCATCGCGCCCAGGTTGTACTCGGGCACGAAGGCCTGGTCGTACTTCCCGAAGGGGTACGGGTAGTCGAAGTGGTCGTGGAAGAAGTCCAGGCCCTGCTTGGTGACGGTGAAGATGTCGTCCGCGTCGAAGTGCTTGGCGAGGGAGGCCCGGCACAGCGCGCCCAGCGGGATCTCCAGGGTGGAGCCGTCCGGCAGGGCGCGGCTGTAGTGGTCCCGCTCGTAGTGGTACGGGCCGGCGACGACCGCCGAGATGTAGGTGGAGATCGGCTCGGTCGGCGCGAAGCGGGTGGTGGCGAACCCGCCGCCGGCGCCCGCCGGCTCCACCGCGGCCGCCGCGCCGTTGCCCAGCACGGTCCAGTCCTCCGGGGCGGTCACCGAGAAGGTGAAGCGGGCCTTGAGGTCGGGCTGCTCGAAGTTCGCGAAGACCCGGCGGGCGTCAGCCGGCTCGTACTGCGTGTACAGATAGACCTGGCCGTCCTCGGGGTCCACGAAGCGGTGCAGCCCCTCGCCGGTCCTGCTGTAGGCGCACTGCGCGTCCACCACCAGCTCGTTCTCCCCCGCGAGGGAGTCCAGGGCGATCCGCGCGCCGTCGAAGACGGCCGCCGGGTCGAGCTCCCGGCCGTTCAGCCGCACGGCGGTGACCTCCGGCGCGACGAGGTCGATGAAGGTCCCCGCCCCGGGCTCGGCGCAGCGGAAGCGCACCGTGGTGGTCGAGCGGAAGGTGCGGGGCCCGTCGCCGGAGGGCTCCCCGACCGCGGACCGCAGGTCGAGCGCCACCTCATACGCGTCCACGGCCAGCAGCCGCGCGCGCTCTCGGGCTTCGTCACGGGTCAGGTTCTCGCCGGGCAAGACGCGGCTCCCTCGTCATCGTCTCGAATGTCGCGTATCAGATGGTGGACACCCGGAATCATGTCACGCGGCACTGACAACGGGAATCGGGGAATGGCCGCCGCGCCCGGCCGTGTTCCCTGGAACACATGACGCTTTTCCGCAGCTGCCCGTCCGAGGAGAAACCGTGACCGAGACCGCCAAGACCCCTGCCGATTTCTGGTTCGACCCGCTGTGTCCGTGGGCCTGGATGACGTCCCGCTGGATGCTGGAGGTGGAGAAGGTCCGCCCGGTCGAGGTGCGCTGGCATGTGATGAGCCTGGCCGTGCTCAACGAGCCCAGGCTCGACGAACTGCCCGAGGAGTACCAGGAGATGATGCGCGGCCCCGCCTGGGGCCCGGTGCGGGTGTGCATCGCCGCCGCGCAGAAGCACGGCGACGGGGTGCTGGGCCCGCTCTACGAGGCGCTGGGCACCCGCTTCCACAACCAGGGCCTGGAGCGGAACCGCGAGACGATCGTGGCCGCCCTCGAGGAGGTGGGCCTGCCCGCCGACCTCGCGGACGCCGCCGACACCGACGCGTACGACGAGCGGCTGCGCGCCTCCCACAAGGAGGGCATCGACCTGGTCGGCCAGGACGTGGGCACCCCGGTCATCGCGGTCCCCGGCGCGGACGGCGAGCAGATCGCCTTCTTCGGCCCGGTCGTCACCCCCGCGCCCAAGGGCGAGGCCGCGGCCAAGCTGTGGGACGGCACGCTGATGGTCGCCTCCATCCCCGGTTTCTACGAGATCAAGCGCACCCGCACGGTCGGCCCGATCTTCGACTGAGGCACCACCGGTCTTCGACTGAGGCACCCCGGCGCAGCTCGCGCGCGGATACGGGAAAGCCCCCACGCGGCCGCGTGGGGGCTTTCCCGGGCTCGGCGTCAGCGCCGGGCCGTCACCATCCGCTGCCGCAGGTAGCCGACCGCCGCGAGCGCCACCGCCAGGCCGGCCGAGAAGTACAGCTGGGTACGGGTGTCGGCCTCGCGGGTCATCAGCACCAGCACGGCGACGATCCCCGCCAGCGCCACCCAGGTCAGATACGGGAACAGCCACATCTTCACCACGAGCTTCTCGGGTGCCTCGCGCTGCAGCCGCTTGCGCATCGCCAGCTGCGAGACCGCGATGAAGCCCCACACGATCAGCACCGCCCCGCCGACCGTGTTGAGCAGCCACTTGAAGACGGTGTCCGGCCACCAGTAGCTCAGCAGCACCGCGAAGAAGCCGAAGGCTGAGCAGGCGAGCACGGTCACCCGGGGCACCCCGCCGCTGACCTTGCCGAGGAACGCCGGCCCCTCGCCGCGCCTGGCGAGCGAGTAGGCCATGCGGGAGGCGCCGTAGATGTTCGCGTTCATCGCGGAGAGCAGGGCCACCAGCACGATGACGTTCATCAGCTGCCCGGCCGCCGGGATGCCCAGGTGCTTGAGCACCGCCACGTACGGGCCCTCGGTGACGACCGACGGGTCGTTCCACGGGATCAGGGTGACGGCGACCAGCATGGAGCCGACGTAGAACACCGCGATGCGCCACATCGCGGTGCGCACGGCGCTTGCGACCCCCTGGACCGGACGCTCCGACTCCGCCGCCGCGATGGTGACCGTCTCCAGGCCGCCGTAGGCGAACACGGTGGCCGGAAGGCCCACGATGAGGCCGTCGAAGCCGTTGGGCAGGAAGCCGTGGGTCCCGGTGAGGTTGGCGGTGCCCGGGGCGTCGGTGCCCGGGAGCACACCGAGGATGGCCAGTACGCCCAGGACCAGGAAGAGCGTGATGGCGGTGATCTTCAGCGCGGCGAACCAGAACTCGAACTCGCCGAAGTTGCTGACGGCCGCCAGGTTCGCCCCGCAGAACAGCACCATGAACAGCGCGACCCACATCCAGGACTCGGTGTGCGGCAGCCACTGGACCATGATCCCCGCCGCGCCGATCGCCTCGGCCGCGATGGCCACGCACAGCAGCGCGCAGAACATCCAGCCCACGGTGAACCCCGCCCACGGGCCGATCGCCCGCTCGGCGTGCACGGAGAAGGAGCCGGAGGCCGGGTTGGCCGCCGACATCTCGCCGAGCATGCGCATCACGAGCATCACGAGCAGCCCGGACACCACATAGGCGATCACGATCGACGGCCCGGCGGCGGCGATGCCGGTGCCGGAGCTGACGAACAGGCCCGCACCGATCACGCCCCCGAGGGCGATCATCGACAGATGGCGTTGCTTGAGGCCGTGGGACAGCAGGGCTCCGTCGGCCCGGTCGGTGCCGACCGCCTCGGCGTCGCGCGCCTGCGCGGAGGACGCGGGTGTCCGGTTCATGAGTCTGTTGTGTCCATTACATGAGAGCGGATGGGGCACGGTGCAAAACGACCTCAGTGTGAGGGGGTGTGTCCGCTCAGGACAACACTCGGATCCCAGATGTCTGAATATCGGACCCCGGAGTGACGCTGTGTACCCGCCGCGTCGCCATGCCGGAAGCCTCCAAGCGGCCCGGTGCGGGTTTGTCGCTCGTCCACCGTGATCGCACCCCGCCCCCCGGGTTACCGTCATCCTGTCCCACACTGCCTCTCACCTCGGAGAACCGTCGATGAGTACCGCATCTGCCGCCACCGTCCACCCGGGCACGGTCCTCGCGGACGTGATCTTCCCTGCCCGCCGGGCCCGGCCGGCGGCCCCGTCCGCCAGGTACACCCTGGCCCGGGACGCCGCCCTGGTCCTCGGCGGAGCCGCGCTCACCGGCCTCGCGGCGCAGATCTCCGTGCCGGTCCCCGGCTCCCCGGTCCCGGTGACCGGCCAGACCTTCGCCGCGCTGCTGGTCGGCACCTCGCTCGGCGCCCGCCGCGGCTTCCTCTCCCTCGCGCTGTACGCCCTGGTCGGCATGGCGGGCGTGCCGTGGTTCGCGGAGGGCCACTCGGGCGCGGCCATGCCGTCCTTCGGCTATGTGCTGGGCATGCTGCTCGCCGCCACCGTGGTGGGCGCGCTGGCCCGGCGCGGCGGGGACCGCGGGGTGCTGCGCACGGCGGGCACCATGGCGGCCGGCTCCGCGATCATCTACGCCGTCGGGGTCCCCTACCTCGCGCTGGCCGCGGACATCTCCCTCGGCCAGGCGGTCGCCGCGGGCCTCACCCCGTTCCTCATCGGCGACGCGCTGAAGGCCGCGCTGGCGATGGGCGCGCTGCCCGCCGCGTGGAAGCTGCTCGGCCGCCGCGGCTAGCTCACTCGTCTCCGTACGCACTCAGGCGCCGGACGGGCATTGCCTCGTCCGGCGCCTGAGTCGTGTGCGGGCGGAAGCCGGCCCTACGGGATCACGGACTCCTTGGAGCCGCTGTCGGCGCCCTTGGCGGCGGCCGTGCCGCGGGCCCCGGGGAGCCGGTCGCGGATCAGCGCCACGGCCACGACCACCACCGCCACGGCCGTGGACAGCAGCACCTGCTCGCGCCCGTCCTTGTCGGTGAGCATGTAGACCAGCACGAACGAGATCATCGCGATCGTCGCCCAGGTCAGATACGGGAACAGCCACATCCGGACGACCAGCTTGTCCGGGGACTCGCGCAGGATGATCCCGCGCATCCTCAGCTGGGTGAAGCAGATGACCAGCCAGACGAACAGCGCCACCGCGCCCGACGAGTTCAGCAGGAACTGGAAGACCGTGTCCGGCCACTGGTAGTTGAACCAGACCGCGACGAAGCCGAAGACGACCGACCCGAGGATCGCGGCCTGCGGCACGCCGCGCGAGGTGGTCTTCGCGAAGGCGGCCGGCGCGTCGCCGCGCCGCCCCAGCGAGAAGGCCATCCGGGAGGCGGTGTAGAGGCCCGAGTTCAGACAGGACAGCACGGCGGTCAGCACGATCACGTTCATGACGTCGGCGGCGTGCGGGATGCCGATGGAGTCCAGCGCGGCGACGTAGCTGCCCTTCGACTTGTCCGCGATCCTCGGGTCGTCCCACGGCAGCAGGGTCACCACGACGAGGATCGAGCCCAGGTAGAAGACGGCGACACGCCAGATCACGCTGTTGGTCGCCTTGGTCACCGCCCGCCGCGGGTCCGCGGACTCACCGGCGGCGAGGGTGACGATCTCGCTGCCCATGAAGGAGAAGACGACCAGCAGCACACCGGTGAGGATCGCGCCCGGGCCGTGCGGCAGGAACCCGCCGTGGTCGGTGAGGTGCGCGAGGCCCGCCCCCTCGTTGTCCGAGCCGGGCAGCAGCCCGAAGACGGCGAGCCCGCCCACCACGATGAACGCCGCGATCGCGACGACCTTGATCCCGGCGAACCAGAACTCGAACTCGCCGTAGGAGGAGACCGAGGCCAGGTTGGCCGCGGTCAGCACCACCATCACGATCAGCGCCCAGCCCCACTGCGGCACCTGCGGCACCCAGCCCTCGAGGATCTCGGCGCCCGCGGTCGCCTCGACCGCCAGCACGACCACCCAGAAGAACCAGTAGAGCCAGCCGATCGAGAATCCGGCCCAGCGGCCGAGCGCCCGGTCCGCGTAGGCGGAGAAGGAGCCGGAGGTCGGGTTGGCGGCGGCCATCTCGCCGAGCATCCGCATCACCAGGACGACCATGAGGCCGACCAGCGCGTACGAGATGAGGATGCCGGGCCCCGTCTTGGCGATGCCGGCGCCGGATCCGACGAACAGCCCCGCCCCGATGACCCCGCCGATAGCGATCATGGACAGATGGCGGTTCTTCAGGCCGGCCTTGAGGCCGTCGGACCCCGGCGCGCCGGGGCCGGAGCCATCGGCCGACACCTCGGCCGCGTTGGTGGCGGGTTGTGCGCTCATGCTCGATCCTTTGCTCTTGAGTGACGAGCGTCGCAAGTGAATCCCAGGGTCACGATCAAATGAACCTTTGATTCCGGATCGTTACCTGGGATTTCCGTGAGTTTCCTCGGCGTTACTGGGGGTTTTGGGAACTCGTACCCCGGGCGGTGACGGCGACACGGCCGTGTCACACTCGGGGGCATGCGCGTGTACCTCGGCTCCGACCATGCCGGTTTCGAACTGAAGAACCACCTCGTCGAGTGGCTCCGGGCGGCGGGCCACGAGCCCGTCGACTGCGGGCCCCACATCTACGACGCCCAGGACGACTACCCGCCGTTCTGCCTGCGGGCGGCCGAGCGGACCGCCGCCGACCCCGACAGCCTCGGCATCGTGATCGGCGGCTCCGGCAACGGCGAGCAGATCGCCGCCAACAAGGTCAAGGGCGTGCGCGCCGCCCTGGCCTGGAGCGAGCAGACCGCCGCGCTCGGCCGTGAGCACAACAACGCCAACGTGATCAGCGTCGGCGCCCGGATGCACACGCGGGAAGAGGCGACCAAGTTCGTCGAGATCTTCCTCAACACCCCGTACTCGGGTGAGGAGCGTCACACCCGCCGCATCGAGATGCTCTCCGCCTACGAGACCACCGGCGAGCTGCCGCCCATCCCCGCCCACCACCCGCGGCAGGACTGATGGCCTGATGCCCGAAGGGCACACCATCCACCGGCTGGCCGCCGACCACAGCGAGCTGTTCGGCGGCCGGCCCGTACGCGCCGGCAGCCCGCAGGGCAAGTTCGCCGACGGCGCGGCCCTCATCGACGGGCAGGTGCTCGAGCACGCCGAGGCCCACGGCAAGCACCTCTTCCTGAGCTTCCCGCCGACCGGCTGGGTCCATGTCCACCTCGGCCTGTTCGGCACGTACACCCTGGGCCGGGCCCCCGCCCCGCCGCCCACCGACACCGTACGGCTGCGGCTTTCCACCGAGGCGGCGTACGCGGACCTGCGCGGGCCCACCGCCTGCGCGCTGATCACCGACGACGAGAAGCAGGCGGTGCACGACCGGCTCGGCCCCGACCCGCTGCGCCCCTCGGACGACGGGGACCGCGCCTGGGCCCGGATCTCCCGCAGCCGCACCAGCGTCGCCGCGCTGCTGCTCGACCAGAAGGTGGTCGCGGGGGTCGGCAACGTCTACCGCGCCGAGGTCCTCTTCCGGCACGGCATCGACCCCTACCGCGCGGGCCGTGATCTGACCCGCGCCGAGTGGGACGCGATCTGGGCGGACCTGGTCGCGCTGATGCGCGAGGGCGTGCGGAACAACCGGATCGACACGGTCCGGCCCGAGCACACCCCCGAGGCGATGGGCCGCCCGCCCCGCGTCGACGACCACGGCGGCGAGGTGTACGTCTACCGCCGGGACCGGCAGCCCTGCCACATCTGCGGCGGCGAGGTGCGCACCGCGGAACTCGCCGCCCGCAACCTCTTCTGGTGCCCGAACTGCCAGCGTCGTTAGGCCCGGCCGGCGGCGGGGCCCGGGCGCGGTCAGAAGCCGTGCGGGAGCCAGGGCGCGACGTCGCTGAGGAAAGCGGCCGACGCCCCGGCCAGCGCGCCCGGGCGCAGCTCCTCGACCCGGCCCGCGCCCGCCAGCGCGGACAGCGAAATCCCGCCAAGATACGCCGAGCCCAACTCCCGCGCGCCCAGCCGCAGCTCCGGCGCGTCGGCCGTACGCTCGCAACTCGCGCCCTTGGCGTCGCCGGTCAGCCGCCAGCGCCCCTCGTTCCACGGGCAGAACGGGTCAGTGACCTCCAGGACCACATCCACCGGCAGGGCGTACGTGCGCGCCGTGAGCGCCGCGCCGAGGTCCACCGGGCGGACGTGCAGATCGTCGCGCAGCCGGACCTGGCAGCGCCGGATGTCGGAAACCATGTGCTGCCACGGATCGTCCACCGGTCGCCGACCGGTCTGGATCGTGCAGGTCAGGTCGAGATCGAAGAGAAAACGCCACAGCGCGCCGTAGGACGCCGGATCCAGAGCCTCCAGATCGCGCAGGATGACCACCCCCTTGGGCCCGGCCGCGTCCCAGTCCGGCCTGACCGCGAAGCGCGCGTAACCGGTGACCTCGCCGTCCCGCTCGGCCAGCACACAGCGCAGCGGCGAGGCGCCCCCGCGCTCGCCCTCCGGGTCCAGCAGCGGATGCCGCTCCCACCCCGGGCGCCGCTCCAGCATCCCCGGCCGGGCGGTCACCCGCCGGGCGTAGACGGCCTCGCAGGCCTCCATCGCGGCCTCGGGCTCCACCGCCCGCAGCGCCACCCCGTCGGCCCCCTCCGGCACGGTCAGGCGCACCCGCGTGGTGTCGATCTCGGCGGACGCGGCGAAGGTCGCCGTCCCGTAGCCGAACCGGCCGTAGATCTCCGGCTCCGACGCGGTCAGGACCGCCAGCGGCTCACCCGCCGCGCGCACGTCGTCCAACTGGCGTCGCATCATGGCGCGCAGCACCCCGCGCCTGCGGTGCGTCGGCTGCACGCCGACCATGGTGAGGCCGGACGCGGGCACCACGGCCCCGCCCGGCACGGACAACCGGAAGCTGAACGACCCCGCCGTGCCGACGATCTCGTCCCCGTCCCAGGCCACGATCGATCGCTCACACTCGGTCAGGTCGTGGAACAGGGCGCGCTCCTCGGGGGAGGTCCGAACCCCGCCGAACGCCAACTCCAACTTGCCGAACCACTCGTCCCAGCGGGACGGGTCAAGCACTCGCAGCTCTATCGTCATATTCCCATCCCTAGCAGCGCTTTCCGGCACGCGCGAACGAATTTCGCTTACGATTGCCCACTCCGGTGGGTGGTTCGACGCGCCACGAATCGACGCGCGTCCGAACGGGTGGGTAGGGTCCCGATGCAATGACTGGCGGCGTAGACACTCCAACGGCCCGGATGCGCAAAGCACTGCACCGGGCTCGCACTGGCGTGCGCAAAGCCGGCGTCGACTACTTCCGGGGCGGCGGCTCCGACCGGCTCGCCCTCACCCTGTTGATGCTCGCCGTCCCCACCATCGCCTTCGGCACCATCGCCCAGCCGGACTGGTGCGCCCCCGCCGCCCTCGTGCTCCCCATCGTCGCGGGCGGCCTCGTGCTGCGCCCCGCCAGCCTCCTCGCCCTCTACGCGGCGGCGGCCACCGCCCTCATCATCGAGTCCGCCGTCCTCGGCCCCTACACGGAGGAGGACACCTCCGCCCGGGTCACCCCCGGCACCATCCTGGTCGTCGCCGCCGTCGGCTTCTTCGGCCTGCTCATCGCCCAGTTCCGCAGCCGCGTCGGCGTGCCCTGGCGGCGCGGCGGCACCATGCTCTTCGACCTGCGCGAACGCATCCGCGTCCAGAGCAAGCTGCCCGGCCTCCCCGGCGGCTGGCACCGCGAGATGGCGCTGCGCCCGGCCGGCGGGCAGTCCTTCTCCGGCGACTTCGTCGTGGCCGCCCGTACGAACGGCGGCCGCACCCTCGAAGTCGTCCTCACCGACGTCTCCGGCAAGGGCATGGACGCGGCCTCCCGCGCCCTCCTCCTCTCCGGCGCCTTCGGCGGCCTCCTCGGCTCCCTGCCGCCCCACGGCTTCCTCCCGGCCGCCAACGGCTACCTGCTGCGCCAGGACTGGGACGAGGGCTTCGCGACCTCCATCCACCTCGTACTGGACCTCGACAGCGGCGATTTCGAGCTCTTCTCGGCCGGACACCTGCCCGCCCTGCAGCTGAGCGCGGGCACGGGCAAGTGGGAGGAGAAGTCCGCCGACGGCCCCCTGCTCGGCGTCTACGACGGCGCCCAGTTCGACCCCACCAAGGGCACGCTGCGCCCCGGCGACGTCCTGATGCTCTTCACCGACGGCCTCGTCGAGACCGCCGACCGTGACATCAGCGAGGGCATCGACCGCCTGACCGGCGAGGCCGACCGCTATGTCGCGTCCGGCTTCCAGGGCGCGGCGTGGCACCTGATCGAGACGGTCGCCAAGGACGTCAACGACGACCGGGCGCTGCTGCTCATCTGCCGCCAGTAGCCGGGGGCCGAGGTCTGGGGCGAGTGAGCCGAAGGGGCGCGCCGCCCGCGCCGGAGGCGCTGGTGTCACCGTGAAAGGGAGAGCGCGCGGAGGCCCTGAGGAACGAAGGGCCGAGGCTGTGATCGACATGCGGCTACCGCCGCGTGGTCGACCGTCGAACAGGGGCTGGATGCGCCCCGGCGGGGGCACCTCCCAGCGGTAGCTGGGGGAGAACCGAGCCCTTAAAAGGGGGGGCTATCCCTACCGCGGAAACGGCGGCGGCCGTCATGGTGGCCGGACCCCCGCGCTCCGTACGTTCGAGGCATCGGAAAACACCTCGGAAGGGCGGAGACCATGCGGCTGCGCAGGCGGCGCGACCAGCGGCGCGACGAGCGGCGGGACGAGTGGGGGGAGGGGCCGCGCGGCGCGGGGGACGCCGCCGTGGAACTGCGCGGCGTGCGGCGCCAGTACGGCCGCGGCTCGCGCGCCGTGCACGCCCTGCGCGGCATCGACCTCACGCTCCCCCGGGGAAGCTTCACCGCCGTGATGGGGCCCTCCGGCTCCGGCAAGTCCACCTTCCTGCAGTGCGCCGCCGGCCTGGACCGGCCCACCGCGGGCTCGGTCAGGCTCGGCGGCACGGAGATCACCGGCATGAGCGAGAACAAGCTCACCGCGCTGCGTCGCACCCGCCTCGGCTTCGTCTTCCAGTCCTTCAACCTCCTCCCCTCCCTCACCGTCGAGCAGAACGTGGTGCTGCCGATGCGGCTCGCCGGCGCGCGCCCCGACCGGGCCCGGGCCCGTGCCCTGCTCGCCCAGGTGGGGCTCGGCGAGCTGGGCGGGCGCCGCCCGGGCCGGCTCTCCGGCGGGCAGCAGCAGCGGGTCGCCATCGCCCGCGCGCTGGTCACCGGCCCCGACGTGGTCTTCGCCGACGAGCCGACCGGCGCCCTGGACACCGGCACCGCCGCCGAGGTGCTCGGCCTGCTGCGGCACGCCGTGGACGCGCTCGGCGCGACCGTCGTCATGGTCACCCACGATCCCGTGGCCGCGAGCTACGCCGACCGCGTGCTGTTCCTCGCCGACGGCTCGATCGCCGACAGCGTGACGCGCGCCCCGGCCCAGGACATCGCCGCCCGGATGACCCGGCTCACCGCCCGCCCGGCCGCGGCCCCCACGGACCCCGCCGCCGTCCGGTCGGCCCGCGCACCGGCCGTCCCGGCCCATGCGCCGGGCGTCCCGGGTGGTGTGCCGGGCGTCCCGGGCGGTGTGCCGGAGGCCGTCCGATGAGGTTCTTCGGCAACGGGCTGGCCCGGGCCGCCGTCCGCTTCAAGCCGGCCGCGTTCGTCGGCACCTTCATCGCGCTGGTGCTGGCCGCCGCGATCGTGTCGGCCTGCGGGATCCTGCTGGAGAGCGGGTTGCGGGCCACCGTGCCGCCCGGGCGTTACGCGCACACCCCGGTCGTGGTCACCGCCCACCAGCGGGTGGGCGGCCGGGAGGAGTCCGAGCCCGCCCCCGACCGGGTCCGGCTCGACGCCTCGCTCGTCGCCACGGCCGCCCGCACCCCCGGCGCGGCGGCGGCCGTGCCCGACCTGACCTTCCCCGTCCGCCGCGGCGCCGCCGCCCTCACCGGCCACGGCTGGGGCTCCGCCCCCTTCACCGGCGCCGCGCTCGCCTTGGGCACCGCCCCACGGGAAGGCGAGGTCGTGCTGGACGAAGCGGCGGCCCGCGCGGCGCACGCCCGCCCGGGCGGCCGGATCACCCTGACCACGGCCGACGGCGCCCACCGCTTCCGGGTGTCCGGCATCGCCCGTACGAGCCCCCGGGGCCGCACCGGCGGCGACGGCGGCCCCACCGTCTGGTTCACCGACGCCCGGGCGCGGGCCCTGTCCGGCCACCCGGCCACCGTGGACGCCGTCCTCGTCCGCCCCCGCCCCGGCACCACCCCCGGCGCACTGGCGGACCGCCTGGAGCGCGCCCTCAAGAACGCGCCCGCCGCGCGCGTGCGCACCGGTCAGGGGCGTGGCGCGGCCGAGGAGCCCGGGCTGGAGGGGGCCAGGGAGGTTCTGGAGGGGATCGGCGGCTCCTTCGGCGGGGTCGCCACCATGGTCGCCCTCTTCACCACCGCCGGCACCGTCGCGCTCTCCGTCGGCCAGCGCGGCCGCGAGATCGCCCTGCTGCGCGCGATCGGCGCCACCCCGCGCCAGATCCGCCGGTCCATCGCCACGGAGGCGCTGCTGGTCGCCCCGCTCGCGGGCGCGCTCGGCACCCTGCCCGGGATCGGCCTGGCGCACTGGTGGTTCGGGCAGCTGCGGGACAAGGGCGCGATCCCGGCCGGGGTGGAGCTCTCGGTCTCCTGGATCCCGCTGGTCAGCGCCGTCGGCGCGGGGCTGCTCACCGCGTTGCTCGCGGGCCTGGCGGCGGCCCGCAGACCGGCGCGGATCAAGCCGGGCCAGGCGCTCGGCGAGGCGGCGGCCGAGCCCTTCCGCCCGGGCGTCGTCCGTACCCTGCTGGGCACCGCGGCCCTGGCCGGCGGCTGCGTGCTGACGGGCGTGGCGGCCTCGACATCGGGCGAGGACGCGGCCAACGCGGCGCTGGGCGTGGTGATGCTGTTCATGCTGGCCGTCGGGCTGCTGGGCCCGTTCGTCGCCCGTGGCTGCGCCTGGCTGGTCGGCCTGCCGCTGCGCGCGGGCCGGGCCCCGGCCGTCCTGGCGGCGGCCAACGCCCGGGCCAACGCCCGCCGCCTGGCCTCGGCGATCACCCCGCTCGTGCTCGCCATGGCCTTCGCCTCGACGCTGGTGTTCCTGCACACCAGCGAGGACCACGCGACGGCCGGGCAGCGGCGCGAGGGCATCGTCGCCGACCACGTCGTCTCCGCGCCGGGCGGCCTGCCCGCCGACGCCACGGCCCGCGCCGGGCGGGTCCGCGGGGTTGCCGCGGCGGTCGGGGTGCTGCGCACCGGAGTGCTGGTCCGCAAGGGGTCGGGCGACGGCGCCTGGCTGGAGACCGCGTCGGCGCAGGGCGTGTCCGGGACGGGCCGCGCCCTGGCGGCCGTCCAGGACCTCGACGTCCGCACGGGCGACCTGGACGCGCTGGGGCGCGGCACGGTGGCCATGGACGCGGGCCTCGCGTCCTCCATGGGGGTGAAGGTCGGCGACCGGCTCCGGCTGCGCCTCCCGGACGGCGCGACCGCCGCGCCCGAGGTCGTCGCGACGTACGGGCGGGGGCTGGGCCTCGCGCAGGTCACCCTGGTGCGCGCGGCGCTGGCCTCCCATGTGACCTCCGGCTTCGACAGCCATGTGCTGGTACGGGACGCGAAGGGCGCCGACCCGGCGGCGGTCGCGGCCGCGCTCGGCCCCCTCGGGGAGGTCACCGGCCCCGGCGGCTACGCGGCGGCCCGGGACGAGGAGGGCGAGCTCAACGCCTGGGCCAACACCGTGATGGCCGCGGTCCTCGGCGGCTTCGCCGCCGTCGCCGCCGCCAACACGCTGGTGATGACCGTCCTCGACCGCCGTCGGGAGCTGAGCACGCTCCGGCTGATCGGGTCGACCCGGCGGCAGGTCCTGGGCATGGTGCGCTGGGAGGCGCTGCTGGTGGTCACCGCCGGGGTCGCGCTCGGCACGGCGATCGCGCTGGCGACGCTGGTGCCGATGGCCCGCGGCCTGACGGGGGAGGGCCCGTACCTGCCGCCGTTGACGTACGCGGGCTTCGTGGGCGCGGCGGTGGCCCTGGGGCTGCTCGCGACGGGGCTGCCCGCCCGGGCGGCGCTCCGGCACGGCAGGTGATGCGGAAGGCACCCGGAACGGTGAGGGCCGTGCCGGGCCGGGGTGATCCGGCTCCGGCACGGCCCTCGCGAATGCCCGGGTCGTGCGCGGGGTCTCGGGCGGCTCTCAGGCCGCCGAGGTGCGGCTGCGGGCCTGCTCGCCCGGGTCCTTCCGGAAGGCCCACTCCATCTTCGGTTCGATCGCGAAGCGGAACAGGCGCTGCACGGGAGGCGTGCACAGGAGGGTGACGACCGTGGCGGCGACCAGCGTGACCGCGATCTCGCCGAGCGGCTTGTGCAGCCACGCGTAGTCGTCGTACCAGCCCCAGAAGCGGGAGCCCTTGGCCAGGAAGCCGTGCAGCAGGTACCCGTACAGGGTCCCGGCGCCCAGGGCGGTGAACCACATCCGGCGCCGCGGCACCCAGGCGAAGAAGCACGCGACCAGCACCATCGAGCAGCCGAACATGGCGAGGGTCATCACGGGCCCGGTCCACGGCGGCGCGGCGAGCTCCTGGACGCTGTCGCGGCGGTAGAACCACGCCGAGTTCATCCGCGGGCCCGCCCAGTAGGCGAACGCGACCGCGCCGGCGAACACCGGCAGGGCCACCAGCCGCGTCCGGGGCGTGCGGATCCGCTGGAAGTGCTCCGCCTTCATGTGCAGCCCGATCACGAAGAACGGCAGGAACTGGAGCACCCGCTGCAGATCGAGGTCGTCACCGATGTCGGGGGAGACCGAGGCCAGCGTGGCGATGGCCAGCGAGACGGGGATCGGCCAGCGGATGATCTTCCAGATCGGGGTGGTCATCCGCCAGACGAACAGCGCGATCAGGAACCAGGTGAGGTACCAGGGGTCCAGCAGGCTGAAGTCGTACGTGGGGTCGTCGTCCGCCCAGCGCTTGAAGAAGGTGTAGGCGATCTCGAAGATCAAATACGGTACGGCGATCCCGGTGATGAGCCGCCTGAGCCGGTGGGGCCGCATGTCGAAGCTGCGGGAGAAGTAGCCGGAGATGAGGATGAACGCCGGCATGTGGAACGCGTAGACGGTCATGTAGAGCGCTTCGGCGGTGCGGCTGCCGTCGGTCAGCGGCTCCCATGCGTGGCCCATGGCGACCAGCACGATCGCGAGGTACTTCGCGTTGTCGAAGAACGCGTCCCGCTGCTTGGGCTCGGGCTTGGCCGGAGCGGTGGGCGGACCCGTCTGGTGCCCTGCTGTGTCGCGGTGCGGTGTGGGGGGAGGGGGCTCCGCCTCCCGGGCCGGGGGGAGCGGGGCCCGCTGGTAACCGTGCGGGCGCAGGGAGTTGGTCACAGGCCCTCCCACCAGGAGCTGGGGGACAGGACCCGGGACCACACTGCGCGTGGGGGAGTCGTGGCAGCGTGGAACATTCAATGCACGATAGCCGTGAAACCCGTATTGCGTAAAACCTCGTCCAGTTCTTTGTTGCCTATCGCATGCATGGCTCGTGCAGGTATCGGGCGGGGGCAAGTCGACAAAGCGATCCGATCGTTCGGTATGACGATCCACCGCCGCCCGGTCTGTCACGTTTCGCACTGATTAAATGGTGACATATGCCCCGGGGGCGGCTCTGGCGGAATGTCTGCTTCATTGGCGCTTTGTCGTTACGTCCCGCCGGGCCGGAACGGCCCCGGGGAAATTCGGAATTTCCCGCCGACTATGTGATCAAGTCCAATTCCGATGGTCGGGCAGGCCCTCGAATTGTGTGCGGCGTCACCCTGCCCCGGGTCGTGGAGTGGCGCCCGGCGGGGTAGGTGAGGTGCGGACCGAAGGACCGGCGGTTCCGTCACGCGGCTCCAGGGCGGCGGGAGTTGATGGCACGATGGTGTCGCGGGGGTGTGCGAGGTCGCGTGCTTCCGGGCCGGTGAGATGCGTGGCGACCGAGGGTGTGTGATCAGTCGTGGTCATATCTGTGTCTTTGGTGGTGCTGGTGGGCATCATCCTTGTGTTGATGGTCCGCAACGGCAAGATCAGCTGGGGGCCGGCCCTCGTGGCGGCGCTCTTCGGCTTCCTGCTCGCGTCGTCCGACCTGGCGCCCAACATCCAGGACTTCCTCGACTCGGTCTCGCGTTCGATCAGTGAGATAGACCTCTGATCCCACGCTCCGGAAGCGCGCCCGGCGGCGCGCCCGGAAACAGGGGGAAACACGAACGGCCCGGCGCCGGGAGAATCCCGGGCACCGGGCCGGAAGGCATGGAGCGGGCGACGGGAATCGAACCCGCGTAGCCAGTTTGGAAGACTGGGGCTCTACCATTGAGCTACGCCCGCCTGCGCCGCCACCCCGCCGGATCTTCCGGGCGCGGCCGTCGAGCGTGATTGCCCGATCCGCGGCACGGCAAGCATCGTAGCGGGTCCGCGCCACATCCCGCACACCCTTGCCCACCAGTCGGAAAAGCGGCGGCCGTGGCCTGCCGGGGCATGTACCCTACGTGTCGCACCGACGGGGTGTGGCGCAGCTTGGTAGCGCGTCCGCTTTGGGAGCGGAAGGTCGTCGGTTCGAATCCGGCCACCCCGACCAACATCACGATCACCGTCGCGATCACGAGCGCAAGATCGCATTGTGGGCCGCGTCATGCGTGCGGTTACTATGCAAGCTGCGCGTCTGTGTCTTTCTCTGCCGGGCGCGATCCGCTGAAACGCACCACAGCAACGCAGCAGAACACCAAGAAGTCAGCCCCAAGGAGACCGAACCGTGAAGAGCGCCGTGGAGACCCTGAACCCGACTCGGGTTCGGCTCACTGTCGAGGTGCCCTTCGAGGAGCTCAAGCCCAGCCTCGACGCGGCGTACAAGAAGATCAACCAGCAGGTCACGGTGCCCGGCTTCCGCAAGGGCAAGATCCCGGCCCGCGTCATCGACCAGCGGTTCGGCCGCGGTGCGGTGCTGGAGGAGGCGGTCAACGACGCCCTCCCGAAGTTCTACACCGACGCGGTCAACGAGGGCGAGCTGAACCCGCTCGGCCAGCCCGAGGTCGACATCACCGAGCTCAAGGACAACGAGCTGCTGGCCTTCACCGCCGAGGTGGACGTACGCCCGACGATCGAGATCCCGGACTACTCCGGCATCGAGGTCACCGTCGACTCCGTCGAGGTCTCGGACGAGGACATCGACAAGGCCGTCGAGCAGCTGCGCGACCGCTTCGCCACCACCAACGCCGTCGAGCGCGCCGCCGCCGAGGGCGACGTCGTGACCGTCGACCTCGAGGCCAAGGTCGAGGGCGAGGTCCTGGAGGACGGCGTCGCGAGCGGCGTGAACTACACGATCGGCTCCGGCGAGCTGCTCGAGGGCATCGACGAGGCGGTCACCGGCCTGGAGGCCGGCGGCTCCGCCACCTTCACCTCCGAGCTCAAGGGCGGCTCCGCCAAGGGCAAGGAGGCCGAGGTCACGGTCAAGGTCTCCGAGGTCAAGGCCCGCGAGCTGCCCGAGCTGGACGACGACTTCGCCCAGCTGGCCAGCGAGTTCGACACCCTCGAGGAGCTGCGCGCCGACACCCGCAAGCGGCTGGAGCGGTCGAAGAAGTTCGACCAGGCCACCCAGGCCCAGGAGAAGGTGCTCGACGCCCTGCTGGAGCTGGTCGAGGTCCCGATCCCCGAGAAGCTCCTCGAGGACGAGATCCAGACCCGCAAGCACAACCTGGAGCACCACCAGCTCGGCCAGATGGGTCTGACCCTGGAGTCCTACCTGCAGATGCAGGACAAGACCGCCGAGGAGTTCGAGGCCGAGCTCAAGGAGCAGGCCGAGAAGGGCATCAAGACCCAGTTCGTGCTCGACGAGCTGGTCAACAAGGAGAAGCTGTCCGTCGGCCAGGAGGAGCTCACCGAGCACCTGATGCGCCGCGCCGCCTCCTCCGGCATGAGCCCCGACCAGTTCGCGCAGGCCGTCGTCGAGGGCGGCCAGGTGCCGATGCTCGTGGGCGAGGTCGCCCGCGGCAAGGCCCTCGCCGTCGTGGTCGAGGCCGCCAAGGTGGTCGACGACAAGGGTGAGACCGTCGACCTGGACGACGAGGACGAGACCGGCGAGACGGTCGAGGCCGCCGCGGAGGAGCCGGCCGCCGAGGAGTCGGCCGCCGAGACCGAGGCCAAGGCCGACGAGGGCGACAAGGGCGGGGACAAGGCCGAGGGCTGACGCCCGGCGGCCCCCCACAGCCCGTAGAACGGGCCCGGACGTGATGAGCGCGTTCCGGGCCCGTTCGCGATTCCACGGGCCGTACGCGGCCCTGTGCGGCGCCCCGCGCGGAATCCCCGGCGCCCCGCCCCCGCCCGGCCCGCCCCGGGCCCGGAACCTGCGCTCAGAGCGAACAGTTCCTGATGCGGGATGGCCGCCGCCGACCAGCGCGTTAGGGTCCGTAGATACGAGGGCAGGGGAGTCCCACGAGCCCGCCGGAGCCTACCGGCGGTTACGCCCCCGCGTCCCAGAAGAAGACGCTGAGACGGCCAGTCGCCGTCAGAGACGAGCAGGTGGATACGTGACGAATACGATGCCTTCCGCCGCCGGCGAGCCGACCTTCGGAGGCCTCGGCGACCAGGTCTACAACCGGCTGCTCGGTGAGCGGATCATCTTCCTCGGCCAGCCGGTCGACGACGAAATCGCCAACAAGATCACCGCGCAGCTGCTTCTGCTCGCCGCGGAGCCGGACAAGGACATCAACCTCTACATCAACTCCCCGGGCGGCTCGATCACGGCCGGCATGGCGATCTACGACACCATGCAGTACATCAAGAACGACGTGATCACCATCGCCATGGGCCTCGCCGCCTCGATGGGCCAGTTCCTGCTGAGCGCGGGCACCCCCGGCAAGCGCTTCGCGCTGCCGAACGCGGAGATCCTGATCCACCAGCCGTCCGCCGGCCTCGCGGGCTCCGCGTCGGACATCAAGATCCACGCCGAGCAGCTGCTGCGCACCAAGAAGAAGATGGCCGAGCTCACCGCTCTCCACACCGGCCAGACCGTTGAGCAGATCACCCGCGACTCCGACCGCGACCGCTGGTTCTCCGCCGAGGAGGCCAAGGAGTACGGCCTGGTCGACGAGGTCATCGCCTCCGCCGCACACATCCCGGGCGGCGGCGGCACCGGGGCCTGATCCCCCCGCCCCCAGCCGACCCAGACCACTGCTCATCACCAGGACGGTGCATGTGAACACCCAGAACTTCCCCGGCAGCGGCCTGTACGCCCGCTACGCCGGCCCGCAGGCCGAGGCCCGCTACGTGGTCCCGCGCTTCGTCGAGCGGACCTCCCAGGGCATCCGGGAGTACGACCCGTACGCCAAGCTCTTCGAGGAGCGCGTGATCTTCCTCGGCGTGCAGATCGACGACGCCTCGGCCAACGACGTCATGGCGCAGCTGCTGTGCCTGGAGTCGATGGACCCGGACCGCGACATCTCGATCTACATCAACTCGCCCGGCGGCTCGTTCACCGCGCTGACCGCCATCTACGACACGATGCAGTTCGTGAAGCCCGACATCCAGACGGTCTGCATGGGCCAGGCGGCCTCCGCCGCCGCCGTGCTGCTGGCCGCCGGCACGCCCGGCAAGCGGATGGCGCTGCCGAACGCCCGCGTGCTGATCCACCAGCCGTACAGCGAGACCGGGCGCGGCCAGGTCTCCGACCTGGAGATCGCGGCCAACGAGATCCTGCGGATGCGCTCCCAGCTCGAGGAGATGCTGGCCAAGCACTCCACGACGCCGATCGAGAAGATCCGCGACGACATCGAGCGGGACAAGATCCTCACGGCCGAGGAATCGCTGTCCTACGGCCTGATCGACCAGATCGTCTCGACCCGCAAGACCTCGGTCGGCCTGGGCTGACACTCCGGTATCGGCGCCCCCCTCGCACCGAGTAGGGCCAAGGGGGGCCCGAACCGGGCCCCGGGCAAGGTACCGTTCATAGGGGGCTGGGGTCCGCCCCCGGTAACAGAAGCAGAAAGCGCAGCGCAAGCACCCGGATTCGTGGGAACAAAGCGGATCCAAGGCGAAGGGGAATCACCTCGTGGCACGCATCGGTGACGGCGGCGACCTGCTCAAGTGCTCGTTCTGCGGGAAGAGCCAGAAGCAGGTGAAGAAGCTCATCGCGGGCCCGGGTGTGTACATCTGCGATGAGTGCATCGATCTCTGCAACGAGATCATCGAGGAGGAGCTCGCCGAGACCTCCGAGGTTCGCTGGGAGGAACTCCCCAAGCCGCGCGAGATCTACGAGTTCCTCGAGGGCTACGTCGTCGGCCAGGAGGCCGCGAAAAAGGCGCTTTCCGTCGCCGTCTACAACCACTACAAGCGGGTCCAGGCCGGCGAGAACAGCGCCCACAACCGCGACGACGGCATCGAGTTGGCGAAGTCCAACATCCTGCTGCTCGGCCCGACCGGCTCCGGCAAGACCCTGCTGGCGCAGACCCTCGCGCGGATGCTCAACGTCCCGTTCGCCATCGCCGACGCGACCGCGCTCACCGAGGCGGGCTATGTCGGCGAGGACGTGGAGAACATCCTCCTGAAGCTGATCCAGGCCTCCGACTACGACGTCAAGAAGGCCGAGACGGGCATCATCTACATCGACGAGATCGACAAGGTGGCCCGCAAGAGCGAGAACCCCTCGATCACCCGTGACGTCTCCGGCGAGGGCGTCCAGCAGGCGCTGCTGAAGATCCTCGAGGGCACCACGGCCTCGGTGCCGCCGCAGGGCGGCCGCAAGCACCCGCACCAGGAGTTCATCCAGATCGACACGACGAACGTGCTGTTCATCGTGGGCGGCGCCTTCGCCGGTCTGGAGAAGATCATCGAGGCGCGGGCCGGCGCCAAGGGCATCGGCTTCGGCGCCACGATCCGCTCCAAGCGCGAGATCGAGGCGAGCGACCAGTTCCAGGAGGTCATGCCGGAGGATCTGGTGAAGTTCGGGATGATCCCGGAGTTCATCGGCCGCCTCCCGGTCATCACCTCCGTCCACAACCTCGACCGCGAGGCGCTGCTGCAGATCCTCGTCGAGCCGAGGAACGCTCTGGTCAAGCAGTACCAGCGGCTCTTCGAACTCGACGGCGTCGAGCTGCACTTCGACCGCCCGGCCCTGGAGGCCATCGCCGACCAGGCGATCCTGCGCGGCACCGGCGCGCGCGGTCTGCGCGCCATCATCGAAGAGGTCCTGATGTCGGCGATGTACGAGGTGCCGTCGCGCAAGGACGTCGCCCGCGTCGTCATCACCGAGGACGTCGTCCACTCCAACGTCAACCCGACGCTGGTGCCCCGCACCCGCGGCGGCGAGCCGGGCGAGCGCCACGAGAAGAGCGCGTAAGAGCCGCCGGAAGGCGCCACAAGACGCGAGGAGGGCCCTGGGAACCCCAGGGCCCTCCTCGCGTCTCGGCGCGTCTCTCAGGCGGGTTTGCGGGTGGCCTTGTAGATGCCCGCGGTCACCTTGGCGAACGCCTCCATGTCGGCGTCGTCCGCGGTCGTGCTGTCCGCGTTGACATCCAGGACCATCGCCGCGTCCGTCTTCTCCGCCCAGGCGCACGCCGGGGCGTAGATCCGGTCGTACATCTTGACGACTTCGCACTCTATGCTCGGCCCGTCCGCGCCCTCGGGCCGGAACTCCTTGCGCTTCTTCTCCACCGTCGGGGAGGCGTCCCCGCCCGAGAAGCCCTTGAACATCTCGTCCCGGACCTTGTCGGGGTCGCTGAACTCCCCGTAGACACCGGAGAAGGCCAGCCCCGAGTTCGCGTCGTCGGCGCGCGTGTACTGGGCCAGCACCGAGGTGGCGCCCTCGGGCATCCGGTCCTGCACGCTGGTGCCCTCGCTCTCCAGGTCCTTGGTGCCCTTGTCCAGCGTGTACGTGCCGTCGTCGAGCGTCTTGGGGGTGACCAGCTTCATCGCCTCGGGCTTGTCGTCGCCCTTGTTGAGCACCACGGCGCCGGTGACGACCGCGCCGACCACCACCAGAGCCGCCGCCGAGATCGCGATGATCTTCGTCTTGTTACGGCCCCCGCCGGGCGCCCCGGGCCCGGGGAAGGGCGGCTGGGGCTGGCCGTACGGCGCGGCCGGCTGCTGGGGATAGCCGTAGCCCGGCTGCTGCGGCGGCTGTTGGGGGTAGCCGTAGCCCGGCTGCGCCTGCGCGTACGGATTGGGCTCCGCGGACGGTTGCTGGGCCCCGCCGTACGGGTTGGGCTGACCGCCCGCGTACGGGTTGGGGCCGGACTGGCCTCCGCCGTAGGGGCCGGGCTGCGGCGGCGGCTGGTTGTAGCTCATGTGTGGGGATTCCCCTCCGGGCTGCGGCCTGTGGACTTCGCTGGGCGGGCGGCTACTTGATCTCCACGCGTACGTCCTTGCGGACCTTTGCCGTGATCTCGGCGGCGGTGTCGATGGACATGCCTCCGCCGGAGAGCGCGGACGACACGTCGGAGATCACCACATAGCCAATGGTGCTGTTGTCGCCCCACATACACAGCGGAATGGTGAAGCTCTTGGTGGCTGACGTGCCACCGGTGAACTTCACGTTTTGGCACTTCATGACGGCGTCGTCAAGGCCGGCCGGAGTCACCTTCTGCGGGCTGCCCACGAGCTCAGCGGTCATGCCGCCACCGGTCGAGGGATCCTGCTCCGCCTCGTCCGCAATCTTTGCGAAGGCGCCATCGACAACCGCTTCGGGATCTTTTACATCCCCCCAGACCCCGTTGAGTTCCATCTGCTTTTGGCTCATTCCTTCGCCGGACTTGTACTTTCCGCTCTCCGGCTTCGGGTTCGTGACGCCGAACCTCTCGAAGTCCTTCGCATCCTGCTCAGTGAGTCCGCCACTACCGACCTTGGTGTACTCGCCAGCCACCGTCTGAGGTGCGGTCAGCTTGTAGCGCTTGCCGTCGTCGGCGACGACCTTCTTGCCGCCGCCCCCGTTGCCGCCGCTGCCGCCCTTGTCGTCGTCCTTGTTGTTGAACAGCAGGAAGCCGCCGACCACCGCGGCCACCACGACCACCGCGCCGATGGCTATCGCCAGGCCCTTCTTGCCGCCGCCGCTCGGCGGGGGCGCCGGCTGGTACGGCCCGGGCATGCCCGGCTGCCCGTACGGCTGCTGGGGCTGGCCGTAGGGGCCGGCCTGCGGCTGCTGCGGGTAGCCGTAGCCGGGCTGGGGCTGCGGGGGCTGCTGCGGCTGGCCGTAGGGGCCCGGCTGGCCGTAGCCGCCCTGCTGGGGGTACCCGCCCTGCTGGGGGTAGCCGTAGCCGGGCTGCCCGGCCGCGCCGCCCTGTCCGTAGGGACCCGGCTGCTGGGGCTGCTGGCCGTACGGGCCCGGCTGGTTGTAGCTCATGTCTGTCCTTCGTTGTGTTGCCGGTTGTCGCCGGCTGTCGATCTAGTTGTCGATCTCGACGCGCGCGTCGTCGCGCACCTTGACGGTGAGGTCCGCGGCCTCGCGCAGTGACATGCCGCCGCCGCCCAGGACCGCGGCCGCCGGATCCACCATCACGGTGACGCCCAAGGTGTCCTTGTCGCCCCAGACGCACGCGGGCGCCTCCACGGATCCCTGATCCGCGGTGAACTTCAACATCTGGCACTTCAGGACGTCCCCGTCGAAGCCCTTCGGCGAGAACTCCTGGGCGCCGCCCTGGGCCTGCGCCGTGCCGTTGTCCTGCAGCGCCTTGACGATGACCGCCAAGGACAGGTCCGCGCCCCGCTTGGGATCGGTCACCTCGCCCCAGACCCCGGTGAACTTCATCATGTTCTTCCCCGAGGACTGGTAGTCGGCCGCCACCAGGTGCGGATCGTTCACGACCGGCACCTGCTGCAGATCCTTCTTGCCGGCCTCGGACAGGTCGTTCTCGTCCGTGCCGGCCCCCTGGCGCTGGTAGTCGCCGGCGACCGTCTTCGGGGTGGTCAGTTTGTACGGGCCGTCCGCGCCCCCGCCGAGCAGGAGCCAGGCCCCGCCGGCCGCGGCCCCCAGGGCCACGATCACCCCCACCGCGATGCCCACGGCCCGGCCCCGGCGGCGGCCGCCACCCGGCGCGGGCGGCTGCGGCTGCGGCGGGGGATAGCCGTAGCCGGACCCCGGTATCTGCTGCGGGGGCGGCGCCTGCTGCTGCGGCGGCTGGGCGTACGGATTCGGCCCGCCGTACTGGCTCGGCTGACCGTAGCCCCCGTACGCACCGCCGGGGGCGCCGTAGCCGCCCTGCGGCTGCCCGCCCGGTTGCTGTCCGCCCTGCGGCGGCTGCCCGCCCTGTGGTTGCCCGTGCTGCTGCGGATAGCCGTAGCCGGGCTGGGCATAGGGATTGTTGGGCACGGGCGGCTGCTGGCCGGCGCCGTACGGACCCGGCTGCGCCCCGTAGGGCCCGGGCTGCGGCGGCGGCTGGTGGTAGCTCATCGTGCCCTCTCCTTGATGCGCATGACAGGTGCGCAACATCCTTCCTGACGCGTCGCCCTCCCTTCGCGGCGGGGCCACAACGGGTTCGTAACGGAGTGCCGCGGCCCTTTAGACTGCGGTCGTGACCGAGAACTCTCAGCAGCGCCCCGACAGAGGGCCCAACAGCCACCCCGAACTGCCGACCCAGTACGCGCCGGCCGATGTAGAGGGGCAGCTGTACGAGCGCTGGGTAGAGCGCGGTTACTTCGAGGCGGACGAGAACAGCGGCAAAGAGCCCTACACCATCGTCATCCCCCCGCCCAACGTCACCGGCTCGCTCCACCTCGGCCATGCCTTCGAGCACACCATCATCGATGCGCTCACCCGGCGCAAGCGCATGCAGGGCTACGAGACGCTGTGGCAGCCCGGCATGGACCACGCCGGCATCGCCACCCAGAACGTGGTCGAGCGCGAGCTCGCCAAGGAGGGCGTCTCCCGCCACGACCTGGGCCGCGAGGCGTTCGTCGAGCGGGTCTGGCAGTGGAAGGCCACCTCGGGCGGGCAGATCTCCGGCCAGATGCGTCGCCTGGGCGACGGCGTCGCCTGGAACCGTGAGCGCTTCACCATGGACGAGGGGCTGTCCAAGGCCGTCCAGACGATCTTCAAGAAGCTCTACGACGACGAGCTGATCTACCGCGCCGAGCGGATCATCAACTGGTGCCCGCGCTGTCTGACGGCCATCTCCGACATCGAGGTGGAGTACGACGACGACGACGGCGAGCTGGTCTCGATCCGGTACGGCGAGGGCGAGAACTCGATCGTCGTCGCCACCACCCGCGCCGAGACGATGCTCGGCGACACCGCGGTCGCCGTCCACCCCGACGACGAGCGCTACCGCCACCTGGTCGGCACCGAGATCGAGCTGCCGCTCACCGGCCGCCGCATCCCGATCGTCGCCGACGAGCACGTCGACCCGGAGTTCGGCACCGGCGCGGTCAAGGTCACCCCGGCCCACGACCCCAACGACTTCGAGATCGGCCAGCGGCACGGGCTGCCGAACCTCACCGTCATGGACGAGCACGCGGTGATCACCGCCCACGGCCCCTTCCAGGGCCTGGACCGGCTGGAGGCGCGCAGCGCCATCGTCGGCGCGCTGCGCGCCGACGGCCGGATCGTCGCCGAGAAGCGGCCATACGTCCACTCGGTCGGCCACTGCTCGCGCTGCAAGACGACCATCGAGCCGCGGCTGTCCATGCAGTGGTGGGTCAAGGTCGGCCCGCTGGCCAAGGCCGCGGGCGACGCGGTCCGCGACGGCCGGGTGAAGATCCACCCGGAGGACATGGCCAAGCGCTACTTCGACTGGGTCGACAACCTCCACGACTGGTGCATCTCGCGCCAGCTGTGGTGGGGCCACCGCATCCCGGTCTGGTACGGGCCGAACGGCGAGGTCGTGTGCGTCGGGCCGGACGAGCAGCCGCCCACCGGCGAGGGCTGGCGCCAGGACAGCGACGTCCTGGACACCTGGTTCTCCTCCGGCCTGTGGCCGTTCTCCACGCTCGGCTGGCCGGAGGACACCGCGAGCCTGCGGAAGTTCTATCCGAACTCGGTCCTGGTCACCGGCTACGACATCCTCTTCTTCTGGGTCGCCCGGATGATGATGTTCGGCCTGTACGCGATGGACGGCACCCCGCCGTTCCACACCATCGCCCTGCACGGCATGGTGCGCGACCAGTTCGGCAAGAAGATGTCCAAGTCCTTCGGGAACGCGGTCAACCCGCTGGACTGGATGGACCGCTACGGTTCGGACGCGGTCCGGTTCACCCTCGCCCGGGGCGCCAACCCCGGCGTGGACGTGCCGATCGGCGAGGACTGGGTCCAGGCCTCCCGCAACTTCGCCAACAAGATCTGGAACGCCACGCGCTTCGCGCTGATGAACGGCGCCACGATCGAGGGCGAACTGCCCCCCGCCGAGCGGCTCTCCGCGACCGACCGCTGGATCCTGTCCCGGCTGAACACGGTGGTCGCCGAGGTCGACGCGTACTACGAGGACTACCAGTTCGCGAAGTTGTCGGACACCCTCTACCACTTCGCGTGGGACGAGGTCTTCGACTGGTACGTCGAGCTGTCCAAGACCACCTTCGCCCAGGGCGGGGCGGCGGCCGATGCCTCCCGGCGGGTGCTCGGCGAGGTCCTGGACGTGATGCTGCGGCTGCTGCACCCGGTCGTGCCGTTCGTCACCGAGAAGCTGTGGACCGCGCTCACCGGCCGCGAGTCCGTCGTCATCGCCGACTGGCCGGCCGACAGCGGCTTCCGCGACGCGGCGGCCGAGCAGGAGATCACCACACTCCAGCAGGTGGTCACCGAGGTCCGCAGGTTCCGGGCCGACCAGGGCCTCCAGCCCGGCCAGAAGGTCCCGGCGCGCCTCGAGCTGTCCGGCACTCCGCTGATGGCCCACGAGGACGCCATGCGGTCGCTGCTGCGGCTCCAGCCGGCCGGTGAGGACTTCACCGCCACCGCCTCGCTGCCGGTCGCGGGCGCGACCGTGGCCCTCGACCTGTCCGGCGCGATCGACGTGGAGGCCGAGCGCAAGCGGCTGGCCAAGGACCTCGCGGCCGCCGAGAAGGACAAGGCGCAGACCACGGCCAAGCTGGGCAACGAGGCCTTCCTGGCCAAGGCGCCCGACCACGTCGTGGAGAAGATCCGGATGCGGCAGTCGACCGCCGAGGCCGACATCGCCCGTATCACCGCCCAGTTGGCGGCCCTGCCCCAGGGCTGACCGCCCACCCGGCGCCGAAGCGCCCCCGCCGCCTCAGCGGAAGGCGCCGGGGGCGCTTCGCTGTGCGCGGGGTCACCACCGTGCTCGGACGGGGCCGCCGGGGTCGCGGGGAATCGTCGGACCTGCCTCGTAGACTGACGTTGTGAGCGAGAGCCCCCAGAAGGAACCCGACGAGTTCGACGAGATCGTCGGAGCCGAGACCGACCGCGACCCCGATCTCGCCGTGATCGAGGCCGGGAGCCGGACGCTGCGCACCCAGTCCGGGCCGCCGCAGGGGGACGGCGTCCCCTCCCGCCCGGCCGACCCTGAGCTGGACCGGGCGCTGCGGGAGGTGGAGGCGGAGCTCGCGGGGCGCTGGCCCGAGACCAAGCTGGACCCCTCGCTGGTGCGCGTCGAGGCGCTGATGGACATCCTCGGCTCCCCGCAGCGCGCGTACCCCTCGATCCACATCACCGGGACGAACGGCAAGACCAGCACCGCCCGCATGATCGAGGCGCTGCTGGGCGCCTTCGAGCTGCGCACCGGCCGCTACACCAGCCCGCATGTGCAGTCGATCACCGAGCGGATCAGCCTGGACGGGGCGCCGATCTCCGCCGAGCGGTTCATCGAGACCTACCGGGACATCCAGCCGTACCTCGACATGGTCGACGCCTCGCAGGAGCACCGGCTCTCGTTCTTCGAGGTGCTCACCGGCATGGCGTACGCGGCCTTCGCGGACGCGCCGGTCGACATCGCGGTCGTCGAGGTCGGCATGGGCGGCACCTGGGACGCCACCAATGTGATCGACGCCGGGGTCGCTGTGATCATGCCGATCTCGCTGGACCACACCGACCGGCTGGGCACCACGCCCGAGCAGATCGCCACGGAGAAGGCCGGGATAGTCAAGCAGGACGCCACGGTCGTGCTGGCGCAGCAGCCCGTGGAGGCCGCGTCCGTGGTCCTCAAGCGCGCGGTCGAGGTGGACGCCACGGTCGCCCGCGAGGGCATGGAGTTCGGCGTGCTCTCCCGCGAGGTGGCGGTCGGCGGGCAGCTGCTGACCCTGCGCGGGCTGGGCGGGGAGTACCCGGAGGTCTTCCTCCCGCTCTACGGGGCCCACCAGGCGCACAACGCGGCGGTGGCGCTGGCCGCCGTGGAGGCGTTCTTCGGCGTCGGCTCGGAGCACGCCCGCGTGCTCGACCTCGACACCGTCCGCACCGCCTTCGCCTCCGTCAGCTCCCCCGGCCGTCTGGAGGTCGTGCGCCGCAGCCCGACCGTGGTCCTGGACGCCGCGCACAACCCGGCCGGCGCGCGGGCGGCGGCCGAGGCGGTCACCGAGGCGTTCGCCTTCAGCCGGCTGATCGGCGTGGTGGGCGCGAGCGGCGACAAGGACGTGCGGGGCGTCCTGGAGGCCTTCGAGCCGATCTTCGCCGAGGTGGTGATCACCCGCAACTCCAGCCAGCGCGCGATGGACGCGGACGAGCTGGCCGCCGTCGCCGTCGAGGTCTTCGGCCCGGACCGGGTGCAGGTCGAGCCGCGGCTGGACGACGCCCTGGAGGCGGCCATCACGCTCGCGGAGGAAGAGGGCGAGTACGCCGGCGCGGGAGTGCTGGTGACCGGATCGGTGATTACGGTCGGCGAGGCCCGGCTGCTCCTGGGAAGGGGCTGATATGCGAACGCTGTGCGCGTCCACCCTGATCGGTGAATTCTTCGTGATCGGCTTCGCGGGCCTGGTGGCCATGAAGACCTCCGGCCTGTCCGCGGCCACGGTGTGGACGGTCTGCGGCGTCGCCATGGCGCTGTGCGTCCTGCTGTGCGGGATGCTCGGCCGCCCCGGCGCGGTGCGGATCGGCTGGGCCCTGCAGATCGGCCTGGTGCTGAGCGGCCTGATCGTCACCACCATGTACGTCCTGGGCGCGGCGTTCGCGGGGCTGTGGTGGGCCTCGGTGCACTTCGGCCGCAAGGTCGACGAGGCCAAGGCGCGCTTCGCCGCCGCCGGTGCTGACACTGCGTAACGTGGCCGTCGTTCACCCATGTAGCCTTCGCGGCACAGCATCACCCGCATGCCACGTTCCTAAGGAGTTCTCGCAGTGACCCAGCGCACGCTCGTCCTTCTCAAGCCCGACGCCGTACGACGCGGACTGGTCGGCGAGATCCTGAGCCGCATCGAGAAGAAGGCGGGCTGGACGATCAGCGCGCTGGAGCTGCGCGAGCTCGGCCGGGACGTCCTGGAGCAGCACTACGCCGAGCATGTGGGCAAGCCGTTCTACGAGCCGCTGGTGGAGTTCATGGCCTCCGGCCCGGTCGTCGCCCTGGTCGTCGAGGGCGAGCGCGTCATCGAGGGCGTGCGGGCGCTGGCCGGGCCGACCGACCCGATCGCCGCGGCGCCGGGCTCCATCCGCGGCGACTTCGGCACCATCGTGCGGGAAAACCTGATCCACGCCTCCGATTCGGAGGAGTCCGCCCAGCGGGAAATCAAGATTTTCTTCCCCGGACTCGCCTGAACCGTCCGCACCCGGCCGGTCCCGGGGGACCGGCCGGGACACGGATGGGGCAACGGTGACCGTTCATCACCTCGTCACCCCGTCTGACCAGGGGCGGCCGTCATTGTTCGGCCGCCCTTCGGCATATGCGGGCCGAACGGGGGAACGCATCCCCGCGACACGACGTCACCATTAGCAGGGGGCGGGCCCGTGTTCTGCTGACAATGGCGGAGGACCCCCGCAGCGTGTTCGAGCGGGCGTGACTACGATGAGAGCTTCCGCGCCTCGCAGCGCACCACATCCTGCCGACCTCAGCAAGCAAACGCTCAAGTGGGAAGGCCTGACGCATCCTCATGGGGAACAACATGTCGTTCATCGGCCGTGACATGGCTGTCGACCTCGGGACCGCCAACACGCTGGTGTACGTCAGGGGCCGCGGGATCGTCCTCAACGAGCCGTCCGTCGTCGCCATCAACACCAACACCGGCGGAATCCTCGCGGTGGGTGCAGAAGCGAAGAAGATGATCGGCCGCACCCCTGGCAACATCGTCGCCGTGCGCCCCCTCAAGGACGGTGTGATCGCCGACTTCGAGATCACCGAGCGGATGCTGCGCTACTTCATCCTGAAGATCCACAAGCGCCGCTACCTCGCCCGTCCCCGGGTCGTCATCTGTGTGCCCTCCGGCATCACCGGCGTCGAGCGCCGCGCGGTCATCGAGGCCTCCACCCAGGCGGGCGCCCGCCAGGTGCACATCATCGAGGAGCCCATGGCCGCCGCCATCGGCTCCGGTCTGCCCGTCCACGAGGCCACCGGCAACATGGTGGTGGACATCGGCGGCGGCACCACCGAGGTCGCCGTCATCTCGCTCGGCGGGATCGTCACCGCCCAGTCCATCCGGGTGGCGGGCGACGAGCTGGACAACGCGATCATCCAGCACATCAAGAAGGAGTACAGCCTTCTGCTCGGCGAGCGCACCGCCGAGAACATCAAGATCACCATCGGCTCCGCCTTCGAGACCGGCGAGGAGGAGCACACCGAGATCCGCGGCCGCGACCTGGTCAGCGGACTCCCGAAGACCGTCGTGATCTCCGCCGCCGAGGTCCGCAAGGCCATGGAGGAGCCGGTCAACGCGATCGTCGACGCGGTCAAGACCACCCTCGACAAGTGCCCGCCCGAGCTGTCCGGCGACGTCATGGACCGCGGCATCGTGCTCACCGGCGGCGGCGCCCTGCTGCGCGGCCTCGACGAGCGGCTGCGCCGCGAGACCGGCATGCCGATCCACATCGCCGAGGACCCCCTGGACTCGGTGGCGCTCGGCTCCGGCAAGTGCGTCGAGGAGTTCGAGGCGCTCCAGCAGGTCCTGGACGCCCAGCCCCGCAGATGACGACCCGCTGAATCCGCCGTACGGGTGGCCGACTTCCCGCCGTCCTCCCGTACGGCGGAGCGGCGGTTCACTGATATACAGGCATATGGCTCCCATGACCGGCAACGCGCAGGAAAACACCTGACGAAGCCGTAACCGGTCCGACTCCGACGAGGAAGGCACGTCGCCGCACGTGAGGGACACACGAGAGAGCCGGCTGCTCCTGGTGCTGCTGGTCGCCATCGCGTTCGCGCTGATCACGGTGGACATCCGCGGCGGCGAGGATTCGCCCCTCGACGGCGCCCGGCAGGCCGCCGCGTCCGTCTTCGGCCCCGTCGAGGACGGGGTCGCGTCCGCGGTCGACCCGATCGGCAACGCCGTGGCGGCCGTACGGGACTCCGACGAGCGGCACGACCGGATCAGCGCCCTGGAGCGGGAGAACGCGGAACTCAAGCAGCGGCTGGGCAGCGACGCCCGCAACCGCGCCCGCGTCGTCGAGCTCGACAAGCTGCGCAAGACCGCCGGCGCCGGCCAGTACGGCATCAAGGGCGCCCAGGTCATCGCCATCGGAGCGGCCCAGGGCTTCTCCTGGACCGTCACCATCGACGTGGGCCGCGACGACGGCATCCGCCGCGACATGACCGTCATCAACGGCGACGGCCTGGTCGGCCGGGTCACCACCGTCGGCCCGTCCACGGCCACCGTCCTGCTGGCCATCGACCCCGACTTCACCGTCGGCACCCGTATGGAGAAGTCCGGTGAACTCGGCTTCGCCACCGGTCAGGGCGACCGCTCGGTGCGCGTCCAGCTCCTCAACGGCAAGGCCAAGATCAAGAAGGGTGACCGGCTGGTGACCTTCGGCTCCCAGGCCAACAAGCCGTTCGTGCCCGGCGTCCCGGTCGGCAAGGTGGTCCGCGTCGACCCCTCCGGCGGCGATCTGACCCGCACCCTGCTGGTGCGCCCGTTCGTCGGCTTCACCAAGCTCGACATCGTCGGCGTCGTCGTCGAGCCGCCCCGCGAGAACCCGCGCGACACCGTGCTGCCGCCCAAGCCCGCCAAGCCCAAGCCGACGCCCACGGTGACCGTCACGGTCAAACCGTCCTCGTCCTCGAGCGCCGCCGCCAACAGGAGCTGACCGATGCTGCGACTGAACCGGGTCCTCCTGTCGACCCTCCTCGTGGTCATCGCCCTGGTCGTGCAGGTCTGCGTGCTCGCCCGGCTGCAACTGCCCGGCGCCGTCCCCGACCTGCTGCTGCTCGTCGTCCTGGGCCTCGCGCTGGTGTACGGCCACACCGGTGGCGCGCTCATCGGCTTCGGCGCCGGCCTGCTCGCCGACCTCGCCCCGCCCGCCGACCACGCCGCCGGGCGCTACGCGCTGGTGCTGTGCGTCATCGGCTATCTCGCGGGCCTCGCCCGGCCCGAGACCGGCCAGCTCAGGTCCGCCACGGGGCCGATGCTCGTGGTCGTCGCGGCCGCCATCGGCAGCACCCTGCTGTACGCGGGCGTCGGCCAGCTCGTCGGCGACGACGCCGCCCGCCATGTGGGCCTCGGCAAGCTGCTGTTCACCGCGGCGCTGTACGACCTGCTGCTGGCCCCCTTCACCGTGCCGCTGATCATGGGGATGGCCAGAAAGAGCGAGAACGACCCGATGGCCGACAGCTCCGGCGGCTCCCGCGTCGGCACCCAGCGCGGCGGCCTCCTGGCGAAGGCCGCGGGCCGGAGCACGGGACGTCTCAAGGGGGTCAAGCGCCTGTGAGCAACGCCCACCCGTCGCCCATCGCCACCCTCGAGGGAGGCGGTACGCGCCATGAGTAACGCCCGCCCGTCGCCCACCGCCACCCTCAAGGGAGGCGCTACGCGCCATGAGTAACATTCCTGAGACCGGGCGGACCCCGCGCGTCACCACCCGGCTCGTCGCCATCCAGATCATCGTCTTCTCGCTGCTGCTCACCCTCGGCGGCCGCCTGTGGTACCTGCAGATCCGCAACGGCGACGAATACACCGCCGAAGCCGCCAACAACCACGTCCAGCAGGTCGTCCACCCCGCCGTGCGCGGCTCGATACTGGACGCCCGCGGCGTGCCGCTCGCCGACAACGAGACCCGTCTGGTCGTCTCCGCCAGCCGCACCGAGCTGATGAAGATGAAGGACAACGGGAAGGCCGTCCTCACCCGCCTCGCGGGCGTCCTGAACATGAAGCCCAAGGACGTCCTGGACAAGGTGCGGCTGTGCGACGCCAAGACGCCCCAGCCCTGCTGGAACGGCTCCCCGTACCAGCCCATCCCCATCACCGACGAGGCCAGCCCCAAGCAGGCCCTGCAGATCCGCGAGCGCGAGGAGGACTTCCCCGGGATAAGCGCGGAGCCGACCGCCGTGCGCCGCTACGCCTCCCCGGGCGACGCCAACGCCGCGCAGGTGCTCGGCTACCTCTCCCCGGTCACCGACGAGGAGATCAAGAAGGCCGAGGACAGCCGGTCCCCGCTGCTGCGCTCCGACCAGGTCGGCCGCAACGGCCTGGAGCGCCAGTACGACGACGAGCTGCGCGGCAAGGCCGGGGTGACCCGCTATGAGGTCGACAACCTCGGCCGGGTCATCGGCCAGGCCGAGAGCCAGCGGGCGCAGCCCGGCGCCAACGTGGTCACCAGCATCGACGCCCGGGTGCAGGCCGTCGCCGAGAAGGAGCTGGACCAGGCGATGAAGGACGCCCGCAAGGAGATGGACCGGAACACGGGCCGCAGGTACGAGGCGGACGCGGGCGCGGTCGTGGTCATGGAGGCGAAGACGGGCCGGGTGGTCGCGATGGCCTCCAACCCGACCTACGACCCGAACGCCTGGGTCGGCGGCATCTCCGGCAAGGACTACAAGAAGCTCACCGGCAAGAAGTCCAACTACCCGCTGCTGAACCGGGCGATCCAGGGCCAGGCGGCCCCCGGCTCGATCTTCAAGGTGGTCTCGAGCACCGCGGCGGTCAACGCCGGATACCCCTTCGACGGCAGCTACAACTGCAGCAGCTCGTTCAACATCGGCTCACAGGTCTTCAAGAACTTCGAGTCCAAGGGTTACGGCCCGATCAGCCTCGGCCGGGCGCTCGAGGTCTCCTGCGACACCGTGTTCTACGACCTCGCGTACAAGCAGTGGCAGAAGGACGGCGGCAACAAGCCCAAGAAGCACCCCGCCGACTGGTTCTACAAGACCGCCCACCAGTTCGGCCTCGGCAAGGAGACCGGCGTCGACCTCCCCAACGAGGTCACCGGCCGGATCCCGGACCGCCAGTGGAAGAAGGACTACTGGAAGGCCAACAAGAACGCCTGGTGCAAGTACGGCAAGAAGGACGGGGACTACGGCCGGCGCATCGCCTACGAGAACTGCCTCGAGGGGATGAAGATGCGCGCCGGTGACTCCGTGAACTACTCCATCGGCCAGGGCGACACGCTCGTCACCCCGATCCAGATGGCCACCATCTACGCCGCGCTCAGCAACGGCGGCACGCTGTACGACCCGACCATCGGCAAGGCGATCATCAGCGCCGACGGCAAGAAGGTCCAGGAGATCAAGCCGAAGTCGCACGGCAAGCTGCCGATGACCCAGCAGACGCGCAGCAAGATAGACAAGGCTCTCGCGGGAGTCGCGACCCGCGGCACCGCCGCCTGGCGATTCGGCGGCTGGCCGCAGGACAAGATCCCGATGCACGCCAAGACGGGTACGGCCGAGGTCTACGGCAAGCAGACGACCTCGTGGTTCGCGACGTACACCAAGGACTACGCGATCGTCATGACGATCTCCCAGGGCGGCACCGGCTCCGGCGCCTCCGGGCCCGCCGTGCGCAACATCTACAACGCCCTCTACGGGGTGGACGCCAAGGGCAACATCGACAACAAGAAGGCGCTGCTGCCCAAGCCCCAGGCGAAGCTCCCCAAGATCGACTCCGACGGCACCATCGAGGCCCAGCCGCTGGGCAAGCCGATCCAGGTGGTCGGAAGGCGGGAAACACAGCAGTGAGCGCTTCGACGCATACGTACACCGCGCGCCGCTTCACCCCCGAGCGCGGCACCTGGGGCAAGCTCATGGCGCGCGACTCGATCGTGCGCCGGCTGGACTGGATACTGCTGCTCGCCGCGCTCGCCCTGTCCGCGATCGGCACCGTCCTCGTCTACTCCGCCACCCGCAACCGCACCGAGCTCAACCAGGGCGACCCGTACTACTTCCTGATCCGGCACGCCATGAACACCGGCATCGGGCTGGTGCTGGCCGTCGGCACGATCTGGCTCGGTCACCGCACCCTGCGCGGGGCCGTGCCCGTGCTGTACGCGCTGTCGGTGCTGCTCGTGCTGGCCGTCCTCACCCCGCTGGGCTCGACCATCAACGGCGCGCACGCCTGGATCGTGATCGGCGGCGGCTTCTCCCTCCAGCCCTCCGAGTTCGCCAAGATCACCATCATTCTGGGGATGGCGATGCTGCTGGCCGCGCGCGTGGACGCGGGGGACCGCGTCAACCCCGACCACCGCACCGTCGTCCAGGCCCTCGGGCTCGCCGCGCTGCCCATCGCGGTCGTGCTGCTGATGCCGGACCTCGGCTCGGTGATGGTCATGGCCGTCATCGTGCTCGCCGTGCTGCTCTCCTCCGGAGCCTCCAACCGGTGGATCGTGGGGCTGATCGGCGCGGCCGTCGTCGGCGCCGTCCTCGTCTGGCAGCTCGGCGTCCTGGACCAGTACCAGATCGACCGCTTCGCCGCCTTCGCCAACCCGGCCCTCGACCCGGCGGGCGTCGGCTACAACACCAACCAGGCGCGGATCGCCATCGGTTCCGGCGGCCTCACCGGCAAGGGGCTGTTCCACGGCACCCAGACCACCGGCCAGTTCGTGCCCGAGCAGCAGACCGACTTCGTCTTCACGGTCGCGGGGGAGGAGCTGGGCTTCCTCGGGGCGGGCCTGATCATCGTGCTGCTCGGCGTCGTGCTGTGGCGCGCCTGCCGCATCGCGCGGGACACCACCGAGCTGTACGGGACGGTCGTGGCCGCCGGGATCATCGCCTGGTTCGCCTTCCAGGCGTTCGAGAACATCGGCATGACGCTGGGCATCATGCCGGTGGCCGGTCTGCCGCTGCCCTTCGTCTCGTACGGCGGGTCGTCGATGTTCGCCGTGTGGATAGCGGTGGGCCTGCTCCAGTCGATCCGGGTGCAGCGCCCCGTATCGGCCTGAGGCACGGGGTCCGCACGGGCCTGCCCTCCTGGTCCGGCCTGCTGGTCTGCCCTCCAACGCCGCAGGGCAGTACATTCGCGTCATGGCGGACACCGTGCGTGAGATCGAGCGCAAGTACGAGGTCCCCGACGGCGGCCGGCTCCCGGACCTGACCGGGGCCGCCGGGGTCGCGGAGGTGGTGGACCGGGGCACGGCCACCCTGGACGCCACGTACTACGACACCGCCGACCAGCGGCTCGCGGCCCACGGCGTCACCCTGCGCCGCCGCACCGGCGGCGGCGACGCGGGATGGCACCTCAAGCTGCCGGCCGGGCCGGACGCCCGGGACGAGATCCGCGCCCCGCTGTCCGACACCCTGCCCGCCGAACTCGCGGCCCTCGTACGCTCCCGCGTCCGCGACGCGGAACTCGTGCCCCTCGTCCGCCTGCTGTCCGAGCGGGACGTCCGGCACCTCGTGGACGCCCACGGAGCCCTGCTCGCCGAGCTGTCCGCCGACCGGGTCACGGCGCGCCGCCTCACCCCGGAGCCGGGCGAGCCGGTGCGGTGGACGGAGGTCGAGGTGGAGCTCGCCCCGGGCGGCGACCCGGCGCTCCTCGACGCGCTCGAGTCGCACCTGACCCGGGGCGGGGTGCGCCGCGCGGCCGCCGCGTCCAAGCTGGCCAGGGCCCTGGCCGAGACCGCCGACCCGGCCGGGGCAGAGGAGAAGGCGGGGGCGAAGGCCGGGGCTGAGGCGGGCGCGGCCGCCGGGGCCACGGCCGGCGACACCGTCCTCGACTACGTCCGCGCCCAGATCGCCGCCGTCGTCGCGCTCGACCCCGCCGTACGCCTGGACGCGCCCGACGCCGTCCACCGCATGCGCGTCGCCACCCGCCGGCTGCGCAGTGCCTTCCGCTCCTTCCGCAAGGTTTTGGACCGGGCCGCCACCGACCCCCTCGCCGACGAGCTGAAATGGCTGGCCGGGGAGCTCGGCATCGACCGGGACCGCGAAGTGCTCACCGCCCGGCTGGAAGAGCGGCTGCGCGAACTCCCGGACGATCTGCGCGCCGGTCCCGTGGCCGCCCGGCTGAGCGCCTGGGCGCGGGAGCGCCGGGGCGGGACCCGCGACCGGCTCCTCGGCGTCCTGGACGGGGACCGCTGTCTCGCCCTCCTGAACGCCCTCGACGCGCTCTCGGCCGACCCACCGCTGCGCCCCGCCGCCGCCCGGCCGCCCGAGGACGTGCTCGTCGAGGCCGTGGAGCGCGACTACCGGCGGCTCGCCGCCCTCGTCACCACCGCTCTCGCCGCTCCTCCCGGGCAGGACCGGGACCTCGCCATGCACGAGGCGCGCAAGGAGGCCAAGCGCGCCCGCTACGCCGCCGAGGCCGCCCGCCCCGCGCTGGGCCGGCCGGCGAAGGCGTTCGCGGACCTCATGACCGGGCTGCAGGATCTGCTCGGCGACCACCAGGACAGCTGTGTCGCGCGCCGGGCGCTGCGCGAGCTGGCCGAGCAGGCGCACGCCGCCGGGGAGAGCGCCTTCGCCTTCGGTGTCATGTACGGGCGGGAGGAGGCCCTGGCGGCCCGGCGGGAGGCGGAACTGCCCGCGCTCTGGGCCGAGGCGTCCCGCGAGAAGCACCGGGCGGCACTGCGGCGCCGGCCCCGCCGCCCCGCCTCGCGGCGGTGACGCGGTGAGGCCCGGGCGAGCGTCAATCGGTGTCCGCCGGGCGGGTTAGGCTTGAGGGTCACCCCTGTCAGCTCACGAAGGTCTCCCGGATGTCTGTCGAGTCGGTCTTCCCACAGCTCGAGGCCCTGCTCCCGCATGTGCAGAAGCCGATCCAGTACGTAGGCGGGGAGCTGAACTCCACCGTCAAAGATTGGCAGAGCTGCGACGTCCGCTGGGCGCTCATGTACCCGGACGCGTACGAGGTCGGCCTGCCCAACCAGGGCGTCATGATCCTTTACGAGGTGCTGAACGAGCGCGAGGGCGTGCTCGCCGAGCGCACGTACAGCGTCTGGCCGGACCTCGAAGAGCTGATGCGCGAGCACAAGGTGCCGCAGTTCACCGTCGACTCGCACCGCCCGGTCGCGGCGTTCGACGTCTTCGGCATCTCCTTCTCCACCGAGCTGGGCTACACCAACATGCTCACCGCGCTCGACCTGGCGGGGATCCCGCTGGACGCCGCGGACCGCGGCGACGACCACCCCATCGTGGTCGCCGGTGGCCACGCCGCGTTCAACCCCGAGCCGATCGCGGACTTCATCGACTGCGCGGTGATCGGCGACGGCGAGCAGGCCGTCCTGGAGATGACCGAGATCATCCGCGCCTGGAAGGCCGAAGGCCGCCCCGGCGGCCGGGACGAGCTGCTGTTCCGGCTCGCCCGCACCGGCGGCGTCTACGTGCCGAAGTTCTACGACGTGGAGTACCTGCCCGACGGCCGGATCGCCCGCGTCGTGCCGAACCGCTCCGGCGTGCCGTGGCGGGTGTCCAAGCACACCGTCATGGACCTGGACGAGTGGCCGTACCCGAAGCAGCCGCTGGTGCCGCTCGCCGAGACGGTCCACGAGCGGATGTCCGTGGAGATCTTCCGCGGCTGCACCCGCGGCTGCCGCTTCTGCCAGGCGGGCATGATCACCCGCCCGGTGCGCGAGCGGTCCATCACCGGCATCGGCGAGATGGTCGACAAGGGCCTCAAGGCCACCGGCTTCGAGGAGGTCGGCCTGCTGTCCCTGTCCTCGGCGGACCACACCGAGATCGGTGACATCGCCAAGGGCCTCGCCGACCGCTACGAGGAAGACAAGATCGGGCTGTCGCTCCCCTCGACCCGGGTCGACGCCTTCAACATCGACCTCGCCAACGAGCTCACTCGCAACGGCCGCCGCTCCGGCCTCACCTTCGCCCCCGAGGGCGGCAGCGAGCGCATCCGCAAGGTCATCAACAAGATGGTCTCGGAAGAGGACCTGATCAGGACCGTCGCCACCGCCTACGGCAACGGCTGGCGGCAGGTGAAGCTGTACTTCATGTGCGGCCTGCCCACCGAGACCGACGAGGACGTGCTGCAGATCGCCGACATGGCGACGAAGGTCATCGCCAAGGGCCGCGAGGTCTCCGGCAAGAACGACATCCGCTGCACCGTCTCCATCGGCGGCTTCGTCCCCAAGCCGCACACCCCCTTCCAGTGGGCGCCGCAGCTCAGCGCCGAGGAGACCGACGCGCGCCTGGAGAAGCTGCGCGAGAAGATCCGCGGCGACAAGAGGTACGGCCGGTCCATCGGCTTCCGCTACCACGACGGCAAGCCCGGCATCGTCGAGGGCCTGCTCTCCCGCGGCGACCGCCGGGTGGGCGCGGTCATCCGCGCCGTCTACGAGGACGGCGGCCGCTTCGACGGCTGGCGCGAGCACTTCAGCTACGACCGCTGGATGGAGTGCGCCGAGCGCACCCTTCCCGAGTTCGGCGTGGACGTCGACTGGTACACCACCCGCGAGCGCGGCTACGAGGAGGTCCTGCCCTGGGACCACCTCGACTCCGGCCTCGACAAGGACTGGCTCTGGGAGGACTGGCAGGACGCCCTCGACGAGACCGAGGTCGACGACTGCCGCTGGACCCCGTGCTTCGACTGCGGCGTGTGCCCGCAGATGAGCACCGAGATCCAGATCGGACCGACCGGCAGGAAGCTGCTGCCGCTGTCGGTCGTCAAGTAACCCCCGGCCCGACAAGTACGCTGGAAGAGGCACGGGCCGCGCACCCGCCCGGGTGAGCGCCCGGCCACCGACGTACGACAGCCGTCAGTCAGCGGCGTAGTCAGCCGCGTCGGACAGCGGCGTCAGACAGCAAGGAGAAGGACCCCTGGGCAAGCGACAGCCCGAAGGCCCGCCGCCCGCACCCGCGGTGCAGCGCATCCGTTTGCGCTACACCAAGCGCGGCCGCCTCCGGTTCACCAGCCACCGCGACTTCCAGCGCGCCTTCGAGCGGGCGCTGCGCCGCGCCGAGGTGCCCATGGCGTACTCGGCGGGGTTCACCCCGCACCCCAAGGTGTCGTACGCCAATGCCGCACCCACCGGCACGGGCAGTGAGGCCGAGTACCTGGAGATCCAGCTCACCGAGGCGCGCGACCCCGAGAGGCTGCGGGAACTCCTCGACGAGTCGCTGCCCGACGGCCTCGACGTCATCGACGCCGTCGAGGCCCGCACCTCGGGTCTGGCCGACCGGCTGCAGGCCTCCGTCTGGGAGATCCGGCTCGACGGAGTCGCCCCCGAGGAGGCCGAGCGAGCCGCCGCCGCCTTCCTCTCGGCCGAGAAGGTCGAGGTCGAGCGCATGACGAAAAACGGGTTGCGGACCTTCGACGCGCGTGCCGCGGTGGCCCGGCTCGAGGCCCTCCCCGCGCCGGTCGATAGGCCAGGGCACCCCGGCTGTGCGATACTGCGGCTGGTGGTACGGCATCTGACACCTGCCGTACGACCCGACGACGTCCTGTCCGGTCTCCGCGCTACGGCCGACCTGGCGCCGCCGGTCCCCGCAGCGGTGACCAGGCTGGCGCAGGGGCTGCTCGATGAGGAGTCCGGCACGGTGACCGACCCGCTCGCGCCCGATCGCGAGGCAGCACCGGCCGCCCCACCCACGGCCGCCGGGCTGACCGCCGCGATGGCGCCGGGAGGTTCCGCGTAGGACCGCCGTCGATGCGCCGCCGATCGCACCAGGGAGCCACCCGGGTCCGGCAGGCGCACTGACCAGGAGACTTTCGCCGGTCCGGGCATTTCCGGTCCCGGCGAGCGAGACGACAGCTCCCGTGCGGCGCCCGCGCCGCGGGCGGCGGCGAACGCGCACAGCGCGGATTGCCGCCGGACGCAGACGCGGCGCCCGGGAGCGTGACGGGAGAAACGCCCGCATGCTCGAGCCCATTGAGCCGATCGAACCTATCCAGCCGCTGGGACAGGCCGCTCCGCGCGCCGTCGCCCCCAGGGACACCACCGAGAACAACTCGCCCAGCGACACGCTGCCGCCGCGCCGCCGGCGCGCGGCCTCCCGCCCGGCCGGCCCACCCACGGGGGCGCTGGGCGACGAGGCCCAGGCCGCGGCTCCGGCCATACCGGCCACCCAGTCCACCGACCCGGAGGCCCCTGCCGCGCAGGCCGCGGCGGCCGCCGACGAGCCGGTGCCCGCGCCGCGGACGCGCCGTCGCACGACCCGCAAGGCGACGGCCCCGGCGGGCTCGCCGGAGAAGGCCGGGACCACACCCGAGACGGTGGTCGCCGCGGCGGAGCCCGGCTCCGCCGCCGAGGACGCCGCACCGGCGGAAGAGCCGGTGCCCGCGCCGCGGACGCGCCGTCGCGCGACCCGCAAGGCGACCGCTCCGGCGGGCGCGCCGGAGGGCGCTGAGACCGTGGTCGCCGCGGAGCCCGCTGCGGAGCCCGCCACTGGGGCGGACGAGACTCCTGAGGCCGAGGAGACGGCCGAGGTCGCCGCGCCGGCGCGCAAGCGCCGCCGTGCGACGCGTCAGGCGTCCGCTCCGGCGGCTGCGTCGGAGGGCGCTGAGACCGTGGTCGCCGCCGAACCCGCCGTCGAGCCCGCTGCTGAGGCCGAAGAGGCCGAAGAGGCGGATGCGGCGGCTGATGAGCAGCCAGCCGAGGCGGAGGAGGCCGCCGTGCCGGCCCGCAGGCGCCGTCGCGCGACGCGCCGGGCATCCGCTCCGGCGGGTGCGCCGGAGGCCGCCGAGCCCGACGAAGCGGAAGCCGAGGCGGACGCGGAGGACGAGGCCGCCGAGGCCGTGTCGGAGCCCGCCGCCGTGGAGGCCGCCGGGACCGCTGAGCCCGCCGAGCCGGTGCGCCGGCGTCGTCGGGTGACGCGCAAGGCGACCGCCCCGGCCGGCCCGCCGCCCGCCGCCGGCGAGGAGACCTCGCAGCCCGCCCCGGCGGGCGGGACCGTGAGCGCGACCGCCGAGACCGACGCCGCCGCGCAGGCCGCCGCGACCGAGTCCGGAGCCGAGGCGGCGGAGGAGCCCGCGCAGCCCGCGCGCCGTACCCGCCGCCGGGCGACCCGTAAGGCGACCGCCCCGGCGGGCGCGCCCGAGGCCGAGGCAGAGGAGACCGCCGAAGCCCCCACCACGCAGCCCACCACGCAGCCCGCCGAGGAGCCGGCCGCCGAGGGCGCCGCCGCGTCCGAAGCCGCCGCGCGGGCCGCCGAGGCCACGGCGCGCGCCCGTACCCGCCGCCGGGCGACCCGTGCCGCTGCCGCCGACGAGTCGGCCGAGGCCGCGCCGCAGGCAGCGAGCCCGCGGGCCGAGGCCCCGCAGCCGGCCGAGGCCGAGCCGGAGGCCCCGGCCAGGACGCGGCGCAGGGCGGTGCGCCCGCCGACCGCCGTGTTCCAGGCGCCGGTGTTCACCGAGCCGGTGTTCCAGACGCCGGAGAGCGCGGCTCTGGCCGCCGCCGCGGCCGCCGCGGAGGCGGCCGAGGCGGAGGAGACGGAAGACACGGAGGACACGGAAGCGTTCGAGGCCGCCGAGCCGGCGGCGCCCGCCGGCGCGCGCCGCCGGCGCCGTCGCCGGGGCGAGCCGTCCGAGGACCAGGCCGCGCAGGCCGAGGCGGAGGAGGCGGCCGAGACCGCCGAGGAGGCCGAGTTCGGCGAGGGCGAGCACGGCGACGAGGAGTCGGGCGACCGCCCGTCCCGCCGCCGTCGCCGGGGCGGGCGGCGCCGCCGCCGTGGCGAGGCCGCGGAGGCCGAGAGCGCCGAGGGCGAGTCCGGCGAGCGGTACGAGGACGAGCAGCCGGGCGAGACCGAGGGCGAGCAGGCCACCGGTGAGGCCGGGGGCGAGGAGGCCGACGAGGCCGACGAGTCGGGCGCGGCCGGCTCCAGCAGCAGCCGTCGTCGCCGGCGCCGCCGCCGGCGCAGCGGGGACGCCGCCGAGGTCGAGGCGGGCGACGACCCGGAGCGCACGGTCGTCAAGATCCGCGAGCCGCGCGAGCGGCGTGCCAAGGAGGCGGAGTCCGGCGCCGACGAGGTGCAGTCGATCAAGGGCTCGACGCGTCTGGAGGCGAAGAAGCAGCGCCGCCGCGAGGGCCGCGAGCAGGGCCGCCGCCGGGTGCCGATCATCACGGAGGCCGAGTTCCTGGCCCGCCGCGAGGCGGTCGAGCGGGTGATGGTCGTCCGGCAGAACGGCGAGCGCACCCAGATCGGCGTGCTGGAGGACAACGTCCTCGTCGAGCACTTCGTCAACAAGGAGCAGTCGAACAGCTACGTCGGCAACGTCTACCTGGGCAAGGTGCAGAACGTCCTGCCGTCGATGGAGGCCGCCTTCGTCGACATCGGCAAGGGCCGCAACGCCGTGCTGTACGCGGGCGAGGTCAACTTCGAGGCGCTGGGTCTCGCCAACGGCCCGCGCCGCATCGAGACCGCCCTCAAGTCCGGCCAGTCCGTCCTGGTCCAGGTCACCAAGGACCCGATCGGCCACAAGGGCGCCCGGCTGACCAGCCAGGTCTCCCTTCCCGGCCGCTACCTGGTGTACGTGCCCGAGGGCTCGATGACCGGCATCAGCCGCAAGCTGCCGGACACCGAGCGCGCCCGCCTGAAGCAGATCCTCAAGAAGATCGTCCCCGAGGACGCGGGCGTCATCGTCCGCACCGCGGCCGAGGGCGCGAGCGAGGAGGAGCTGGCCCGCGACGTCAAGCGGCTCCAGGCGCAGTGGGAGGAGATCCAGAAGAAGGCGAAGAGCGGCAGCGCCCCCACGCTGCTGTACGGCGAGCCGGACATGACCGTCCGGGTCGTCCGCGACATCTTCAACGAGGACTTCTCGAAGGTCATCGTGAGCGGTGACGGCGCCTGGGAGACGATCCACGGATACGTCTCGCACGTCGCGCCGGACCTCGCGGACCGGCTGCAGAAGTGGACGTCGGACGTCGACGTGTTCGCCACGTACCGGATCGACGAGCAGCTGATGAAGGCGCTGGACCGCAAGGTGTGGCTGCCCAGCGGCGGCTCCCTGGTGATCGACCGGACCGAGGCGATGGTCGTGGTCGACGTCAACACCGGCAAGTTCACCGGCCAGGGCGGCAACCTGGAGGAGACGGTCACCAGGAACAACCTGGAGGCGGCCGAGGAGATCGTGCGCCAGCTGCGGCTGCGCGACCTCGGCGGCATCATCGTGATCGACTTCATCGACATGGTGCTGGAGTCCAACCGGGACCTGGTGCTGCGGCGCCTCCTGGAGTGCCTGGGACGCGACCGTACGAAGCACCAGGTGGCCGAGGTCACCTCGCTGGGCCTGGTCCAGATGACCCGCAAGCGGGTCGGCCAGGGCCTGCTGGAGTCCTTCTCCGAGTCCTGTGTGCACTGCAACGGCCGTGGTCTGATCGTCCACATGGACCAGCCGGCCGCGGTCGGCGGCGGTGGCGGCAAGCGCAAGAAGAAGAAGGGCGCGGTCGCCGGTCAGCAGCCCGAGATCGAGCAGGCGCCGGAGGTGGCGGAGGCCGCCGAGACGGCCGAGGCTGTGGAGGCGGCCGAGGCCGTGGAGGCCGAGCCGGAGACGGTGGCCGAGGCCGCGGCCGAGGCGACGGAGCACCGCACCGCGCCAGAGCCGGTGACCTTCGCCGCCGACGAGGAGCTGTACAGCAGCGCCGCCGAGGCCGAGGCGGCCGCCACCCGTGGCCGTACGCGGCGCCGGGCGACCCGGAAGGTGTCCGCCCCGGCGGGCGCCCCGAAGGCCGCCCGGCAGGCGGAGGCGGCCGTGGTCGTCGTGCCGGCCGAGGAGCCGAAGGAGGCCCCGGCGGAGGAGCCGAAGCCGGAGGCGGCGGCCGAGCCGGCCCCCGAGCCGGTGCCGGCGCCCCGTACCCGCCGCCGGGCGACCCGGAAGGTGACCGCTCCCGCGGGCTCGCCGTCGGGCTCCGCGGAGGCGGCCGTGGTGGTCGTCAGCGCGCCTGCCCAGGACTCCGCTCCGGAGCCCGAGGCCGCGCCGGAAGCCGCCCCGCAGCCCGCCCTGGAGCCGGAGGCGGCCCCGGAGCCGGCGGCGGCCGTGAGCGAGCCCGAGGAGGCCCCCGAGGCCCCCGAGGCCGCGCCGGAAGCCACCCCCGAGGGCGCGGCCGAGCCGGCCGAGCCGGCCGAGCCGGAGGCGGCGGCGGCCAAGAAGACGGCGGCGAAGAAGACGGCCCGCAAGGCCGCCAAGAAGGCGCCGGCGAAGAAGGCGGCGGCCAAGAAGACGGCGGCGAAGAAGACCACCGCCAAGAAGACCGCCGCGAAGAAGACGACGGCCAAGAAGTCGGCGGCCAAGAAGACCGCGGCGGCGGAGCAGCAGACGCCGTCCTCGGTCTCGGCCTCCACCGACGACTGACCGCGCGGCCGGACCGGGGCCGGAGCGCGGGGGCGCCCACCCACACACCAGGGTGGGCGCCCCGCCCCGGCCCCGGTTTGACCGCCTGGTCCCGGCCCCGTAACCTTGACCGTCGGCGTTTGTACGCCAAACCCCTGAGCAAATCCCTCCCGTTCCGTCGGGAGAGGCCGCTCGCCGATGCCGGATCACGCCGTAAGGCGATACGAGACGATCGGTGAACCACGGACCGTGCGGGTCGGTGGGGAGCGGCTGGCATCAGAGGTCCCGATTACTGACGAGAGAGTGAGAACCGCGTGTACGCAATCGTGCGCACCGGCGGCCGCCAGCAGAAGGTGTCCGTGGGCGACGTCATCGAGGTCGACCGTTTGTCCAGCAGCAAGGTCGGCGACACCGTCGAGCTCTCGACTCTGCTCGTTGTCGACGGCGACGCCGTGACCAGCGACCCGTGGGTGCTGGCCGGGGTGAAGGTGCACGCCGAGGTCGTGGACCACCACAAGGGCGCCAAGATCGACATCCTGAAGTACAAGAACAAGACCGGCTACCGCAAGCGGATCGGCCACCGCCAGCTGCACACCGCGCTGAAGATCACCAGCATCGACGCGGCTGCGAAGTAAGGGACTGAGGAGAGATGGCACACAAGAAGGGCGCATCGTCCACCCGGAACGGTCGCGACTCCAACGCCCAGCGGCTCGGCGTCAAGCGCTTCGGCGGCCAGGTCGTCAACGCGGGTGAGATCCTGGTCCGCCAGCGCGGCACGCACTTCCACCCCGGCTCGGGCGTCGGCCGCGGCGGCGACGACACGCTGTTCGCGCTGGCCGCCGGTGCGGTGCAGTTCGGCACCTCCCGTGGCCGCAAGGTCGTGAACATCGTCCCGGTCGCCGAGTAATCGGCCCGGCGCGACACCACACCTTTCCGAGGGCGGACCGCTCTTCTCCCGTGACGGGTTCTACACCGTCGCGGGGAAGCGGGTCCGCCCTCGGCGCGTTACGCCTAAGACATTCCGTACATACGCATCTGGAGGCACACCGTCATGACCACCTTCGTGGACCGCGTCGAGCTGCATGTCGCCGCGGGTAACGGGGGCCACGGCTGCGCCTCCGTGCACCGGGAGAAGTTCAAGCCGCTCGGCGGCCCGGACGGGGGCAACGGCGGCCGTGGCGGCGATGTGATCCTGGTCGTCGACCAGTCGGTCACCACGCTGCTCGACTACCACCACAGCCCGCACCGCAAGGCCACCAACGGCAAGCCGGGCGAGGGCGGCAACCGCTCCGGCAAGGACGGCACGGACCTGGTACTGCCCGTCCCGGACGGCACCGTCGTGCTCGACAAGCAGGGCAACGTCCTGGCCGACCTGGTCGGGCAGGGCACCACCTTCGTCGCCGCCCAGGGCGGCCGCGGCGGCCTGGGCAACGCCGCCCTGGCCTCGGCCCGCCGCAAGGCCCCCGGGTTCGCGCTGCTGGGCGAGCCGGGCCAGGCCGGGGACGTGGTCCTGGAGCTGAAGACGGTCGCGGACGTGGCCCTCGTCGGCTACCCGAGCGCCGGCAAGTCCTCGCTGATCTCGGTGCTCTCGGCCGCCAAGCCGAAGATCGCCGACTACCCCTTCACCACCCTGGTGCCCAACCTCGGCGTGGTGACGGCCGGCTCGACCGTCTACACCATCGCCGATGTGCCGGGCCTGATCCCGGGCGCCAGCCAGGGCAAGGGCCTGGGCCTGGAGTTCCTGCGCCACGTCGAGCGCTGCTCGGTGCTCGTCCACGTCCTGGACACGGCGGCGCTGGAGTCCGAGCGGGACCCGCTGACCGACCTCGACGTCATCGAGGCGGAGCTGGCGCAGTACGGCGGCCTGGAGGACCGGCCGCGGCTGGTCGCGCTGAACAAGGTCGACGTCCCCGACGGCCAGGACCTCGCCGACATGATCCGGCCGGACCTGGAGGCCCGCGGCTACCAGGTCTTCGAGGTGTCGGCGGTCTCCCGGCACGGCCTCAAGGAACTTTCGTTCGCCCTGGCGAAGATCGTCGCCGATGCGCGTGCGGCCAAGCCCAAGGAGGAGGCGACCCGCATCGTCATCCGCCCGAAGGCCGTGGACGACGCGGGCTTCAGGATCGTCGTCGAGGAGGGCTTCTACCGCGTGGTGGGCGAGAAGCCCGAGCGCTGGGTCCGCCAGACCGACTTCAACAACGACGAGGCCGTCGGCTACCTCGCGGACCGGCTGGCCCGCCTGGGGGTCGAGGAGGAGCTGGTGAAGGCCGGGGCGCGGGCGGGCGACGAGGTCGTCATCGGCGCCACGGACGACGCCGTCGTCTTCGACTGGGAGCCGACCGTCACGGCCGGCGCGGAGATGCTCGGCCGCCGCGGCGAGGACCACCGCTTCGAGGCCCCGCGCCCGGCCGCGCAGCGCCGCCGCGAGCGGGACGCGGCGCGGGACGACGCGGAAGCCGAGTACGACACGTTCAAGCCGTTCTGACCGCGTAAGCCGCGCGGCGCGTGACCCGCGCGCGTACCGCGTCCCGCCGGGTTCGTTCGAAGACGGGTTCGTTCGAAGAGGGGCTCGTTCGAAGGCGGGCTCGTTCGAAGAAAGGCAAGGGTGGCGTATCGATGGCCCCTCGACGGACCGCCGACCGCACCGACCCCGAGGCGCTGACCTTCACCGAGCGCGCCCGGCGGCAGCAGATCGTCGAGTGCACCATCGACTCCATCGCCACCCGCGGCTACCCCGCGACCTCGCTGTCGGCGATCGCCGAGGAGGCCGGCATCTCCAAGGCCGCGGTGCTCTACCACTTCTCCTCGAAGGACAACCTCACGCAGGCGACGCTGGCGCATGTGCTGGAGCGGTTCGGCGCGTACGTCAGCGAGCGCGTGGCGCGGGAGTCGGACCCCCGCGCCGCCGTGGTCGCCTATGTGCGCGCCATGATCGGCTACCAGAAGGCCAATCGCCGCCATGTGCGGGTGATCACCGAGATGCTGCTGGACGACAGGGGCGGCACCCGGCTGAAGAACCCCGGCTCCCATGACACCGGCGGCCGCTGGCAGGCCCTGGCCGAGCTGCTGGCCGAGGGGCAGAAGGCGGGCCGGCTGCGCGCCTTCGACACCCGGACGGTGGCGCTCGCGATCGGCGGCGCCATCGACGGCGTCATCGCGCACTGGCTGGTCCATCCCGACCTCGATCTCGACGCGGCGGCGGACGACTTGGAGCGGTTCACGCTGAACGCGATCGAGCGCCGCGACTGACCCCACCGCCCGTCGTTCGCCGCCTCAGCGCCGCGCCCGGGCGAACGGGGGCGCGTGCTCGGGCCGCACCCCGACGCCGCCCACATAGGCGGTGACGGCCCGCAGGGCCGGGATCCGGCGGAGCAGCCGCAGCGGCACCGGTAGCCGGTCCCCGCTGAGCGTCCCGTCGAGGGCCGGGCGCAGCAGCATCTCGTGCTCGCCCCGCTGCGACCTCTGCGTCACGGCCATCGGCAGCCACCGCCGCCGCTGCACCCGGGCCAGGTCGCGCAGCCCGACCGCGCCCCCGCGCAGCGGTCCGGCGAGGATCCGGGCGGCCGCGACGGCGTCCTGCACCGCCAGGTTGACGCCGACGCCGCCGACGGGCGACATGACGTGGGCCGCGTCGCCGATGCACAGCAGGCCGTGGGCGTACCAGCGGGGGAGCCGGCCCATGGTGACGTCCAGCAGTTTGACGTCGTCCCAGGAGCGGATCGCCTCCGTCACCCCGCTGTCCCAGCCGAACAGGCCGCCGAGCCGGTCCCGGAGCCACTGGATGTCGTTCGACCGCAGCTCCGCGTCCCGGCCCTTCGCGATGAGGTACGAGGTCTGGTAGTAGTCGCCGCGGTCCATGGTGACCGCGGCCTGCCCGCCGCCGAAGCGCGCGAAGACCCGGCTGTTCTGGGAGGCGCCGCCGTCGCCGCGCCGCGCGGGCACCCGCACCTGCCAGACGTCCATGGGCACCTCGAACCAGTCCGGGCGCAGCCCGGCCGCCCGGCGGACCACCGAGTCACGGCCGTCGCAGGCCACGGTCAGGTCCGCGGCCAGTTCGGCGGGGGAACCGTCCTCGGCGGTGTAGCGGACGCCCGTGACCCGTCCCCCCTCGGTGAGCAGCCCGGTGACCGGGGTGCCCATCCGGAGGGTGAAGGAGGGCTCCTCGGCGGCGGCGCTCGCCAGCAGGTCGAGGAAGTCCCACTGCGGGACCATGGCGATGTACTTGTGGCGGCCCGGCAGGCGCCGGAAGTCGGCCGCGACCACGGTGGCGCCGCCGATCAGCATCCGCATCTCGCCGAGCCTGCGGCTGGGGAGCCGGGCGAACCGCTCGCCCAGGCCCAGTTCGTCCAGCAGGCGCAGGGTGGACGGATGGACGGTGTCCCCGCGGAAGTCCCGCAGGAAGTCGCGGTGCTTCTCCAGGACGGTCACCTCCACGCCGGCCCTGGCCAGCAGCAGCCCCAGCATCATCCCCGCCGGGCCGCCGCCCACCACACAGCACGTCGTGCGCTCCATTTCCCGCCGCCTTTCCTAACCGGCCGGTCAGCTGTCTGACCGATCGGTCAGACGCTGGGCGGCAGCGTACGCCAAGGGCCCCGGGAGCGAACTCCCGGGGCCCTTGGGGGTGGTGCGTAGAGGATGCGCGGCTTCAGAAAGCAGCCTTCGGGTCGCGGCCTTTGGGCCGCGGTCCTCAGACCGCCGCCGTCTCCTCCGTCTCGGGCGAGCCGGTCTCCAGCTCCGCCTCCTCGGCGGCGTCCCTGGCCTCGCGCTGCGCGGGGATCTCGTCCGCCAGGCGGGTGGCCATCCGGGCCCGGCGGGCGTCGGCCTTGGCGCACAGGGCCTGGGCGGCCCGGTCGAAGCGCACCAGCGACGGCGGGTCGGACGGGCCGAGCAGGTGCACCTTCAGCTCGGCGCGGGCGGCCACGTTGGTGTCCTTCTCCGGGTCGCGGACCGCTTCGAGGAGGGCGGGGACGCCGTGGGCGTCCGGGGTGAGGATGGTCGCGGCGCGCACCGTCGGGAAGCCCGCCTTGAACTCGGCCTCGGACAGCCCGCTGGTGTTCGCCACCGCGTACGGCTTCTCACTGGTCAGATAGTCCGAGACCACGCTGGAGACATCGCTGATCAGCAGGTCCGACTGGTTGAAGCAGGCGAACAGGGCCGGCCGCGGGCCGGTGATGATCTGGTGCTCCCACACCGGGATCGACGCCCAGTAGGCGTTCTCCCAGGCCGTGATGGCCGCCGCGACCGCCGCGGCGCGGTCCCCGTCCGGGGCGCCCTGGAGCTTCATGCGCTCGATTTCATCCGCGCTGGCGCGGAAGGAGGTGCTGGTGAGGCGGTTGAGCTCCTCGGTGCGTCGGGCCAGCTCGGCGGCGGCCTCCGCGCCGGGCCGGGCGCCCCCGCGCTTGGTGTTCGCCTCGGTGATCATCGCCCTGATGCGCTCGTCGGCGCGGCCGGCGCGCGGGTCGACCGAGCCGGTCATCGGGTGCGGCTTGTACAGGAGGCGCACCTTGGGGTCGGCGAGCAGCTCGCGGACGATGTTCTCGCCCGCCAGGATGACCGAGGTGTTGCCCGGGTTGCCGTCCCAGCCCTCCCAGGTCGGCGCGTACAGCACGGTGGTGAAGTCTTCCCCGCCCGCGCCGCCGAGCGCGCCGGTGGACGCGGCCGCGTAGGGGCGGATCGGGGCCAGCTGCGGGCGGCCGACCTCGACGACGTCCTTGTCCTCGACGCCGATGTCGGCGAGCTGGTAGCGCTCCCGCGCCGCCGGGCCCGCGACCCACACCTCGTCGTACGCCTTGGCGTACGGGTTGCAGCTGGAGAGCTTGTCGCTCTCGCCGTGGTTGATGAAGGCGTGCTTGATCGACGGGATGCGCAGCACCTGCGAGGTCTTGCCGGAGTTCGCCGGGTGCAGCAGCACCTTGAGCGTGGAGTGCTCCAGCCGCATCAGGTGCGCGACCTTCGGCAGGCACACGATCGGCACGTCCGTCGCGTCGATCTTCTGCACCATGAAGCGCTCGCGGAGCACGATGATCGGGTTGCCCTCGAGCGCGGCGAGCGTGGAGAGCCACATGTTCGCCTGGTACGCCGAGGTGGTGCCGCCGGAGAAGTACATGCCCACGGTCGGCCGGTACTCGGCCAGCCACTTGTCCAGCCACTCCAGCGCCTTGGCCTCGCTCACCACGCGCTTGCCCGGCAGCAGCCAGGTGCCCAGGTGGACGGTGCCGACGACGGCGACCAGCAGGCCGACGGCCACGCCGATCCCGCCCCACCAGCCGTTCGTGGTGCCTGCGGTGACCAGCAGACCCGCGGTGATCGGGGCGGACAGGCGCAGCAGCCGGCGGCCGTGCTGGCGGGCGAACAGCCGCGGCGGGGCGTCGCTCAGCCGCAGCGCCGTGGTGTCGATGTTGCGGGTGACGAACGGCAGCTGGCGGCGGCGGCGGACCAGGACGGCCACCGCCTGGCAGGCGAAGTGCGTCACGTAGAAGAGCAGCAGCCCGACGGTGAGCGGCGCCTGCTCGTGCAGCGGGTCGATGCCCTCTATGCGCAGCAGGCCCACCACGATGAGCATGTCCCGGAACAGCTGGCGCACCGTGACGTCGAAGCGGACCTTGCTCAGCAGCGACAGCAGCCCCGGTTGCTTGTGCTGGAGATACAGATCGAGCGCGAGGCCACCCGCCGACGCGGCGATGAGGAGGGGCACGTTCGGGAGGACGGCGCCGATGAGCTGTGTGGTGAAGAACACCAGCATCGCGAGCAGCGCCGCCAGCTGTACGGCCCGGCGGGGGGCGATTCCGGCAGAGGGCACGGGTTGGGCTCCTGGCAGGAGTACGGAGGAACTAACAACTAACTATGGAGGATCCCTGACCGTATGACGCCGTCAGGTCCGGTGACAATCCGCGCCCGCGCCAACCGCCCCGAATCGGGTCCAAAGGAGCCGCCCGGGGCCCCACGCGGCCTGTACCGGGCCCCGCGGCGCCGGCGCGGGGCGCGTCCGGGGGCTGAAACGCTCGGGCGTGAGATGCCGTGACTGACGTAGATTGCCCGCTTGTCATGATGAGTGTGTAGGGCAAGCGCTCATCGGGGCGTGGACGAGCTGATGACGAGCAGGGGAGCGGCGTGAGCGAGCGGTACGGGGCGGCGGCGGTACGGGACGAGGTGGTCGCGGCCCGCAGGATCGTGGTCAAGGTCGGCTCGTCCTCCCTCACCACCGCGGCGGGGGGCCTGGACGCCGACCGGGTCGACGCGCTGGTCGACGTCCTGGCCAAGTTCCTGGAGGGCGCCGGCGACGCGGAGGGCAAGGAGATAGTCCTGGTCTCCTCCGGCGCCATCGCCGCGGGCCTGGCACCGCTGGGCCTGGAGAAGCGCCCCCGCGACCTGGCCCGCCAGCAGGCCGCCGCCAGCGTCGGCCAGGGCCTGCTGGTGGCCCGCTACACCGCCTCCTTCGCCCGCTACGGGCGCCGGGTCGGCCAGGTGCTGCTCACCACCGACGACACCAGCCGCCGCGCCCACTACCGCAACGCCACCCGCACGCTGGACCAGCTGCTGGCCATGGGCGCGGTGCCGATCGTCAACGAGAACGACACGGTGGCCACGGACGAGATCCGCTTCGGCGACAACGACCGGCTCGCCGCCCTGGTCGCCCACCTGGTGCGGGCCGACCTGCTGGTGCTGCTCTCCGACGTGGACGGCCTCTACGACGGGGACCCCAGGACCCCCGGCACCTCCCGGATCGCCGAGGTCACCGGCCCCAGGGACCTGGACGGCGTCTCGATCGGCAGCGCGGGCCGCTCCGGGGTGGGCACCGGCGGCATGGTCACCAAGGTCGAGGCCGCCCGCATCGCGGCCGCGGCCGGCGTCCCGGTGGTGCTCACCTCCGCCAGCCGGGCCGGTGACGCCCTGCTGGGCCGCCCCACCGGCACCTACTTCCACCGCACCGGCCGCCGCTCCGCCGACCGGCTGCTGTGGCTGGCCCACGCGTCCGCCCCGCGCGGGGCGCTCACCCTGGACGACGGGGCGGTGCGGGCCGTGGTGGAGCGCCGCACCTCGCTGCTGCCGGCCGGCATCTCCGCCGTGGAGGGCGAGTTCACCGCCGGGGACCCGGTCGAGCTGCGCGACACCGAGGGGCGGGCCGTGGCCCGTGGGCTGGTCAACTTCGACGCCAAGGAGATCCCGCGGCTCATCGGGCGGTCGACCCGTGAGCTGGCCCGGGAGCTGGGCCCCGCCTACGAGCGCGAGGTCGTGCACCGCGACGACCTGGTCGTGTTGCACCCGTGACGGACGTCACTCAGGGGAGAGAAAATCCGACAAGTCCGTTCATTCAACGGAGAGCTTCCGGAAAACCGCCCCGCGGCCTCCCGCGGGCTGGTCAACTTTGTTGCACGGGGTCGCACCGGCAGCGGGCCCGTACAGCGAACCGCGGGTAACCGCAGGAGAACCACGGCTCCGCCCGGTGCGTGAGCGGAGCAGCGAGCAACAGGAGGCCGCCGGTGAGACGAGGGCGCTCGGGGGCGCCGCCCCACGCGGCGGCGCGCACCCTGACCAGTGTCGGGACCGCCGGCGCCGGGCCCGTGGGGGCGCCGGACGCGGTGGGCGCGCCCGCCGAGGCCGGCCGACTGTGGCATGTCACCCTCAGTCTGTCGGGCGCCGAGGCGCCGCTCAGGGACGTCCGGCAGGCGCTCGAGCGGCTGGCCCAGGACCATCCGTTCCTGCTGACCAGCCGCTATGCCAACGACCACGCCGAGATCCGCTACTGGGAAGAGGCCCGGGACCTGCACGACGCGGCGGCGGTCGCGCTGCGGCTGTGGGGCGAGCACCGGGCCACGGCCAAGCTGCCGCCCTGGGAGATCGTCGGGCTCGAGGTCATCGACCGCGACACGTACCACCAGCGGGTCGCGGAGGGGTACGGCCCGCCGCCCGCCTCCCCGGTGGGAGTGCACCCGTACTGACCGCAGCCGCACTGACCGCGCCTGTGCTGATCGCGCCTGTACTGACCGCGCCTGTACTGACCGCGCCTGTACTGATCGCGCCTGTACTGATCGCGCCTGTACTGATAGGTGAGAATTCCGTCTCGAAAAGCGAAACGGCGCGGGGCATACGGCCGGGCGCTCAGTAGGCTTCGGTCCATGAGCAGCGCACCCACCTCGCCCCTCACCGACCCCTGGCCGAAGTCGCCGGTCCTCCAGGCCGCCTACCGGGCCCGGGCCGCGGCCGCCGACCTCGCCCCGCTGCCGCGCGCCGTCAAGGACGACGCGCTGCTCGCGATGGCCGACGCGCTCGAGGTGCGGACCAAGGAGATCGTCGAGGCCAACGCGCTCGACGTGGAGCGGGCCCGCGAGGCCGGCACCAGCGAGGCGATCGTCGACCGCCTCACCCTCACCCCCGAGCGGGTGCGGGCCATCGCCTCGGACGTGCGGGACGTGGTCGCGCTGCCCGACCCGGTCGGCGAGGTGGTGCGCGGCTCGACCCTGCCCAACGGGATCGACCTGCGCCAGGTGCGGGTGCCGCTCGGCGTCGTCGGCATCATCTACGAGGCCCGGCCGAACGTGACGGTGGACGCCGCCGCGCTGTGCCTGAAGTCGGGCAACGCCGTCCTGCTGCGCGGCTCGTCCTCCGCGTACCAGTCCAACACCGCGCTGGTGAAGGTCCTGCGCGACGCCGTCGGCGGGGCCGGCCTGCCCGCCGACGCGGTGCAGTTGGTGCCGGGCGAGAGCCGGGAGTCGGTGGCCGAGCTGATGCGCGCCCGCGGCCTGGTCGACGTGCTGATCCCGCGCGGAGGCGCCTCGCTGATCCGTACCGTCGTCCAGGAGTCGACGGTCCCGGTGATCGAGACCGGCACCGGCAACTGCCATGTGTACGTCGACGCGCAGGCGGACCTCGACATGGCCGTCGAGATCCTGGTGAACTCCAAGGCGCAGCGGCCCAGCGTGTGCAACGCCGCGGAGACGCTGCTGGTGCACCAGGACATCGCGCCCGCGTTCCTGCCGCGCGCGCTGGACGCGCTGGCCGAGGCCGGGGTCACGGTGCACGCCGACGAGCGGGTGCTGGCCCTGTCGGAGGGCTCCAAGGCCACGGTGGTCCCGGCGGACGTGGACGACTGGGAGACCGAGTACCTCTCGTACGACATCGCGGCCGCGGTCGTGGACTCCCTGGACGCCGCGGTGGCCCACATCCGGCTGTGGTCCTCCGGCCACACCGAGGCGATCGTCACCACCTCCCAGGCGGCCGCCCGCCGCTTCACCCAGCTGGTGGACTCGACGACGGTCGCGGTCAACGCCTCCACCCGGTTCACGGACGGCGGCCAGTTCGGCTTCGGCGCCGAGATCGGCATCTCCACGCAGAAGCTGCACGCGCGCGGCCCGATGGGCCTGCCCGAGCTGACCTCCACCAAGTACATCCTCACCGGGGACGGCCACATCCGCTGAGCGGGGTCTCCCGTCCGGCATTACCCGTCCGACGTCACCCGTTTGGAGTCCCCCGTCCGGCGTCACCCGTTCGGGGGATGTGACAGTCGGTCGGGGGGTACGCCGGTCGGGTGGTGTTTCCGCCGTCCGCTCCCGTCCGCCATTCCCCCGAATAGCATTTCACCCTGCCCAAATTGACCCGGCAGGTCTACTCTGAATGGGTGCCGGACGACGTGGGAGGCAAGCCGTTCCCGGACGGTGACGAGCCCGACGACCGCAGCCACGGGGAAGTGAACGACGAGTTCGCCGCCGTGGTCTTCGACGAGGACTTCGTACGGTCCGCCGCGATCCACGAACCCACCGCCATCGAGCGGATGCTGGCCGCCGCCCAGGCCCGCGCCGAGGCCGAGGCGTCCCGCCGCCGCAGGGCGGGCGTCCCGCCCGAGGACGAGCTCTACGAGGACGGCTACGGCCCCGACGGCGACGCCGAGTTCGGATACGACCATTACGACGCCGATGCCGACACCTACCCGGCCGGCGGATACGGCCCCGACCGGGACGCGGACGGGCCCTATGGCCCGTACGGACCATACGGGCGGTACGGCAGCGCCGGGCGCCCCTACCGGGGTCATGCCCGCTGGCACCGCCCCGTGGCCTGGCTGCTGGCCGTCCTGATGGGCATAGGGGTGGTCGCGCTGGCCTTCACCGCCGTCTACCGCGGCGCCTCGGGCAACCGCCAGGACCCGGCCCCGCCGCCCGCCACCAGCGGTGTCGACGCCACACCCACCGAGCGCCCGGGCGCCGTTCCGTCCGTGCCCCCGGTGTCCGCCGGCTCTGACGCGCCCGCGACCTCAGCTGCGCAGGGCTCGCCGTGAACGGAAGTTGTGGAGTATCACCGCGTTTACCGGCGCCTCCCGCGACCTACTCTTGAGGTATGACCGGGCGTGGAAACCCTCCTGAGGGGACCCCCGAGGGCGTCCCGGGAGGTGGCGACGACGAGTATCGCTCCGTCGTTTTCGACGAGTCGTTCGTCCGTGCTGCCCGGCTCCAGGAATTCTCCGCCCAGGAGCGCATGGGCGAGCACGCCAGGGCGGTGCGCAGCCGGCACGCCTGGGCCCGGGCGGGGGCCTCGCGCCAGGCCGTCGTCCTGGTGCTGCTGATCGCCCTCGCCTTCGCCGTCGCCGTCTACATGGGCGTACGGCACCCCTACCAGAACCCCGAGCCGCAGACCGCCGAGCCGCTGCGCAGCAGCGTGGTGCCGCTGGCGCCGCGCGGCGAGGTGCCCGGCGGGGAGCCCGCTGCCCTGTTCGAGAACAGCCCGGCCAGTTCCTTCGCCACCGGCGCCGAGGGCGTCACCCTGCCCGGTGTGCGGCGCACCCACAGCTTCTCCGAGAGCCAGGTGATGGCCGCGCTCACCACCGCCAAGGAATACCTCGTCAAGTCGGCCCTCGACCCGGACGTGCTCACCGGCGGCGAAGTGCGGCCGCTGCGGCTGCTGCTCGACCCCGACCAACTCGACCAGTTCGACCGCAGCTTCGAACACCCGGTCGACGACGGGCGGTACGCGGCCACCGGCTGGCTGACCCGCTTCAACCCCGCCGAGGTGGCGCTGGCCATGCCTGCCGTACGGGTCCACGGCACCCTGACGGCCACCGAGCGGAACGCCTCGACGCTCGAGGTCACCGCCGACCACACCTTCGTCTACGCCGTGCGGCGGCCCCACGAGGGCGGCACGGACCACGCCTCGCTGTTCACCGTGCGGCGCGAGACGCGGTTCCGCTTCGACCGTGTCGACCTGCGCGACCACCACCTGGAGCTGGTGCAGTCCTCCGTGCTGGCCGGCCCGCAGGCCTGCGCCGCGAACGCGGCCGGATATCTGCGGCCGCTGCTGGCCGGGCAGAGCACCAAGGACGACGCGCCGCCCGGCACCAACCCGTACGGCATCGGCCGCCCCAAGGCCTCCCTGTGCGGCGTGCTGTCCCCCTCCGCCCTGCCCCACCTGCCCCCCTCGTAGCCGCTTCCCGACCCGTTACGGGACTTACGGAAGGTCCGGCTCGGGGCCGCCCTCGGGCGGCTGGGACGGGTCCTGGGACTTCTCCTGGGACGCGTCGCGGGACGTTCCCCCGGGCTTCTCCCGGGACCTGTCGGACGGCGCGGCGCCGCCCCCGCCGGTGAACTTCTCGCGCAGCTTGCTGCCCAGGTCCCCCGCGCCGCCCGCCACATCCCGCACGAACGCCATCAGCGGGTCCTTGCTGGCGCGCACCGACTCCGCGTAGTGGTTCGCCGACTCCCGGAAGGAGTCGCTGACCGAGGTGTTCCTGTCCTCGTCGCGCCGTGGGTAGTGACCGTCCATGATCCGCTGGTAGTCGCGGCCGGCGGCCCACCTCTTCAGCTCGGCGGCGCGCACGGTGGTGAACGGGTGGCTGCGCGGCAGCATGTTGAGGATCTTGAGGACGGAGTCCCGCAGATCGCCCCCGGCCTCGTACTCCTCGGCCTGCTCCAGGAAGGCGTCCACGTTCATCTCGTGCAGGTGGTGGCCGCCCGCGAGCTTCATCAGCCCCCGCATCGACGCCCTCAGGTCCTGGCCGACCAGCAGCCCGGCGCGGTCCGCCGACAGCTCCGACTTGCGGAACCACTCGCGCAGCGCCGTCACCACGGCCATCACCGCGACATTGCCGAGCGGGATCCAGGCGACCTTCAGCGCGAGGTTCGTCAGGAACAGCAGGATCGTGCGGTAGACCGAGTGCCCGGACAGCGCGTGGCCCACCTCGTGGCCGACGACCGCCCGCATCTCCTCCTCGTCGAGCAGCTCGACCAGGCCGGTCGTCATGACGATGATCGGCTCGTCCATGCCGATGCACATCGCGTTCGGCCGGGGGTCCTGGGTGACGTACATCGCGGGGACCTTGTCCAGGTCCAGGATGTAGCAGGCGTCCCGCAGCATGTCGTTGAGGTGTGCGAACTGCCGGTCGCTCACCCGCACCGAGTCGGACAGGTAGAGCAGCCGCAGGCTCCGCTCGGGCAGCAGCCCGCTCAGCGCCTTGAAGACGGTGTCGAAGCCGGTCAGCTTGCGCAGCGCGACCAGCGCCGAGCGGTCCGCCGGGTGTTCGTACGCGCGCGAGGAGATCCCCGGGAACCGCCGCCGCTCACGCCCCGGCACCCGCTCAGGACCGCCGCCCCCGCCGCTCGAGGTGTCGCTGTCGCTCATCCAGGGCCCCCTCGCCGCAACTCATGGCCGGTGCCGTCCCCGGCCCATGCCCCAGCCTAGGGCCCTTTGCCCCGCCCGCCGCTCGTGGCGGGGTGGGCGGGGGCCCCGGCAGGGGGAGGGTTAGCGTGGAGGCATGCCCGACATGACTGGTCTCACCGAAGTGCTCGCCGCCACCACCAAGCACGGCGGAGGGCCCGGAGCGCTGCTGCGCATCGTCCTCGTGGTGGGGGTCGTGGGCGCCGTGCTGCTCGCCTGGTTCCTGCTGCGGGGGTACAAGCAGGACTGAGACGGGTACGAGCAGGACGGAGATCCGGCTCGCATACGATGTGGCGGACGCACTTGCCCGCCTCGATCCGGATAGGTTCTGCCTGCGATGACCGCTTTTCACAGCACCGCGCACACCCTGACCACCCTCGCCGCCGAGGGCGAGAAGGGCGGCAACCACCCGAGCATCAGCCCCTTCATGACCGGCGGCGCGGCCCTGCTCATCCTCCTCCTGCTGCTGTGGGTCACCACGCGCTTCAACCGGGACCGCTGACCGAGGTCACAGCCCCCACGGGTCCCGGCGCGGGGCCGGGCCCAGTAGGGTCTGCTCGCATGGGAGAGCAGAAGGGGCACGTCAAGCGGCGCCTAGGGGTGATGGGCGGGACGTTCGACCCCATCCACCACGGTCACCTGGTCGCCGCCAGCGAAGTGGCCTCGCAGTTCCACCTCGACGAAGTGGTGTTCGTACCGACCGGGGAGCCGTGGCAGAAGAGCCACAAGAAGGTGTCCCCGGCCGAGGACCGCTATCTGATGACGGTGATCGCGACGGCCTCGAACCCGCAGTTCTCGGTCAGCCGCATCGACATCGACCGGGGCGGTCCCACGTACACCACCGACACGCTGCGCGATCTGCGCGCGTTGAACAGGGACGCGGACCTGTTCTTCATCACCGGCGCGGACGCGCTCGCCCAGATCCTCACCTGGCGGGACGCCGAGGAGCTCTTCTCGCTCGCGCACTTCATCGGGGTGACCAGACCGGGCCACATACTGGCCGATCCGGGGCTGCCGGAGGGCGGGGTGTCGCTGGTCGAGGTGCCCGCGCTGGCGATCTCCTCCTCGGACTGCCGGGCGCGGGTCGCCCACGGCGAGCCGGTCTGGTATCTGGTGCCGGACGGCGTGGTGCGCTACATCGACAAGCGCGAGCTGTACCGGCACGACTGCTGAAGGGGCACCGGTGAACGACGGACAGGACCCGTACGACCCGTACGCGCGGGATCCGCATCCCCAGGACCCGCAGATCTACGGCTACGACGCCTATGGCCGGCCGGTGTATCAGCCACAGCCCTACGACCCGTACGCGCAGGGGCAGTCGCAGCAGCCACAGCAGCCGCAGCAGCAGGACGGCTACGGCTACGACCCGTACGCGGGCGGGCAGCAGTACCCGCAGCAGCACGACCCGCAGCAGCAGGGCTACGACCAGGCCGCGTACGACACCACGATGTACGAGAGCACGACGTACGACACCTCTGCGTACGGCGGCTCCGGGTACGACACCGCGACGTACGACACCGGCACATACGACACCGGCAGCACATACGACCCCGGCACGTACGACACCTCTTCGCAGGGGACCTCGCCGTACGACCGCACCGGCGCGGCGCAAGCGGGCCCCTACGAGACGTACGAGCAGCCCCGCCCCGCCGAACGCCCCGCCGAACGCCCCGCGGAGCCGTCCGCGGAGCCGTCCCCGGTGCCGTCCGCGCGGACGGCCAAGCAGCCCGACGGCGAGGACTACCGCACCGAGCAGTTCTCCTTCGTCGAGGAGCCCGACGAGGACTCCGAGGACGTCATCGACTGGCTCAAGTTCGCCGAGACCCGCACCGAGCGGCGCGACGAGCGCAAGCGGAAGGGGCGCAACCGCCTGGTGGCGCTCGTGGTGGTGCTGGTCCTCGCCGCCGTCGGCGGGGTCGGCTACCTCTGGTACGCAGGCAAGCTGCCGGGCCTGTCCGACGACGGGCAGGACCCGGCCGCCGCCGGGGGCTCGCAGAAGCGCGACGTGATCGTGGTCAATCTGCGTGAGACCAAGGGCGGGCGCACCTCCACCGCCCTGCTGGTCGACAACGAGACCACCAAGAAGGGCACCACCGTCCTGCTGCCGAACGCGCTCGCCCTGTCCACCGAGGACGGCGGCTCCACCACGCTCGGCAAGTCGGTGGTGGACGAGGGCTCCGACGCCACCCGGGACTCCCTGAGCACCCTGCTGGGCGCCGACATCCAGGGCACCTGGCGGCTGGACACCCCGTATCTGGAGAACCTGGTCCAGCTCGTCGGCGGCGTCACCGTGGACGCCGACGCCACCGTCCCGGGCGCCGCGAAGGGCGACGGCCCGCTGGTCGAGCGCGGCAAGGGGCGCGAGCTGAGCGGCGAGGCCGCCGTCGCGTACGCCACCTACCGGGGGCAGGGCGAGGCGCAGACCAAGCAGCTCGCCCGGTTCGGGCAGGTCATGCAGGCGGCGCTGAAGAAGGTCTCCAGCGATCCGGACGGCGCCACCAGCACCGTGGAGTCGCTCGCCCAGATCCCGGACCCGTCGCTGAGCGAGCAGCAGCTCGGCGCCTCGCTGGCCCGGCTGGCCGAGCGGGTCAAGAACGGCTCGTACGACACCACCATGCTGCCCGTCCAGCCGGACGGGACGCTCAGCGAGCGGTCCACCGACCGGGTGGTCAGGACCATCCTGGGCGGCGCGGTCAAGAACACCGACCAGGACGCGGCGCCGCGCGTCAGCGTGCGGAACGCGGGCTCGGTGCGGGGCGCGGCGGGCGAGGCGCAGGTCGCGCTGGTCAACGGCGGCTTCACGGTCGTCGGCGCCAGCGAGCAGGGCGGCACGCCGCAGGCGGCCTCCCAGGTGCTGTACGCGGACGCGAAGCAGGCCGCCCAGGCCAAGGAGGTGGCCAAGACCCTCGGGCTGGCCGCCGGCGCCGCGCGGAAGGGCAAGGTCGCCTCGAACGCGGACATCACGGTGGTCCTCGGTCAGGACTACGACCCGAAGAGCTGACCGGCGGGCGAACGGCCGGACGGGGTGACGGTGGGGCGTGAGACCCTTGGGGTATCACGTCCCACCGACCGAAAGCCTGCCTGTGACCGCCACGGACCGCTCCATCGAGCTCATCAACGCCGCCGCCCAGGCCGCCGCCGACAAGCTCGCGCACGACATCATCGCGTACGACGTCAGCGACGTGCTGTCGATCACCGACGCCTTCCTGCTGGCCTCCGCCCCCAGCGACCGCCAGGTCAAGTCGATCGTCGACGAGATCGAGGAGCGGCTGAACAAGGACCTGGGCGCCAAGCCGGTGCGCCGCGAGGGCGACCGGGAGGCGCGCTGGGTGCTGCTGGACTACGTGGACATCGTGGTGCACGTCCAGCACAGCGAGGAGCGCGTCTTCTACGCCCTGGAGCGGCTGTGGAAGGACTGCCCGCAGCTCGAGCTGCCCGCCGACGCCGAGGCCACCCGGGGCAAGGCGGAGGAGCACGCCCAGGCGCAGGGCGCCGGCGGCGGGCTGGACGGTGAGCTGCGCTGAACGGCTCCCAGGGCGGCCGGGGCCGCCGCATAGTCCTGTGGCGGCACGGCCAGACGGCCTGGAATCTGGAGCGCCGCTTCCAGGGGACCACGGACATCGAGCTGACGGAGACGGGGGTCGCCCAGGCGCGCCGCTCGGCCCGGCTGCTGGCCGCGCTGAAGCCGCACGCGATCCTGGCCTCCGACCTCAGCCGCGCCAAGGCGACGGCCGCCGAGCTGTCGGCCGTCACGGGCCTCGAGGTCAACTATGACGCGGGGCTGCGGGAGAGCTACGCCGGGCAGTGGCAGGGGCTCACCCACGAGGAGATCACGGCGCGCTTCGGCGAGCAGTACGCGGCGTGGAAGCGCGGCGAGCCGGTGCGGCGCGGCGGTGGCGAGCTGGAGACCGAGGTGGCCGACCGCGCCGCGCCGGTCGTGGCGGAGGCCGCCGACAAGCTGCCGGACGGCGGCACGCTCGTCGTGGTCAGCCATGGCGGCACGATCCGGACCACCATCGGCCGGCTGCTGGGCCTGGAGCCGATGTCCTGGGAGGCGCTCGGCGGGCTGTCGAACTGCTGCTGGTCGGTGCTGGGCGAGGGCGGGCGCGGCTGGCGGCTGCTGGAGCACAACGCCGGATCGCTGCCCGAGCCGGTGCTCGGCGACGACGTCTAGGAGGCGGTCGGGGCGGCGAGCGGCCGGATTTCCTTTTCCGGCAGGTCACAGGCTAAGCTTCATCTCGTTCCAAGCGCTCCGGCGCGACGGAGCACGGGGCTATAGCTCAGTTGGTAGAGCGCCTGCATGGCATGCAGGAGGTCAGGAGTTCAATTCTCCTTAGCTCCACAGAAGTCGAGTCACACCGATCCCGCTTCTCTCACAGGGAAGCGGGATCTTTCGTGTCCGCGTCCATGACCGCCGCCCGCTCCGCCAGGATCTCGGAGACCCGACGGGCGTGGCGGGGGCAGCCGATCAGCGGGTCGTCGATCGTGCGCAGCCGGGCCAGGAGGGCGTGGCTCTGCTCGTCGCTCGGGGTGTAGACCACGACACGGCTCTCCGGGGCCCCCTGGATCACCAGGGAGGTCGAGATCAGCCGCAGCTCGCCGACCGAGGCATGGCGGACGACCTTGATCCGCGAGCCGGGCGGGGCGACGTCTCCGCTGTGCCACATCCGGCCGAATTCCTCGCTGGCGCCCAGCAGCCGGTGGAGGAACCCCTCCCAGGCGGGCTCGCCCACATGGCGGCCGTATCCGCCGCGCAGCGTCGCCACCATGAGCGGCAGCTCATTGGCCCGGTTGATGAACATAGAACAGCAATCGGGGTGGCTGAACAGCTGCCACAGCGCGTTCCGCTCGGAGCGGGGGGCTACCGCGAGGGACGGGAAGAGGGTCCGGTACGCGGCGTTCAGCGCCAGCATGTCGTACCGCGCGTTGTAGACCACCGCCGGGAGCGGGTCCAGGCCGTCGATGATGCCCTGCACCTCGGGGCTGACCGTCTGCGCCTCGGCCGCCGGGCCGGGGACGTACGGCACCTCGGCGAGGTGGTACAGGTGCTCGCGCTCGGCCTGGTCCAGGCGCAGGGTGCGGGCCACCGCGTCGAGCACCTGCGCGCTGGCGTTGATCGGGCGGCCCTGCTCCAGCCAGGTGTACCAGGTCACGCCGACCCCGGAGAGCTGGGCGACCTCCTCCCGGCGCAGCCCCGGGGTGCGGCGGCGCAGGCCCGGGGCCATGCCCACGTCGGCGGGTGTGACCCGGGCGCGGCGGGTGCGCAGGAAGGCGGCCAGCTCGGGCCGCCGGCGCTGGGTCTTCGCTGTCATCGTCGTCTCCCCCACAGTCCCTCCGGCCATGCCCTCGGCCACGCTCCCGACCATGCTCCCCGCCGCCGGGGAAGGCTGCCAGGTGCTGCCAGTACCAGCATCGGCGGGCTCTCGTTACCCGTACCGGCCCGGCCCCAGGCTCGCTTCCATGACACCTACCACCCCGACCGGCTCGACCATCCCGACCGGCTCCGCGCCGTCCGGCGCCGTCGACGACGCCGGTGGATCCAGTAGAAGCGATGCCACCGACAACCGGGCCCGCCGCGCGGCCGGCCCCGGCCAGCTGCTCGCGATCGTCCTGACCGGGCAGCTCATGGCGGTCATCGACGTCTTCATCGTCAATGTCGCCGTGCCGACCCTCCGCACCGATCTGCACGCCTCGGGCGCCGGGATGCAGCTGGTCGTCGCGGGCTACACGATCTCCTACGCCGTGCTGCTGATCATCGGCGCCCGTCTCGGCGCCCTGATCGGTCACCGGCAGGCGTTCCTCGCCGGCCTCGCGGCCTTCACCGCCGCCTCGCTCGCCTGCGGGCTGGCCCCCGGGACCGGAGCGCTGATCGCCTTCCGGTTCGTCCAGGGCGCGGGCGCGGCGGTGATGATGCCGCAGGTGCTCAGCCTCATCCAGCGCGCCTTCACGGGTGCGTCGCGAGCCCGGGCCCTCGGCGCCTACTCCGCGGTGCTGGCCTCCGGCGCCGCCCTCGGGCAGATCCTGGGCGGGGTGCTGGTGCAGGCGGATCTGTTCGGGACCGGCTGGCGGCCGGTCTTCCTGGTGAATGTGCCGATCGGGCTGGTGCTGCTGGTCCTGGGGCCGCGCGGGCTGCGCGGCGCCGAGGAGGAGCGTCCGGGCGCCGCGGGTGGCGGGGCGGCGGGGCGGTACGGGTCCCTGGACCTGGCCGGACTGCTGCTGCTCGCGGGGGCGGTGCTGCTGTTCACCGTGCCGATGGTGCTGGGGCAGGAGCGGGGCTGGCCGCTGTGGGGCTGGATCATGCTGGGCCTGGCCGCGGTGCTGGCGGCGGCCTTCGCGGCGTACGAGTCCCGGCTGGCCCGGCGCGGCGGGGCACCGCTGATCTCGCCGCGGGTGGTGGGGGCGCCTGGCATGCCGCTGGCGGTCGTGCGGATCCTCCTGTCGATGGCGGCCAACGGGGGCTTCCTGTTCGTGCTGACGCTGCACATGCAGGGCGCGCTCGGCTACAGCGCCCTGCGGGCCGGCTTGACCTTCGCACCGACCTGCGCGGCGTTCGGCCTGGTCGGCCTCAACTGGCGGCGTCTGCCGACCCGCTGGCACCCCGTCACCAGCACGGCCGGATTCCTGCTGGCGGCGGTCTCGTTCGCCGGGGTCGGGCTCGTGCTGCGGGACGGATCCGACGGCGGCGCCTGGCTGTTCGTATGCCTGCTGGGAGTCGGGGCGGGGCTCTCGCTGGCCTACAGCCCCGTGCTGACCCGGACGTTGGCGACCGTCAAGCCGCAGGACGCGGCGGACGCCAGCGGGGTGCTGGTGACATCGCTTCAACTCGGCCTGCTGACCGGCGTGGCGGTCTTCGGCGCCGTCTTTCTGGGCCGCGCGACGGGCGTGGGGGCCTCGGCGGACGCCCTGTGGGTGACCTGCCTGGCGCTGACGGGCACGGCGCTGTGCGGAGCGATCGCGGGTCTGGTGAGGCGTGTGAGGTATCTCCGCTGACCTGGGCGCCCTCCCGTGGCAGAATCGGCGGCCGGAGGGGATGGGGCGACGAGTCCGAAGGGGAGGGGCCGGTGGGAACGCGGACCAGCATCCTGCGATGTCCGTCCTGCGGCTCCGGCGAGGTGGCCCAAGTCCTCGGTGACAACGGCGGTGTTTCCTATGTGTGTACGGCCTGCGGCCACAGCTGGAGCTGAGTGAGATTGGGAGCGCACAGCCGGAAGTGCGACTGGTGTGGCAGCGGTACGCCGATCGTGCGCGACATGGAGCCGCTCAACCCCGACTACCAGTACTGGTGTGTGGAGTGCGCGCGGGCGCTGATCATCAAGGGCGACCCGATCGAGACCTACCGGGAGCTCGAGGGGGAGCCGATCTACGGACGGCTCCTCGACGAGCACTGCACCCTGAAGCGTTTCTACTCGTTCGCGACGGCGTAAGGGTTCTCCGCGACGGCGTAAGGGTCCTTCGCGACGGCCCAACGGGGCCGCGCGCGGGGGCGGGGGAAACCGATTTGGCAGAAGGCCGGGCGGTCCGTGTAATGTAGGCGATGCCGCCGGGGGGAACCGGGCGGAGCAAGACCTGGGGCTATAGCTCAGTTGGTAGAGCGCTTGCATGGCATGCAAGAGGTCAGGAGTTCAATTCTCCTTAGCTCCACAGTGTGAGTGGGCGGGTCGTCCGATGAGGACGGCCCGCCCCTCGTCGTCTGTCCGGAGGCCGCCCCCTCATGGTCCGGCATCCCGGCCCCGCGGCCGCCACCTTCGTGCGGGCCGCCTGTGCCCTGCGGTAACCTGACTCCATGCGTGCCGTACGCCTTCTGCTTAGCGGGCCGCGCTGATCAGTCCCGGCCGGTGATCCACCCGGTCGGAATCGGCGCGGCGTCCCCTCCTGTGCGAGGGGTCTTTTTGTTTCAGACGCGGCTGCGACAAGAGTCGCCCGGTACCGCGGGCAGAGACGACCGATGGAGCTTTGAGGACCATGAGCGAGACCAATGCCGCCGAGGCGGCCGCGCCGCACCGCTACACCGCCGCGCTGGCCGCCGAGATCGAGGCCCGCTGGCAGGACTTCTGGGACGCGAACGGCACGTATGACGCGGCCAACCCGAGCGGTGAGCTGGCCGGCGCCCCGGAGATCGTGGCGCGACCCAAGAAGTTCGTCATGGACATGTTCCCGTACCCCTCGGGTGCGGGTCTGCACGTCGGCCACCCCCTGGGCTACATCGCCACCGACGTCTACGCCCGCTTCCACCGCATGACGGGCCACAACGTCCTGCACACCCTGGGCTTCGACGCCTTCGGCCTGCCCGCCGAGCAGTACGCGGTGCAGACCGGCACCCACCCCCGGGTGAGCACCGAGGCCAACATGGAGAACATGCGGCGCCAGCTGCGCCGCCTGGGCCTGGGCCACGACCCGCGCCGCTCCTTCGCGACGATCGACCCGGACTACTACAAGTGGACCCAGTGGATCTTCCTGCAGATCTTCAACTCCTGGTACGACGAGCAGGCCCAGAAGGCGCGCCCCATCGCCGAGCTGGTCGAGCAGTTCGCCTCCGGTGAGCGCCCGACCCCGGACGGCCGCCCCTGGGAGGCGCTGACCGCCGCCGAGCGGGCCGACGTACTGGGCGGCTACCGCCTGGCGTACGCCTCCGACGCGCCCGTCAACTGGTGTCCGGGCCTGGGCACCGTGCTGGCCAACGAGGAGGTCACCGCCGAGGGCCGCTCCGAGCGCGGCAACTTCCCGGTCTTCAAGGCCAACCTGCGGCAGTGGAACATGCGGATCACCGCCTACGCGGACCGGCTGCTGGCGGACCTGGAGGCGCTGGACTGGCCGGAGGCCATCAAGCTGCAGCAGCGCAACTGGATCGGGCGGAGCGAGGGCGCCCGGGTGGACTTCCCCGTGGCGGACCACCCCGACGCCAAGATCACGATCTTCACCACCCGCCAGGACACCCTGTTCGGCGCCACCTACATGGTGCTGGCCCCCGAGCACGACCTGGTGGACGCCATCGTCCCGGCCGCCTGGCCCGAGGGCGCCCACGAGGTGTGGACCGGCGGCCACGCCACCCCCGCCGAGGCCGTCGCCGCGTACCGCAAGCAGGCCGCCGCCAAGTCGGACGTGGAGCGGCAGGCCGAGGTCAAGGACAAGACCGGCGTCTTCACGGGCGCCTTCGCGATCAACCCGGTCAGCGGCGAGCGGGTGCCGGTCTTCATCGCCGACTACGTACTGATGGGCTACGGCACCGGCGCGATCATGGCCGTCCCCGCCCACGACACCCGCGACTTCGCCTTCGCCCGGGCCTTCGAGCTGCCGATGCGCTGCGTCGTCGAACCATCGGACGACCGCGGCACCGACCCCTCGACCTGGGACGACGCCTTCAGCTCGTACGACGCCAAGATCATCAACTCGACGGGCGAGGGGATCTCGCTGGACGGTCTGGGCGTCACCGAGGCCAAGACCCGGATGGCCGAGTGGCTGGCCGCCCGCGGCATCGGCGAGGGCACCGTCAACTTCCGGCTGCGCGACTGGCTGTTCAGCCGCCAGCGCTACTGGGGCGAGCCCTTCCCGATCGTCTACGACGAGGACGGCGTGGCCCACCCCCTGCCCGAGTCGATGCTGCCGCTGGAGCTGCCCGAGGTCGAGGACTACTCGCCGCGCACCTTCGACCCCGACGACGCCGACACCTCCCCGGAGACCCCGCTGTCCCGGAACGAGGACTGGGTCAACGTGGTGCTGGACCTGGGCGACGGCGCCGGCCCCAAGCGGTACCGCCGCGAGACCAACACCATGCCCAACTGGGCCGGCTCCTGCTGGTACGAGCTGCGCTACCTGGACCCGCACAACGCCGAGCGGCTGGTCGACCCCGACATCGAGCGGTACTGGATGGGTCCGCGCGACGGACAGCCGACCGGCGGCGTCGACCTGTACGTGGGCGGCGCCGAGCACGCCGTGCTGCACCTGCTGTACGCGCGCTTCTGGTCCAAGGTGCTGTACGACCTGGGGCACATCTCCTCGGCCGAGCCGTTCCACAAGCTGTACAACCAGGGCATGATCCAGGCCTATGTCTACCGGGACAAGCGCGGCATCGCGGTCCCGGCGGCGGAGGTCGAGGAGCGCGACGGCGCCTACTACTACCAGGGCGAGAAGGTCAGCCGCCTGCTGGGCAAGATGGGCAAGTCCCTGAAGAACGCCGTCACCCCGGACGAGATCTGCGCCGAGTACGGGGCCGACACGCTGCGCCTGTACGAGATGGCCATGGGGCCGCTGGACGTGTCGCGGCCGTGGGACACCCGCGCGGTGGTCGGCCAGTACCGGCTGCTGCAGCGGCTGTGGCGCAACGTGGTGGACGAGGCCACCGGCGAGGTCACCGTCGTGGACGCCGAGCCGGACGAGGCGACGCTGCGCGCCATGCACAAGGCGATCGACGGCGTCCGCCAGGACATGGTGAACCTGCGCTTCAACACCGCCATCGCCAAGATCACCGAGCTGAACAACCACGTCACCAAGGCCCGCGAGGTGCCCCGCCAGGTCGCCGAGGCCCTGGTGCTGCTGGTCGCGCCGCTGGCCCCGCACATCGCCGAGGAGCTGTGGCGCAAGCTGGGCCACGACACCACGGTCGTCCACGAGCCCTTCCCGGTCGCCGACCCGGCGTACGTCGTGGACGAGACCGTGACCTGTGTGGTGCAGGTCAAGGGCAAGGTCAAGGCGCGCCTGGAGGTCTCGCCCTCGGTCTCCGGGGAGGAGCTGGAGAAGCTGGCGCTGGGCGACCCGGCGGTGGTGGCGGCGCTGGGCGGCGCGGACATCCGCAAGGTGATCGTGCGGGCACCGAAGCTGGTCAACATCGTCCCCGCGTGATCACCTGCTGACCGTTTGGTGCGGAAGGGCGGGTCGGGGGTTCGTCGGGAACCCCCGGCCCGCCCCTTCCGTTTACGGTGGAAAGACGAGTCCGGTGCCACCGGTCGGCGCAGCCGCCCGGTGGCGCCCGGTGCCGCCCGGCCCACCGCCGCGAAGGAGCGCGCATGGAAGCCCTTGTCTGGACCCTGCTGCTTCTCTTCCTGGTCCTCGTCTCGGCCGGGGTCTACGTGAGCGTGCGGGCGGTCAAGGCGGCCAAGCGCGGCATCGACCGCACGGTCGGCCAGGCCCGCCGCACCGTGGAGGACACCCGCCTGCGGGCCATGCGGCTCGCGCGGCCCGGCCCGGCCGGCGAGCTCGCCGAGCTGCGCCTGTCGCTGCGTACCTCGCTGCGGGCGACCGACGAGGCGCTGCGCGCGCGGGCGCCGCAAGACGCCTCGCTGTCCGAGGCGTTGGCCCTGTTCGACCGGCTCAGCGCCCATGGCCGCGAGCTGGACGAGGAGCTGAGGCGGCTGGAGCAGGAGCCCACCAAGCCCCGCCTGGAGTCCCGGCTGCCCGAGCTCCGGGAGCGCGCCGAGCGCATCACGCGCTCCGCCGAATCGCTGCGCTGGGCGGCACAGGACCGGGCGCAGCGGTTCGCCCGGGACGACCTGGACGAGCTGGACCGGGAGATCGCGTTCGAGGCGAGCGCGCTGCGGCACTGGGCGCCGGGCCCGGAGCCGGCGGCGGCGTCCGGGGCCTCGGGGGTCTCCGGGGCTTCGTCGGCGTCCGGGGCCTCGGGGGCCTCCGCGGCTTCGTCGGGCTCGGGGGGTGCGGCCGGTTCCGGGGGTGCGGCTCATCCCGGCCCCGAGGCCGGGCCCGCGGCGGCCGACGGACCACCGAGGTCGATCACCGGCCCCGCCCCCACGGTCGGGACGGACCGCTGGTGGCAGAAGGGGACGTCAGCGGCCGACGCTCCGGAGACAGCGGCGGCCGACACCCCGGGCGCGCGCCGCGAGAACACGACCTGATCATCCGGCGGGGTCGCGCTGTCGGCCCGGGCCGTCCCCCGATAACCTCCCAGTCATGTCCCGCCATGTCGCGATCGTGACCGATTCCACGGCGTACCTTCCGCAGGAGGCCATGGAGCGGCACCGCATCGTCGCTGTGCCGTTGACGGTGGTGCTCGGAGACCGGGCACTCGAGGAGGGGACCGAGATCTCGGCCCGGTCCCTCGCGCAGGCGTTGCAGAAGCGCAGACCGGTGACCACGTCCCGGCCCAGCCCGGGGATGTTCGCGGCCGCCTACCGGGCCGCCGCCGAGGCGGGCGCGACCGGCATCGTCTCCCTCCACCTGTCGGCCGAGATCTCCGGCACCTACGACGCCGCCGTGCTCGCGGCCCAGGACGCGCCCGTGCCGGTGCGGGTCGTGGACAGCGGCATGGTGGCCATGGCCCTCGGCTTCTGCGCGCTCTCGGCGGCCGAGACCGCCGAGAGCGGCGGCACGCTGGACGAGGCCGTCGCGGCAGCCGAGAAGCGGGCCGAGTCCACGGCCGCCTACTTCTACGTCGACACCCTCGACTACCTGCGCCGCGGCGGCCGCATCGGGGCGGCCCAGGCCCTGCTCGGCTCGGCTCTGGCGGTCAAGCCGCTGCTGCAGCTGGAGGAGGGCCGGATCGAACTGCGGGAGAAGGTCCGCACCGCGTCCAGGGCCATCGCCCGGTTGGAGGAGATCGTGGTGGAACGGGCGGGCCGGAGCCCCGTGGACATCGCGGTCCAGCACCTCGCCGCGAGCGACCGTGCGACGGCCCTCGCGGAACGGCTGCGCGAGCGGGTCCCCGGGCTGGCGGAGCTGTACGTGAGCGAGGTCGGCGCGGTCATCGGCGCCCACACGGGGCCCGGGCTGCTGGGCGCGGTGGTCTCACCGCGGTAGGGGGAGCGGCGGCGGGCCGGGCTCGGCGGGGCGGTGGCTCGACGGGCCGGTTCGGGGACACGTCCGGGTGACCGGGTTATCCACAACCGGTGGGTTATCCCCGGAAATCGGGGCCCGTCGGCGAGATCGGGCGGGGCGGCCTACCGTCAGGACGCATGGGAGCCCGATCACGCACAGTAACCACGAGGCCGGCTTCACGCCGCCGTCACGACCGCCGCCCGCCCTCCGGCACAGGGCATCAGCTGCGCCACCGACCGCCCTCCGGTACGGGGCACCAGCTGCGCCGCCGCCTCGGCGCGCGCCCGGCCGCCGCCGCATACCACCGCCAGGCGCGTGCGGCCGCGCTCTTCCCCGCCGCGCCACCCCCACCACCCCCGGAGGCCGCCCCGAATGGCGCTCACCCGCCGGACGGTGCCCCTGGGCGCCCGGACACCCCGTGCGCGGCGCGGGACACGGCACGGGGCGCGGGGCCGACCACGGAGCGGGGCCCGGTGCCGGCCAAGACGAGCGCCGAGGCCGCCGGCGCGGATGCCGCGGACGGCCTCGGCGCCCCGGACGGCCCGGCTGACCCGGACGCCCCGGACGGCCCGGGCGCACCGAACTCCTCGGCTGCCCCGGGCGACCCCGGCGCCCCGGACGGCCCAGGCACCCCGGAGGGCACCACCCGCACGACCGTGCCACGCAGCGCCCTGAACAGGCCACGGGGCGCCCTGGACACGCCGCGCGGCGAGGCGGCTGTGTCGGGCCGGGAGGCGACCATGCCGAGCCGCGCTCTGGACACGCCGCGCGGCGAGGCGGCTGTGTCGGGCCGGGAGGCGACCATGCCGAGCCGCGCTCTGGACACGCCGCGCCGCGAGGCGACGGTGCCGCGCCCTGAACAGGCCACGCGCCGCGACTCGACCCTCCCGCGCCGCGACTCGACCCTCCCGCGCCGCGACTCGGCCCTCCCGCGCCGCGACTCGGCCCTCCCGCGCCGCGACTCGGCCCTCCCGCGCCGCGACCGGGTGCGGCTCGCGCTCAGGGAGCGGCTGCCGCTGTGGCTTCAGCTCCGCTGTGGCATCGAGCCGCGGACCCTGGCCGCCCTGGCGGTCGCGTTGCTCATCGCGGTGGCCTTCGCCGCGTACCACTTCTGGACCGGCCGACCGCAGACGGTCGCCGCGCCGCCCCCGGAGCCTCCCCGCGCGGCGGCCTCCGAGCCGCCCCCGGCTCCGCCGCCCGGGGCGCGGCCCGCCGCCGGGGCGGCGCCGACGGCCGGTGCCGAGGGCTCGGTCGTGGTCGATGTGTCGGGTAAGGTCCGCGACCCGGGGGTGCACCGGCTGCGCTCCGGATCGAGGGTCGCCGACGCGCTGGAGGCGGCCGGAGGGGTCCGGCCGGGCGCGGACCTCCGCGGGCTGAACCGGGCCCGGGTCCTGACCGACGGCGAGCAGATCGTGGTGGGCGCGCCGCCCGCCCCCAGCGCCGCCGGCGGCGGCCCCGCCGCCCCAGCCGGAGCGGGCGGCGGTACGGGCGGCCGTACGGACGGCGGTGCGGGCGGGGGAGCGGGTGGCGCGGGCCCCGCGCCGGTCGGGCCGATCAGCCTGAACTCCGCCACCGCCGAGCAGTTGGACACCCTCCCCGGGGTGGGCCCCGTGCTGGCCCGCCACATCCTCGACTACCGCGCTCAGCGCGGCGGCTTCCGCTCCGTCGACGAACTCCGCGAGGTGAACGGGATCGGCGAGCGCCGGTTCGCCGACCTCCGCCCCCTGGTACGCCCATGACGCCCCCGCAGGCCGCGCGCCCCCGCGCCCCGGTGCATGCCGAGGCCGCCTCCCCGCGTGGCGCCTCCGCCCCACGTCAGGAGGGCCCGACCGACCTGCGCCTCGTACCCCCCGCCCTCGCGGCTTGGCTCGCGGCCGCGCTCACCCTCGAGGCGCCCGGCCGTACGGTGGCCCTGGTCTGCGTGACAGCGTGCCTGGCGGCCGCCGCCCTGCTGTGGATCACCCACCGCTCCCGCGGCGCCCCACCGCCGCCCCACGCCGAGCCTCCACCCGCGAACGGCACCCCACCCCGGCGGCCCGGCGGGGCGGGGGGCGGTGGGGCGCGCCGGGCGGGGCGGTGCGGGCTGGCGGGGAGTGTGGTCGCGGCGCTGGTGGGCGGGGTCGCGGCGGCGGCCGTCGCGTGGGCGCACGCGGCGGACGTGCGGCGGGGGCCGGTGCCGGCGCTGGCCGGGGCGTACGCCGAGGCCACCGTCGAGCTGACCGTCACGGGCGACCCGCGCCCCACCCGCCCCCGGGTGCGTGGGGCCGCGCTCGCGGACGCGTCCGTGGTGATGGAGGCGGAGGTCACCCGTGTCGCCCCCGGCCGTGGCGGCCCGGCGGCCACCACCCGCGCTCCGGTCCTCGTGATCACCTACGCATCGCCCCGGCAGCGGGCCGCCTGGCTCGGGCTGCTGCCCTCCACGCGCCTGCGCGTGCACGGCCGCCTCGCCCCACCCTCCCACGGCGGCGACCGCCTCGCCGCCGTGGTGCGCGTCGTCGACGGCGGGAGTGCGCCGCGGATCCTCGCGGGACCCAGCGCGGCCCAGCGCGCGGCGGGACGGCTGCGCGCCGGACTGCGCGCGGCGACCGACGGGCTGGCCCCCGACGCGCGGGCCCTGCTCCCGGGACTCGTCGTGGGGGACACCTCACGGGTGCCGCCGGACCTCGACGAGGCCTTCCGCGCCGCGGACATGACGCACCTGCTGGCGGTCAGCGGAAGCAACCTGTCCCTGATCCTCGCCCTGCTGATCGGCCCGCCCCATCTGGCCGCCCGGGTCGAGCGTCGCGGTCTCGCCGCCCGGCTGGGCATCCCGCTGCGGCTGACCGCGCTGCTCGGCGGCGCACTCACGCTGGGCTTCGTCATCGTCTGCAGACCCGACCCCAGCGTGCTGCGCGCCGCCGCGTGCGGGCTGATCACACTGCTGGCCATCGCCACCGGCCGGCGCCGGTCCCTCCTACCCGCCCTGGCCGCCGCCGTGCTCGTGCTGGTCCTCTACGACCCGTGGCTGGCGCGGAGTTATGGGTTCGTGCTGTCCGTGCTGGCCACGGGGGCGCTGCTCACCCTCGCGCCCGGCCTGAGCGCCGCCCTGCGGCGGCGCGGGCTGCCGCCCCGGCCGGCCGAGATGCTGGCGGCGGCGGTGGCGGCCCAGGCGGTGTGCGCCCCCGTCGTCGTGCTGCTGTCCGGGCGGGTGAGCCTGGTGGCGATCCCCTGCAACCTGGTCGCCGAGCTCGCGGTCGCCCCCGCCATGGTCCTCGGCTTCGCTGCCCTCGCGGCGGCCCCGCTCGCGTTCCCGGTCGCCGAGTGCCTGGCCTGGCTGGCCGGTTGGCCGGCCCGGTGGATCGCCACCGTGGCGCGCACCGGCGCCGGGCTGCCCGGGGCGGAGACGGCCTGGCCGGGCGGCTGGGCGGGAGGACTGCTGCTGGCCGCCGTCTCGGCGGTGGCCGTGCTCACCGGCGGTCGCCTGCTGAGACACCGGGTGTTGTGCGCGCTCTGTGCGCTGCTCCTGTTGCTCGCGCTCCTCCGCCCGGCCCCGCTGGTCCGTGTCATCACCGGCTGGCCGCCGCCCGGTTGGCGCATGGTGGTCTGCGACGTCGGCCAGGGCGACGCGCTGGTCCTCTCCGCCGGACCCGGCACGGCCGTCGTCGTGGACACCGGGCCGGAGCCGCGCGCCGTGGACCGCTGCCTGCGGGCGCTCGGCGTGGTCCGCGTACCGCTGCTGGTCCTCACCCACTTCCACGCCGACCATGTGGCCGGGCTGAGCGGCGCGGTGCGGGGGCGGGCGGTGGGGGCGATCGAGACGACGGCCCTGCGGGATCCGCCGGAACAGGCCGAGTCCGTGCGCCGCCGGGCCGAGGCGGCGCACATCCCGGTGATCACCGCCACGCCGGGGGAGCGCCGCCGGGTCGGCTCCCTGTCCTGGGAGGTCCTCTGGCCCCCGCCCCCGGCCGGGCCCACCGTGCCGGCCGGGCCGACCACACCCTCCACGCCCGTCGCGCCGGGCGTGGAGGGGCCGAACGACGCGAGCGTCACCCTCCTGGTCCGCACGGCGGGACTGACCTTCCTCCTCCTGGGCGATCTCGAACCACCCGCCCAGAGCGCCCTGCTGGCGGCCCACCCCGCGCTGCCCGAGGTGGACGTCCTCAAGGTCGCCCACCACGGCTCCGCCTACCAGGACCCGCGCCTGCTGCGCCGGCTGAGCCCGCGACTGGCGGTGATCAGTTGTGGATCGGACAACCCGTATGGCCACCCGTCGCCCAGAACCGTGGCCACGCTCCGCGCCCAGGGCGCCGCCGTCCTGCGCACCGACTCCGCCGGCCCGATCGCCATCACCGGCCCGGCCCTGAGGGCAGCGGTCACATGACCTGGACCATCTCACTCGTGCACGTGTCCGCCCCGGTCTCGATCGGGTGGACCAACCCTCGACCGACCTCTCGGGCACCGACGCATTCCATAGCGTTGATGCTATGAGGTGGGGTGGTGTCGAACTGGAGCCTGAGGTGGAGCGTGCGGGACAGGCCCTCAAGCGCTGCCGGTCGGAAGGCCACACCGTGGATGAGGAGGAGTCGTGACTGCTGAGACCGAGACCAAACGGACCGGCCTCGCGCAGGCGCGTCTGGCACGGGCCTTCACGCCCGAGGTCGAAGAGGAGTACGCGGCTGCGCTTCGAGCTTGGCGAGACGGTCCGCGAACGGCGGGCGGATCTCGGACTGTCGCAGAGTGAGCTGGGGCGGCGAGCGGGGATGACCCAGTCGGCGGTGGCGCGGTTCGAGGGCGGCGGTACCGTCCCCACGATTCCGGTCCTCGACCGACTCGCCCGGGCCCTCGACCTGGACCTGCGCGTCGAGCTGACTCCGCACGCCGATAGCGCGTAGCCACACGGCCGGCGGGGCCACCAGCTGTGGAGCGCAGGTAAGACCGGAAATCGTCCCGGCACCGCGCGGCGAAGCAGGAACCCACCCGACACCGCAGCCTTCAACGGCGCGGTAGGCAGGAATCGCCGTCCTCCAGGGCGGCGAGGATGTCAATCGGCCTCCAGCCACCCCTCGTATTCGGCGGCGAACGCGTCCAGCGCCGCCGGGTCCAGCGCCCCGGCCGGGTCCTCCACGACCACCAGCCACTGCGCGTCCTCCGCGTCGTCCTCCCCGGCCAGCGCGTCGCGGACCAGGTGGGGTTCCTCGGGGACGCCGAAGCGCTCGGACAGCGCCTCGGCCACCTCCTCCGCCGCGTCGCGGTCGGGCAGCACCAGGACGTGTCGTACGGGGTCGGGTCGCGCGTCGGTCACCGGATCATTGTCGGGCATCCGGAAAGCCGGGCTGTCGGCGGTCCGTGGGATGCTGGACGGCGATGGCCAGGAAGACGATGACCGACGATCCGCTCGCCCCCGTGACTCTTGCCGTGGGCCAGGAGGACCTGCTGCTCGACCGCGCCGTGCAGCAGGTCGTGGCGGCGGCCCGAGCCGCCGATCCGGACACCGATGTGCGCGACCTCGCGCCGGACGCGCTGCAGCCCGGCACGCTGGCCGAGCTGACCAGCCCCTCCCTCTTCGCCGAGCGCAAGGTCGTGGTGGTGCGCAACGCGCAGGACCTCTCGGCGGACACGATCAAGGACGTGAAGGGGTATCTGGGCGCCCCCGCCGAGGAGATCACCCTCGTGCTGCTGCACGCCGGCGGCGCCAAGGGCAAGGGGCTGCTCGACGCGGCCCGCAAGGCGGGCGCGCGGGAGGTCGCCTGTCCCAAGATGACCAAGCCCGCCGACCGGCTGGCCTTTGTGCGCACGGAGTTCCGGGCCACCGGGCGGTCCGCGACGCCGGAGGCCTGCCAGGCGCTCGTCGACGCCATCGGCAGCGATCTGCGTGAGCTGGCGAGCGCCTGCGCCCAGCTCACCGCCGATGTCGAGGGCACCATCGACGAGGCCGTCGTCGCCCGCTACTACACGGGCCGCGCCGAGGCGTCCAGCTTCACCGTCGCCGACCGCGCCGTCGAGGGGCGCACCGCCGAGGCCCTGGAGGCACTGCGCTGGGCCATGGCCACGGGCGTGGCGCCGGTGCTGATCACCAGCGCCCTCGCCCAGGGCGTGCGCGCCATCGGCAAGCTCGCCTCCGCGCCCCGCGGCGCGCGCCCCGGCGACCTGGCGCGTGAGCTGGGCATGCCGCCGTGGAAGATCGACCGGGTGCGGCAGCAGATGCGCGGCTGGTCGGCGGACGGCGTGGCGGTGGCGCTGCGCGCGGTGGCCGAGGCGGACGCGGGGGTCAAAGGCGGCGGTGACGACCCGGAGTACGCGCTGGAGAAGGCAGTGGTCACCATCGCCCGCGCCGCCCGCGCGGGCCGCTAGCCCCCGAGCCCTGGCGCGGGCGGCGCGAGATCGCACACAGCCCCCCGCCCCGCCCCGCCCGGGGGCGGACCCCGGGCGGGGCGGGGCGGTGTCCGCGTTACTTCTGCAGCTTCTCCAGCGTCCCCTTGGCGCTCTCCTTCAGCATCTCCGTGATCTCGGAGTTGCTCTTGACCGGGTTGTCCGAGGAGCTCGACGCGTACTGCGACCACGTCGTCTGGTACGTCATCCAGCCGTCGCGCACGCCGAGGATCACATAGGCGCTGCTGTTGCTGCTGCTCTCGTACTCCTGGGCCACCACATACGCCTCGTCGCCGACGCCGCTGACCTTGGTCACCTTGTAGTGGGTGGAGGAGGTCTTCTGGTTCTTGTACGACATGTACGTCGCCTTGAACTCCGGCGTCGGGTCCGTCTTCCGGTGCAGGTACGCCGTCGTGTAGAGCCAGGCGGAGGAGTAGTCGCCGCTGGAGGACGTGCTCGGCTCATAGTCGACGTTGCACGTCATCGAGTCCATGGCCGGGTCCTTCGAGCTGCTGTGCTGCGGGTTGCTCCCGCTGGTGCTGTCCTTCTCCTTGAAGGAGGCGTTCTCGATGGGGGTGAAGTCGCTGGAGGCGCACAGGTCGCTCGCGTACTGGTAGGTCCCCAGGTCGGCTTCCTTCTCACCGTTCCCGAAGCCGCCGGTCGAGAAGACGACCCCGGCCCACACGGCCGAGGCGACGACCGCCCCGCCCAGGGCCCACAGCCAGCCCTTTCCGCCGCCGCCGTTCGGGCCGCCCGGGCCGGCGGGCGGCATGGGAGGCTGGGCGCCCATCGGGCCGTATCCGCCGCCGGCCGCCGTCTCGGGCGTGGACCAGCCGCCGGAGCCGGCGGGTCCCGGGGGCGGCGCGGTGACGGCGGGCATGGCCGGCATCGTCGGCTGCGCGTACGGATACGGAGACTGCTGCTGCGGGCCCTGGCTGTACGGGTTCGGCTGCGGGGCCGGCACGCCGGGCTGAGGTGGCTGGGGCTGCTGGGGCGGCCCGTACGGGTTGGGAGACTCCCCCGGTATCGACATGACGTGAACATACCCGATTAAAGGCCAAAAGCCCCAGGCTGTCCTGGGGAAAGGACGAGCCTGGGGCTTTCGTTCGAAGCCGAGTGCGCCGCACCCGCGTGGCGAACGCAGGCCGCGTGCGGCGCGGTGCCGCAGTCGAAGCTGTCGGCTGCCGGTCGGAGCGGGTGAGAGGGACCGCTTGTGCCCGTATCCCGGCGGGGTGGGGCGAGGCGCCCCGGAAATCAGCCCTGGAGGCCGGCGATCTGGTGGGCCAGGGCCGACTTCTTGTTGGCGGCGTTGTTCTTGTGGATGACGCCCTTGCTGACGGCCTTGTCCAGCTTCCGGGCGGCGACGCGGGCGGCGGCGGTGGCCTTCTCGGCGTCACCGGCGGCCACGGCCTCGCGGGTCCGGCGGATCGCGGTCTTCAGCTCGGACTTGACGGACTTGTTGCGCAGGCGCGCCTTCTCGTTCGTCTTGTTCCGCTTGATCTGGGACTTGATGTTCGCCACGTAAAGAGCCTTCGCAGGTTCGTTGGATTTCGCTGTTTCGTTTCGCATCCGGTGTCGCGCGCGAGAGGGGCACGAGACACAGTCGGCCAGGTTACCAGCAGGCTTCCCGGCCACCCAAACCACGCCGATGGGGGCCCGGAAGCGTACCGAACCCGGAGGCGGTCGCCAGTCGTGGGACCATGGACTGACTGACAACACCGAGTCCCGCCTAGACACAGGACCCTGCGTGCCCGCGACCCCTACCAATGTGCCGGAGCCGAGCCGTACCGACCCGGCTCTCATCCGTAACTTCTGCATCATCGCGCACATCGACCACGGCAAGTCGACGCTCGCCGACCGGATGCTCCAGCTGACCGGTGTGGTCGAGCAGCGGCAGATGCGCGCGCAGTACCTCGACCGCATGGACATCGAGCGCGAGCGCGGTATCACGATCAAGTCCCAGGCGGTCCGGCTGCCCTGGGCGCCCACCCAGGGTGGGGATCAGGGCGGGGGTGCGGGCGCCACCCACATCCTCAACATGATCGACACCCCGGGCCACGTGGACTTCACCTACGAGGTCTCGCGCTCCCTCGCCGCCTGTGAGGGCTGCATCCTGCTGGTCGACGCGGCCCAGGGCATCGAGGCGCAGACCCTCGCCAACCTCTACCTGGCGCTGGAGAACGACCTCACGATCATCCCGGTCCTCAACAAGATCGACCTCCCGGCCGCCCAGCCCGAGAAGTACGCGGCCGAGCTGGCCCACATCATCGGCTGCGACCCCTCCGACGTGCTCAAGGTCTCCGCCAAGACCGGCGAGGGCGTGGCCGAGCTGCTGAACGAGGTGGTCAGGCTGGTCCCGGCCCCGGTGGGCGTCAAGGACGCCCCCGCCCGGGCGATGATCTTCGACTCGGTCTATGACGCGTACCGGGGCGTCGTGACGTATGTGAAGGTCGTCGACGGCACGCTGGGCAAGCGTGAGCGCATCAAGATGATGTCCACCGGCGCCGCCCACGAGCTGCTGGAGATCGGCACCAACTCGCCCGAGATGACCCCGGCCGACGGCCTGTCCGTCGGTGAGGTGGGCTATCTGATCACCGGTGTGAAGGACGTCCGCCAGTCCAAGGTCGGCGACACGATCACCCAGTACAGCAACGGGGCCACCGAGCCGCTGGGCGGCTACAAGGACCCCAAGCCCATGGTCTTCTCCGGGCTGTACCCGCTGGACGGCTCGGACTACCCGGAGCTGCGCGAGGCCCTGGACAAGCTGCAGCTCAACGACGCCGCGCTGGTCTACGAGCCGGAGACCTCGGCCGCGCTGGGCTTCGGCTTCCGCGTCGGCTTCCTCGGCCTGCTCCACCTGGAGGTCATCCGTGAGCGACTGGAGCGCGAATTCGGACTCGACCTGATCGCCACCGCGCCCAATGTGATCTACCGCGTGGACATGGAGGACGGCTCCACCCACACGGTCACCAACCCCAGCGAGTTCCCGGTGGGCAAGATCTCGCAGGTCCACGAGCCGGTGGTGCGGGCCACCATCCTGGCCCCGAGCGAGTTCATCGGCGCGATCATGGAGCTCTGCCAGAACCGCCGCGGTGTGATGCTCGGGATGGACTACCTCTCCGAGGACCGGGTCGAGATCCGCTACACCCTCCCGCTCGCCGAGGTCGTCTTCGACTTCTTCGACCAGCTGAAGTCCAAGACCCGGGGCTACGCCTCACTCGACTACGAGCCCACCGGCGAGCAGGCCTCCGACCTGGTCAAGGTCGACATCCTGCTGCACGGCGACAAGGTCGACGCGTTCTCCGCGATCACCCACAAGGACAAGGCGTACGCGTACGGGGTCCGGCTGGTCGCCAAGCTGCGCGAGCTGATCCCGCGGCAGAACTTCGAGGTGCCGATCCAGGCCGCCATCGGCAGCCGGGTCATCGCCCGTGAGACGGTCCGCGCCATCCGCAAGGACGTCCTGGCCAAGTGCTACGGCGGTGACATCTCCCGGAAGCGGAAGCTGCTGGAGAAGCAGAAGGAAGGCAAGAAGCGGATGAAGATGGTCGGCAGCGTGGAGGTCCCGCAGGAGGCCTTCATCGCGGTGCTGTCCTCCGACTCCGAGGGCGACGCGAAGGCGAAGAAGTAGCCGAAGAAGCAGCCGACGCGCCCGGGGGCGGGTCGTGGGTCAGCGGGTCCGGTGCGGGCCCGCTGACTCATTCGTCACTTCCGCCGCACCGCTCCCGAAGTTCCGCCGCACCGCTCCCGAAGTTTCGACAAGGTGGCCGAACCCCCCTTACGCGGTAAGGTTCCGGCCCTTACCCTGATCACTGCTCGAAGGTTACTCGCGAGTCAATAAGCACAGAGGCAAGCAATGAGGCGGGCTCCGGAGGATGCCGTGACCGACACACAGACTTTGCTCGAGAACCGCCCGCCGTCCCTGGCGACGCTCTTCCTCCAGCGCGTCGAGGCGACGCCGGACGCCGAGGCCTACCGCTATCCGATCCCACCCGCCTCGGGCGAAGGCCCCGACGACTGGCAGCCCCTGACCTGGCGCGAGACCGCGGACCGGGTCTTCGCCATCGCCGCCGGACTGATCGATCTCGGCGTCCGCCCCGAGGAGCGGGTGGCGCTGGCCTGCTCCACCCGCATCGAGTGGATCCTGACCGACCTCGGGGTGCTGTGCGCGGGCGCGGCGACCACCACGGTCTACCCGAACACCAACGCCGAGGAGACGGCCTTCATCCTCTCCGACTCCGGCAGCCGGGTGCTGATCGCCGAGGACGCCGCGCAGCTCGCCAAGGCGCGGGAGCAGCGCGAGGAGCTTCCCGAGCTGGCCCACGTCGTGGTGATCAAGGACGGGGACGCGACCCCGGCCGAGGGCGACCCCGAGGGCTGGGTGCTCTCGCTCGCCGAGCTGGAGAAGCGCGGCCGGACCCTCCTCGACGAGCACCCGAACGTGGTGCGGGAGTGCATGGACGCGCTCCGCTCCGACCAGCTCGCCACCCTCATCTACACCTCGGGGACCACCGGCCGCCCCAAGGGCGTGCGTCTGCCGCACGACACCTGGTCGTACATGGCCATCGTGATCGGCAACCTCGACGGGATCCTCTTCCCCGACGATGTGCAGTACCTGTGGCTGCCGCTGTCGCACGTCTTCGGCAAGGTGCTGACGGCGGGGCAGGTGTACGTCGGGCACACGACGGCCGTGGACGGCCGGCAGGACAAGATCATCGAGAATCTGCCGGTGGTCAGGCCCACGTACATGTGCGCCGTGCCGCGGATCTTCGAGAAGGTCTACAACGGCGTGGCGCAGCGGGCGCGCGCGGGCGGGGCCGCCAAGTACAAGATCTTCCGCTGGGCGGTCGAGGTCGCCCGCGACTACGCCAAGACCTCCCAGGACAACTTCCGCCGCACCGGCACCGCCTCCGTGCCCATGGGCCTGCGGGCCAAGCACGCCGTCGCCGACAAGCTGGTCTATGCCAAGCTGCGCGAGGCGTTCGGCGGGCGGCTGCGGGCCGCGGTGTCCGGCGCGGCCGCGCTCGCGCCCGAGATCGGCTACTTCTTCGCCGGCGCCGGCATCAACATCCTGGAGGGCTACGGGCTCACCGAGACCAGCGGCCCCGGCTTCCTGAACCCGGTGGAGTACCGCACCGGCACGGTGGGCAAGGCGTTCCCGGGCCTGGAGGTGCGGGTGGCCGAGGACGGCGAGATCCTGATGCGCGGCCCGTCCATCATGCAGGGCTACCACGGGCTGCCGGAGCTGACCGAGCAGGTGCTGGAGTCCGACGGCTGGTTCCACACCGGTGACATCGGCGAGCTCTCGCCGGACGGCTACCTCACCATCACCGACCGCAAGAAGGACCTGATCAAAACCTCGGGCGGCAAGTACGTCGCCCCGGCCGAGGTCGAGGGCCAGTTCAAGGCGGTGTGCCCGTTCGTCTCCAACATCCTGGTGCACGGTGCGGACCGCAACTACTGCACCGCGCTGATCTCCCTCGACGAGCCCACGATCATGGACTGGGCGCGGGAGCACGGCCTGGAGGGCAAGTCGTACGCCGAGGTGGTGGCCACCGAGGAGGTGCGGGAGCTGATCGACGGCTATGTGCGGCGGCTCAACGAGGGGCTGCAGCGCTGGCAGACGATCAAGAAGTTCCGGCTGCTGCCGCGGGACATGGACGTCGAGCACGGTGAGCTGACGCCGAGCCTGAAGCTGAAGCGACCGGTAGTCGAGCGGGAATACAAGGACCTGCTGGAGGATATGTACGCCGGCTCGCGGGAAGACTGAGGACTCATGGCGCGCCGGTCGCCGCGGGCGGCTGTGCCGGGTGGGGCCCATGCGCCGTACGAGGCGTCCCCTCCGCACCGCCACCCCGGCTCCGGCACGCTGTTCACCTGATTTTTCCCCTCATCGCGGCTCACTTGCGTAACTCGGCGCATATGAGGGCGGCATGTCTGCCACTCTGTCGGTGTCGGACTACGGCGTTTACGCCGGGACTGCTCAGGAGCCGCACAGTGGGGACGTCTTCTTCTGCCACACCCGCTTCTGTCACCTCCGATCCGGCGCCGGGGGCGGTGCCGGGCGTGGTGCCCCGCCCCCGGCCCGGGTCCGGATCCGGGTCGTCGCTCGCGGCCGTGCCCGGCGCCCCGCCGGCGGCCT